>NZ_JBICYJ010000046.1:0-67457 GCF_043200835.1 Kitasatospora sp. NPDC048365
CCCGCGCCGGGCCCCCCCCGCGCGCCCCGCGGCCCCGCCCCCGGGGGCGGGCCCGCCCCCCCCCCCCCCCCCCCCCCCCCCCCCCCCCCCCCCCCCCCCCCCCCCCCCCCGCGGCGTGCGGGCCTACGCTGGGGGAGAGGGTCGGGAACGAGTGAGGACTGGCGATGAGTGAGCGGACCGGGGACCGGGACGACGAGAAGGCCCGGACGGACGAGGCGGCCGCTGCGGCCGGGGCCGCGAAGGCCAGGCTGGTCTTCGGGGATCCGCTGGAGCGGCAGACCAGTGACGACACCGACCAGGGCTGGGGCGGCCCGGCGGGCGGCGGCGGGAACGGTGGGCGGGAGCGCGGGCTGGACTGGTACCTGAGCCAGCGGCCCCCGCACCACGGGGACTGACGGGGGAGCGGGGAGTGACGCGGGGGGCCTGACGGGTGCGGGGACGGGGCCTCAGCGGCTGCTGGTCAGGGCGTCGCGGATCTGGGTGAGCAGCTCGACCTCCTTGGCCTCGGCCTCCAGCGCCTCCTCCTCGACGGTCTTGCGCTTGGCCATGAAGTGGTTCATCGGCAGGATCAGCAGGAAGTAGACGACCGCGGCGGTGATCAGGAAGCTCAGCGCGGCGCTGAGCACCGATCCCCAGAGGATCCGGATGCCCGAGGTGACGTTCCCCGAGGGGTCCACCACGCACGGCCCCTTGATGCAGGAGCTGTACGCGGCCAGGTCCTTGCTGCCGAAGGCGCCGACCAGGGGGTCGATGATGCCCTTGACGAAGGCGTTGACGATGTTGGTGAATGCGGCGCCGATCACGACCGCCACGGCCAGGTCGATGACATTGCCGCGGAGCAGGAATTCCTTGAAGCCCTTCATGCTGCGCTGAACGGCGTCAGCCCGGTGAGGTTACGGGTGAAATCCGATCTTTCCGGTTGACGCGGCGGCGCAGCCGGCGGGCGGCGCCGCGGGCGGTGGGCCGGGTCGCAGCGGGCCGGCCGCCAGCGCGGTGAGGGCCGCGATCAGCCCGGTGACCAGCACCCCGGGCCTGCGCCGGACCGCGTGCTGCAGCCGGTGGCGGCCGCCACCGCCGCGCCGGATCGGCGGGAACGGCGGGATGTCGCGGCGCGGTGGCACGGCGGTCGCGGGCAGCGGGGGAACGAGGTACATGGTCATGGCGGCACCGCATTTCTCCGGTCGGAGCGCCCCCGGCCGGGGGCGCGGAACCAGAGTGCGGCCGGGTGTCGACCCGGCCCAGGGCCCGCCGATTTCCTGTGGAAAAACCGGCCTTGTGGACAACCGGAGTCCCCCACCCGGGTGAGAACGGTGCGAGCGGGGGGAGAAAACGCGGAACCCGGTGGTGCCAGCAGGCACCACCGGGTTCCGGAAAGGCTTTGCTCAGCTCGCGGCGGGAGCGGAGGACGTCGACGACGACGAGGAGGAGGGCGTCGACGAGGGGGTGGAGGCGGTCGAGGAGGACGAGGCGCCCACCGAGCTGCTCGACGAGGAGCGGCTGTCGGTGCGGTAGAAGCCCGAGCCCTTGAAGACCACGCCCACGGCCGAGAAGACCTTGCGGAGCTTCCCCTGGCAGTCGGGGCACGTGGTCAGCGCGTCGTCGCTGAACTTCTGCACCGCCTCGAGGCCGTTGCCGCACTCGGTGCACTGGTACTGGTACGTGGGCACTTGCTCTTCCTCCTGCACTCCCCCTGGCACTCTCACCTGATGAGTGCTAACAACGGTCCATGATGCGGCATTCCGCCGCGTCAGTCCAGCGTCGGCCGCGTGATCGCCCGATCGCGCGGTCAGCCGCGCGAGGCGGCGCCGACCGGCTGCGGCCTGAGCGGGACGCTCCTGGCAACGGTACGGCCCGAGCTGCCCGGGGCCACCAGCAGACGGCGCATCGTGACGAGCGCCACCAGGCCGAGCCCGGAGCCGACCACCGGGACCAGGAAGCCGGCCGAGGGCCCGCCGTGGTCGATCAGCTGGCCGGCGGCGGTCGAGCCGGCCGCCAGGCCGAGGCCGATCGCGCCGGTCAGCCAGGTGAAGGCCTCGGTCTTGGCGCCGTCGCCGACCAGGGTCTCGACCAGGGTGTAGCCGGTGATCAGGGTGGGCGCGATGGCGAGGCCGCAGAAGAGTCCGGCGATCGCGAGGGCGACCAGATTGGGCATCGCCCACAGGGTGGAGCAGCCGAGCACCAGCAGCGCGTAGCAGCCGAGCATCCGCTGCCGGGCCGAGTGCCGCCAGGCGATCATGCCGTAGAGCACGCCGGCCAGCATCGAGCCGCCGGCGAAGACGCCGTACACGATGCCGCTCGTCCCGGCCCGGCCGGCCGACTCGGCGAAGGCGGTGACCGAGACCTGCATCGCGCCGAAGACGGTGCCGACGCCGAGGAAGGCTCCGACCAGCAGCCGCACGCCGGGGGCGGCCAGCGCGGACTCGCGCCGGGTGCCGGCCGCGGGGAGCTTCAGCGCGGGCGCGGTGGAGCGCTGGGCGGCGAAGGCCAGGCCGCCGGCCACGGTGAGCACGGCCTCGGCGACCAGGCCGGTGGCGGGGGAGATTCCGGTGGCGATCGCGGTGGCGAGCACCGGGCCGATCACGAAGGTGAACTCGTCGGTGACCGACTCGAAGGCGAAGGCGGTGTTGAGCCTGGCCGGGTCGTCGGCCAGCTTGGCCACCCAGCGGGCGCGGACCATGGCGCCGATCTGCGGCACCGAGGCGCCGGCCGGGACGGCGGCCAGGAAGAGCGTCCAGGTCGGGGCGTGGCCGAGGGCCAGGGCGATCAGCGCACCGACCGACACGGCGTGCACCAGGACGCCGGGGACCAGCACGGCGGACTGCCCGTAGCGGTCGGCGAGCCGGCCGGTCTGCGGGCCGACCAGCGCCTGGGCGACGGCGGACGCCGCCGCGACGGCGCCGGCCAGGCCGTAGGAGCCGTGGGTGTCCAGCACCAACAGCACGATGCCGAGGCTCAGCATGGCGTAGGGCAGGCGGGCGGCGAAGGCGGGGACCAGGAAGGTCCGGGCGCCGGGGGTGCGCAGCAGCGTGCCGTAGCCGGCGCGGTTGCGGGTGGGGTTGTCGACCGTTCGGCGGGCCGCCACGGTCGGTCCTCTCTGCCGCCTGGTAGCGCGGACCGGGGGCCGAGGGTGGGGCCCGGACGCGCGCCGAGAGTCGTCCTCTCGCGCGTCGACCGGGGTAGATACCTCGGCCGGGAAGGTCACCGGGCCGGGCCGCCGAGCGGTCGCGCCGACTCTGCATCAGGCAGGTGGTACGGATGCAATCGTCAGATGTATACCTTCATTATACCGGCTGCTGCCCGAAACGTCCTGCCAATGCAAGGTGAACATCGTCACCGACCGTTCAGCCACCCGGCCAGCTTGCCGCCGCGGTCGACCGCGCGCAGCCGCTTCTCGGCGGCCTCGGCGACCTCGTCGGTGGTGACCACGAGCAGTTCGTCGGCGGGCCGCAGCACGGTGGTCTTGTCCGGGACGAAGCTGGAGCCCTCGCGCACCACCAGGGTGACGGCGGCGCCCTTGGGCAGCCGCAGCTCGCCGACCTCGACGCCGGCCATCCGGGAGCCGGGGGCGAGCGCGACCGAGAGCAGCTGGCCGTGCAGCTTCTCCAGCGGCGCCGACTCGATGCCGAGGTCCTGACCCAGGTCGCCCTCGCCGATCCGCAGCCAGCGGGCGACCAGCGGCAGGGTGGGGCCCTGGAGCAGGGTGAAGACCACGACCAGGATGAAGACCACGTTGAAGACCTGCTGGGCCGACTCGGCCCCGTAGACCACCGGGATGGTGGCCAGCACGATGGGCACCGCGCCGCGCAGCCCGGCCCAGCTGAGCAGGGCCTGCTCGCGCCAGGGCATTCGGAACGGGGTCATGGTGAGCAGCACCGAGGCGGGCCGGGCGAGGAAGACCAGCACCGCGCCGACCACCAGCGCGGGCACCACGGCGCTGCCCATGGTGGCGGGGGTGCAGAGCAGGCCGAGCATCACGAACATGCCGATCTGGCCGATCCAGGCCAGGCCGTCGGCGAAGCCGCGGACCGCCGGGCCGTGCGGCAGCTTGGCGTTGCCGAGCACCACCGAGGCCACGTACGCGGCGAGGAAGCCGGAGGCGTGCAGCAGCGCGCCGCCCGCGTAGGCGAGCACGATCAGCGCCAGCACCGCGATCGGGTACAGGCCGGAGGAGGGCAGGGCGACCCGGCGCACGCCGTACGCGCCGATCCGGCCGACCGCGTAGCCGACCACCGCGCCGACGGCCAGCTCGGCGATGATCGTGCCGACCAGGACGTACCAGGCGTCGGCCTCGCCGACGGTGGCGAAGGCGACCACCAGGATGACCACGGGGGCGTCGTTGAAGCCCGACTCGGCCTCCAGCAGGCCGGTCAGCCGCTTGGGCAGCGGCACCATCCGCAGCACCGAGAAGACCGCGGCGGCGTCGGTGGAGGAGACGATCGCGCCGAGCAGCAGCGAGGTGCGCCAGTCCAGGCCGACCAGCCAGTGCGCGCCGGCGGCGGTGACGAAGACGGAGACCGCGACGCCGAGGGTGGCGAGCGCGGTGGCGGCCGGCATGACCGGCTTTATCGCCTGCCAGCTGGTCTTCAGACCGCCCTCGGCGAGGATCACCACCAGGGCCGCGTAGCCGAGCACCTGGGTCAGCTCGGCGTTGTTGAAGGTGACGCCGAGGCCGTTCTGGCCGAGGGCGACGCCGATGCCGAGGTAGATCAGCAGCGAGGGGAGCCCCGAGCGGGTGGAGATGCGCACCGCGACCACCGCGACCAGGAGGATCACGGAAACCTCGAGCAGGAACTGGTTCAGGTGGTCAACGGTCACGCAGGGGCACCTCGGCAGGGGAGGGACGGCGGCGGCGGTGGGGCGGAGGGATGAAACGTTACCCAGTCTAACATTTTACCTGATCTTTGAACTAGGGGGTTCCCCCGTGCCCCTCGTGCAGGCCCGTCGTCCTAATGTGGTGCACTGTCACGGCCGCAGTCACCCTCGCCACAAGGATTCGGATGCCCCGCTCGAAGAAGTTCCGGCGCGCTCGTCTGATCGTGATCGTGCTGGCCGTCCTGCTGGTGGCCGGCGCGGCCGGCGGCAGCTGGTGGGCCGTCGACACGGTGCGCTCCTCCTTCCCCGACGTCGAGGGGACCGTTCGGGTACCCGGCATGGCCGCCCCGGTGGACGTGAAGCGCGACGCCAACGGCATCCCGCAGCTGTACGCCGACAGCGACGCCGACCTGTTCCGGGCCCAGGGCTACGTCCAGGCCCAGGACCGGTTCTGGGAGATGGACGTCCGCCGGCACATCACCGCCGGCCGGCTCTCCGAGATGTTCGGCTCCGGCCAGGTGGAGACCGACTCCTTCCTGCGCACCATGGGCTGGCGCCGGGTCGCGCAGCAGGAGTGGGACTCCCCGACGCTGCTCTCCGAGTCCACCAAGAAGAACCTGCAGGCCTACAGCGAGGGCGTCAACGCCTGGCTCGCCGAGCACCCCGGCGGGGCCGGCGCCTCGCTGGAGTACGCCCTGCTCGGCGTGGTGAACAGCGGCTACCAGCCGGAGAAGTGGGACCCGGTCGACTCGGTCGCCTGGCTCAAGGCGATGGCCTGGAACCTCTCCGGCAACCTCCAGGAGGAGATCGACCGCTCGCTGCTCACCCAGGACTTCTCCAAGGAGAAGATCGAGCAGCTCTACCCGGCGTACCCGTACGACCGCAACGGCACCATCGTGAAGACCGGCAAGGTCGGCACCGACGGCACCTACAAGCCGGCCGACGGCGCCGCGGCCGCCACCCCGCCCACCGTCCAGGCCGCCGCCGCGACCCAGGGCGTGCTCAAGGGCCTCGCCGACCGGATCGCCGCGGTGCCGCAGCTGCTCGGCCCGCAGGGCCAGGGCATCGGTTCCAACTCCTGGGTGGTGCGCGGCACCAACACCACCACCGGCCTGCCGCTGCTGGCCAACGACCCGCACCTGGGCCCCGGCATGCCGTCCATCTGGTACCAGATGGGCCTGCACTGCCGGGCGCTGAACAAGGCCTGCACCTTCGACACCGCGGGCTACACCTTCTCCGGCATGCCGGGCGTGGTGATCGGCCACAACAAGGACATCGCCTGGGGCTTCACCAACCTCGGCGCCGACGTCACCGACCTGTACCTGGAGAAGGTCACCGGCCCGGACACCTACCAGGTGGACGGCAAGGACGTGCCGTTCACCACCCGCAAGGAGACCATCAAGGTCGCCGGCGGCGAGGACCGCACCATCACCGTCCGCTCCACCCGCGAGGGCCTGCCGCTGATCTCCGACCAGAGCGAGGAGCAGCAGAAGGTCGGCACGTACGCGCCGGCCGGCAACGCCGCCCCGGACCGGGCGGCCGGCTACGGCGTGGCCCTGCAGTGGACCGCGCTCACCCCGGGCTCCACCATGGAGGCCGTCTTCAAGCTGAACCGGGCGAGCGACTTCGACGAGTTCCGGGCCGCCGCGAAGGACTTCGCCGTCCCCGCGCAGAACCTGATCTACGCCGACACCAAGAACAACATCGGCTACCAGGCGCCCGGCGTGATCCCGGTCCGGGCCAAGGGCGACGGCCGCTGGCCCGCGCCGGGCTGGGACTCCAGCTGGAAGTGGACCGGCACGATCGACTTCAAGTCGCTGCCGTACAGCTACAACCCCGCCTCCGGCTACATCGTCACCGCCAACCAGGCCGTGGCCGACGCGAGCTACCCGTTCCTGCTCACCACCGACTGGGAGTACGGCACCCGGGCCAAGGAGATCGGCGACCAGATCCAGGACAAGCTGAAGAACGGCGGCAAGATCTCGCCGGACGACATGCAGGCGATCCAGCTGGACGACACCAGCGTGATGGCCAAGACCCTGGTCCCGCTGCTGCTCAAGGTGCAGATCGACGACCCGTACGTGCGCGAGGCCCAGGACCTGCTGAAGGACTGGAACTACCGGCAGGACGCCGACTCGGCGGCCGCCGCGTACTACAACGGGGTCTGGCGCAACCTGCTCACCCTGGCCTACGGCCAGAAGTTCCCGGCCGACCTGCGGGCCGAGGGCGACTGCCTGCTGGTCCGTCAGAAGCGCGACTCGACGCTGCCCGACGACGCCGTCGGCGGCGCCGCCCAGGCGGTCACCGAGTGCGGCACCCGCAAGCCCTCGCAGGCCCAGCCGGACGGCGGCGACCGCTGGATGGAGGTCGTCCGCCAGCAGCTCACCCAGCCGGACAGCAGCTGGTGGGAGTACATCGACTCCAACCACCTGCCGCAGAAGGGCATGGACAAGCTGCTCGCCGAGGCGATGAAGGACGCCCGCCAGGAGCTCACCGCCAAGCTCGGCAAGGACATCTCCACCTGGACCTGGGGCCGGCTGCACACGCTGACCCTCAAGGAGCCCACCCTCGGCACCGACGAGTCGTCGGTCGCCTCCGGCCTGGTGCACAGGCTGCTCAACCGCGGCCCGTACCAGCTGGCCGGCGGCACCGCGGCGGTCGACGCGGCCGGCTGGAACGCCGCCGCCGGGTACGAGGTGGACTGGATCCCGTCGATGCGGATGGTCGTGGACCTCAGCAACTTCGACGCCTCGCGCTGGATCAACGTCGGCGGTGCCTCCGGCCACGCGTTCCACCCCAACTACAACGACCAGACCGAGCTCTGGGCCCGGGGCGAGCTGCTGCCCTGGGCGTACTCGGCGGACGCGGTCTCCAAGTCCGCCCAGCACGTCCTCTCGCTGACCGCCGGTTAGCCGGCGGAGGGCAGGCGGCGCAGGCCCGTCGGGGTGACCACGGCGTCCACCGGGAGGTCGTGGTCCTCGGCGGGCACCCGGTCGACCAGTTCGTGCTCGTACAGCAGGGTGGCCAGCAGCGGGCGGGCGCCGGCCCGGGCGAGGCGGGCCAGCACCCGGTCGTAGGAGCCGCCGCCGCGGCCGAGCCGGATGCCCCGGCCGTCCACCGCCAGGCCCGGCAGCAGCACCGCGGCGGCCCCGCACACCGCCTCCGGGCCCAGCCGCGGCCCGGTCGGCTCCAGCAGCCCGCGGGCGGCCGGGGCCAGCCCCCCGGCGCCCGCGTACTCGGCCCAGTCCAGGTCGTTGTCGGGCAGCAGCACCGGCAGCAGCACCCGCACCCCGCGCCCGCGCAGCTCGTCCAGCAGCGGCCGGGTGCCCGGCTCGCCGCCCACCGACACGTACGCCGCCACCACCGTGCCCGGCGCGGCCAGGCCCGCCGCGTGCCCGGCCAGCGCGGTCGCCGCGGCCGCCCGCTCCTCCGCGCTCAGCGCCCGCCGCCGCTCCAGCAGCCGTGACCTCAGGGCCGCCTTGTCGTTGGGCAATGGATTGGCAGTCACCGGAAACTCCCCTGCTCGCCGTCGATGGTGCTGACACGAGCCTGACACGCGGAGGCCGCGCTATGTCCACCCCGCTCCTGGTCCAGGCGTTCGCCGGGCTCAGCGCGCCCGCGCTGGCCGCCGCGGGCTGGTACGGGCTGCGGCTGCGCCGCACCGCGGCGGCCGCGCGCACCCGGGAGGCCGGGCTGCAGGAACGGATCTGCGAGCTGGAGCAGGAGCGCGACGAGCTCCGGCGCACCGCCTCCTGCGACCCGCTCACCGGCGTCTGGAACTACCGCCACCTGCAGATCACCCTGGACCGCGAGATCGAGCGGTCCCGCCGCGCCGAGGCGGCCGCCGCCGAACCCCGCCCGCTCGCGGTGCTGATGCTGCAGATCACCGGCTTCGACGCGGTGGTCGCCGAGCACGGCCGCACCCGGGCCGGCGCCGTGCTGCGCGACCTCGCCCAGCGGCTCGGCCTGGAGATCCGCCGCTCCGACACCCTCGGCCGGTACGGCGGCGAGGAGTTCCTGGTGCTGCTGCCCGACACCGGGGTCGAGGGCGCCGTCCAGGTCGCCGAACGGCTGTGCTGGACGGTCCGGCGCCACCGACTGCTCGACTGGACGCCGGCCACCCCCGCCGAGCCCGACCCCGGCGCCCGCAGCGGCCTCACCGCCGCCATCGGCGTCGCCGTGCTGCCCCGCGACGGCTCGCACGCCGCCCCGCTGCTGCGCGCCGCCGACCGGGCCCTCGCCGCCGCCCGCGCGGAAGGCGGAGACTGCTGGCGGGGAGCCCTCAACCGCGCGGAAAATCCGCCGCAGAAGCCCGGTAGGGTGTCAGGCGGTCTCTCACAGCCGCTTCACTCCGCTCTCAGCCAGGCGGAAACCATGCCTCAGTAAGGTCAACGCATGACGAAGACGAACGCCCGCACCCCTGTCACCAAGGCCGTCGTCCCGGCCGCCGGCCTCGGGACCCGCTTCCTCCCGGCGACCAAGGCGACCCCCAAGGAGATGCTGCCGGTCGTCGACAAGCCGGCCATCCAGTACGTCGTCGAGGAGGCCGCCGCCGCCGGGCTCTCCGACATACTGATGGTCACCGGCCGCAACAAGCGGGCCCTGGAGGACCACTTCGACCGGGCGTACGAGCTGGAGGAGCTGCTCACCCGCAAGGGTGACCACGACCGCCTCCGCCGGGTGCAGGAGTCCGTCCAGCTGGCCAACATGCACTACGTCCGCCAGGGCGACCCCAAGGGCCTCGGCCACGCCGTCTCGGTCGCCGAGCAGCACGTCGCCGGCCAGCCCTTCGCGGTCCTGCTCGGCGACGACCTGATCGACCCGCGCGACCCGCTGCTCTCCCGCATGATCGAGGTCCAGCAGGAGCTCGGCGGCTCGGTCGTCGCGCTGATGGAGGTCGACCCCGCGCAGATCCACCTCTACGGCTGCGCCGCGGTCAAGCCCAACGGCCTCGGCGAGGACGTCTTCCGGATCACCGACCTGGTCGAGAAGCCGGACACCGCCGACGCGCCGTCCAACTACGCCGTCATCGGCCGGTACGTGCTCGACCCGGCCGTCTTCGACGTGCTGCGCGAGACCGCGCCCGGCCGCGGCGGCGAGATCCAGCTGACCGACGCGCTGCGCGAGCTCGCCACCCGCGACCAGGACGCCGGCGGCCCCGTCCACGGTGTGCTCTTCAAGGGGCGCCGCTACGACACGGGCGACCGCGCCGACTACCTTCGCGCTATCGTCCGACTGGCGTGCGAGCGTGAGGACCTGGGCCCGGAGTTCCGGAGCTGGCTCACCCAGTTCGTCGCCGGCGAGATGCAGGGCTGACCCACGACGAAGGCGAGTGAGGCGATGACCGGGACCACCGACAGCTGCTGCGAGGGCACCCCGGCCCCGGCATCGCCCCGCTACTGGACCGTCGACGAGCACCTCGCCGACGTCCTCTCCGCGGTCGGCCCGCTGCCCGCGATCGAGCTCCAGCTGCTCGACGCCCAGGGCTGCCGGCTCGCCGAGGACGTGACCGCCGGCGTCGACCTGCCGCCCTTCGACAACAGCTCGATGGACGGCTATGCGGTCCGCACCGCCGACACCGCCCGCGCCACCGAGGAGTACCCCTCGGTGCTCGCGGTGGTCGGCGACATCGCCGCCGGCGCCGGCGAACTCCCCAAGGTCGGCCCCGGGCAGGCCGCCCGGATCATGACCGGGGCCCCGCTGCCCCCCGGCGCCGAGGCCGTCGCCCCGGTCGAGTGGACCGACGGCGGCACCGGCACCGGCCGGGCCGCCGACTCGATGGGCGCCGCCTCCGGCACCGGCACCGGCGACGAGGTGCGGGTGCTGCGACCGGTCTCCGAGGGTGCCCACGTCCGCCGCCGCGGCAGCGACATCACCAAGGGCGACGAGGTGCTGGAGGCCGGCACCGTGCTCGGCCCCACCCAGCTCGGCCTGCTCGCCGCGATCGGCCGCGGCACCGTCCGGGTCCGGCCCCGCCCGCGCGTGGTCGTGCTCTCCACCGGCAGCGAACTGGTCCGGCCCGGCGACCCGATCGGCCCCGGCCAGATCTCCGACTCCAACTCCTTCACCCTCACCGCCGCCGCCCGCGACGCCGGCGCCATCGCCTACCGGGTCGGCGGCGTCCCCGACGACGCGGCCACCCTGCGCGCCGTGCTGGAGGACCAGCTCGGCCGCGCCGACCTGATCGTCACCAGCGGCGGCGTCAGCGTCGGCGCGTACGACGTGGTCAAGGAGGTCTTCGAGTCCTACGGCGGCGTCGACTTCCGGCGGCTGCGGATGCAGCCCGGCAAGCCGCAGGGCTTCGGTCGGCTCGGCGGCGCCGACGGCGTGCCGCTGCTCGCCCTGCCCGGCAACCCGGTCAGCGCGTACATCTCCTTCGAGCTCTTCGTCCGCCCGGTGATCCGCACCATGCTCGGCGCCCCCGACGTGCACCGCCCGGTGGTCCGGGCCACCTGCACCGCCGCGCTGCGCTCGCCCGCCGGGCGCCGCCAGTTCCTGCGCGGCTGGTACGACGCCGACGGCACGGTCGCCCCGGTCGGCGGCGAGGGCTCCCACCTGGTCGGCGCGCTCGCCCGGGCCAACTGCCTGATCACCGTCCCCGAGGAGACCACCTCGCTCGACGCGGGCACCGTCCTCGATGTGGTCCTTCTCACGGACTGACCGGGTCGGGGCTGTACGGTAGCGCGGTATTCGACCCGCGCTGCATGGAGCCACCCCGTGACCGACACACCCCCCGGCGACCGCCTCACCCACGTCGACGACACCGGCGCCGCCCGCATGGTCGACGTCTCCGAGAAGGCCACCACCGTGCGCACCGCGGTCGCCGCCGGGCGGGTCCGGGTCTCGGCGCGCGTCGTCGAACTGCTGCGCGGCGAGGGCGTCCCCAAGGGCGACGCCCTCGCGGTCGCCCGGATCGCCGGGATCATGGGCGCCAAGAAGACCCCCGACCTGATCCCGCTCTGCCACCCGATCGCCATCTCCGGCGTCAAGGTCGACCTCGCGGTCACCGACGAGGCCGTCGAGATCACCGCCACCGTGAAGACCGCCGACCGCACCGGCGTCGAGATGGAGGCGCTCACCGCCGTGGCCGTCGCCGGCCTCACCGTCGTCGACATGGTCAAGGCCGTCGACAAGGCCGCGAGCATCGAGGACGTCCGGGTGCTCACCAAGACCGGCGGCAAGAGCGGCGACTGGCAGCGGGAGGCGTGATGCGCGCGCTCGCCGTCACCGTCTCCAACCGGGCCTCCGCCGGCGTCTACCAGGACAAGGGCGGCCCGCTGCTGGTCGCCGGCCTGCGCGGGATGGGCTTCACCGTCGACGGCCCCCGGGTCGTCCCGGACGGCGCCCCCGTCGAGGCGGCGCTGCGCGAGGCCGTCGCCGCCGGGTACGACGTCGTCCTCACCACCGGCGGCACCGGCATCTCCCCGATGGACCTCACCCCCGAGATGACCGCCCGGGTCATCGACCGGCAGATCCCCGGCATCGCCGAGGCCGTCCGGGCGTACGGCCGCGACAAGGTGCCCACCGCCGCCCTGTCGCGCGGCCTCGCCGGCCTCGCCGGACGTACCCTGATCGTCAACCTGCCCGGGTCCACCGGCGGCGTCAAGGACGGCCTGGCGGTCCTCGAACCGCTGCTCGCCCACGCCGTGGACCAGCTCGGCGGCGGCGACCACCCGCGCCCGGCCGACGGGGCCGGGGCGGACGAGGGGAGTACGAGCTGAACGCCGGCTGGCCGGTCGATCTGCGCGAGGGCGACGTCGAGCTGCGCCCGATCCGGGCCCGCGACCAGCGCTCCTGGCAGGAGGTCAGCCGGCGCAACCGCGACTGGCTGCGGCGCTGGGAGGCCACCGTGCCGCCCGCCCCGGCCGGCCGGTCCGCCATGCCGCGGCCCACCTACCGGCAGATGGTCCGCTACCTGCGCGGCGAGGCCGGCGCCGGCCGGATGCTCCCGTTCGTCGTCCTGCACCGCGGCACCCTGGTCGGCCAGCTCACCGTCGGCGGCATCACCTGGGGCTCCATGTGCTCCGCCAACGTCGGCTACTGGATCGACGAGGACGTCGCCGGACTCGGCATCATGCCCACCGCCGTGGCCCTCGCCGTCGACCACTGCTTCCTCGACCTCGGACTCCACCGGATCGAGGTCTGCATCCGCCCCGAGAACCGGCCCAGCCGGCGCGTGGTCGAGAAGCTCGGCTTCCGCGAGGAGGGCCTGCGCCCCCGCTACCTCCACATCGACGGCGACTGGCGGGACCACCTGGTGTACGCGCTGACCGCCGAGGAGGTCCCGGAGGGGCTGATGCCGCGCTGGCGTGCCATCAGGAACCGCCGCCGACCGGTAAATTGAATATATGTTCGAAATAGATATCAATATGGCATCGCGCCCGGGGCGAGCCGCCACAAATACCGGCAAAATAGTCGGAGAATCAGCTTGATCGAACGACACGCCGCCCCAAATTGCTGCCAGCCCTTCCCCGGCGCCCGTACCGTGTGAAAGGTGAGCAGTAGCGGCCTTATCTACGCGGTCATCGTAGGGGCCTGGGCTGCCTATCTGGTGCCGATGTGGCTCCGCAGGCAGGACGAGCTCAACGAGTCCCGTCCGACGGAACGCTTCAGCACCGCGATCCGCCTGCTGGCCGGACGGTCGGCCATGGAGCGGCGCGCGGCCCGAGCCCTCGACGACCAGCACCGCGACGACGACAGCGACCCCGCGTCCGCGGACGCGTCCGAACCCTCCGAGGCGGAGGAGCCGGGCGCGACCGAGGCGTCCCCCGCGCCGACCGGCTCGACCGCCGCTGCGACGGGCCCGGACGCCGTGCCCGCGGCCGTGCCCGCGCCGCCGGTCACCGAGGCGATCGGCGCCGAGGCGGCCGGCGCCGAGCCGGCCCGCGCCGACCGGCCCGCCTCGGCCGCCCGCGAGCCGCGGTCCGAACGGGCGGAGCGGGCCGAACGCGCCGAACGTGCCGCCCGGCAGGACGAGCACCGGCAGTCCGCCGAGCGCCGCGCCCGGCTGCTCGCCCGGCGCCGCCGCATGGTCACCCTGCTGTTCGTCGCCTTCGCGCTCGGCGCGATCGTCGCGGCGGTGGCCGGGATCGCCTTCATCTGGGTGCCCGCGCTGCCCGCCGTCCTGCTCACCGCCTACATCGGCCACCTGCGCCGGCTCGAACGCCAGCGGTACGAGGTCAAGCTCGACCGGGTCCGCGCCGCGCAGGCCGCCGAGCGGTTCCGCGCCCGCGCCCGGGAGCGGCAGGACGCCGAGCCCGCGACCGCCCGGGCCGCCCGGACCGCCGCGGCTCCGGCCGCGCCGGCCGACCCCGAGCCCGCCGGGCCCGCCGAGCCGGCCCGGCCGCACCTGCGGCTCGCCACCGAGCCCGAGCACCCGGCCTCGGCCGTCGCGGACGCCACCGAGCACGAGGAGTGGGTCGACGGCATGCGCGAGCGCGGAGCCGCCGGCCCCGACTCCTGGGAGCCCGTCCCGGTCCCGCTGCCCACCTACGTGACCGCCCCGGTCGCCCCGCGGGTCACCCGCAACCTCGACCTCGGCGCCCCGGGCACCTGGGACTCCGGCCGCCAGGCCGCCGCGCCGGGCACCCAGCTCTTCGACCAGTACGCCGACCCGGCCCCGCCGCCGGCCGCCGAGGACTACGCGCCCCGCCCCCGCGCCGCCAACGAATGACCGCCCCTCGCCCCGCCCCAGGCCACCGGCCCGACGGCGGGGCGACCCGCGTCCGGCGGTGGTCACGAGCGGGTCCGCGGAGGTGATAGAGTTTCTTCTCGTTGGGGCTGTGGCGCAGTCCGGTAGCGCACCTCGTTCGCATCGAGGGGGTCAGGGGTTCGAATCCCCTCAGCTCCACCCAACGGGAAATCCCGCTCGGTCCACTGGACCGGGCGGGATTTCTGCTTTTCCCGACCGTCCGTCAGGCCGGTCCGGCGCATTCCGTCAGTCGCCGGCGGGCGGGCGCGGTGGCGACGGCGCCGAGCACCGGGGCGGCGGCGATCGCGAGTGCCGCGCTCACGGCGGCCCGCACGGCGGTCGTCCGTACCTCGTACCAGGTGGCCTGCATCGGCGGGGCGAAGCCGATCGAGAACAGCGCGATGCCGGGTCCGCGCAGCCACCACGGGTACGGGCTGTGGGCGGTGGTGAGCGAGGTGAGCCGGCCGGCGTCGAGGTCGGCGAGCAGCGGCTTGAGGGCGGCGGTCCGTTCGACCTGCTCGGCGCCCGGCGTGGCGACGCACGGTCGGCGGGGCGGGGCCCGGGCGCCCCGGGTGTCGCTCGATGGGGTGGTTTCCCCGTGTGGAAGGCGTGTTGGGGGAGGGCGGACGGTGCAGGCTCGGGGCGGCAGGGACGTGGTGGACTCGACGATGGGGCGGTACCAGTGGCGCAGCCGTTCGAACTTCCGGATTTCTACGTGCCGTACCCGGCGCGGATCAATCCGCACTACGAGCAGGCGCGGGTGCACACCAAGGCGTGGGCGCGGGGGTTGGGGATGCTGGAGGGCTCGGGCGTCTGGGAGGAGCACGACCTCGACTCGCACGACTACGCGCTGCTCTGCTCCTACACCCACCCCGACTGCGACGCCGAGGCGCTGTCCCTGGTGACCGACTGGTACACCTGGGTGTTCTTCTTCGACGACCACTTCCTGGAGATGTTCAAGCGGACGCTGGACCGCGAGGGCGGCAAGGCGTACCTGGACCGGCTGCCGGCGTTCATGCCGATGGACCTCGCGGCCGGCTTCCCGGAGCCGACCAACCCGGTCGAGGCGGGCCTGGCGGACCTCTGGCGGCGGACGGTCCCGCACATGTCGGCCGACTGGCGGGCCCGGTTCGCCGAGTCGACCCGCCACCTGCTGAACGAGTCGCTGTGGGAGCTGTCCAACATCGACGAGGGCCGGATCGCCAACCCGGTCGAGTACATCGAGATGCGCCGCAAGGTCGGCGGCGCACCCTGGTCGGCGGGCCTGGTGGAGTTCGCGGCGCAGGCCGAGGTCCCGGCGTCGGTGGCGCACTCGCGGCCGCTGCGGGTGCTGCGCGACGCCTTCTCGGACGCGGTGCACCTGCGCAACGACCTGTTCTCGTACGAGCGGGAGATCGGCGACGAGGGCGAGTTGAGCAACGGGGTGCTGGTCCTGGAGACCTTCCTCGGCTGCTCGACCCAGCAGGCGGCGGACTCGGTGAACGACCTGCTGACCTCCCGGCTGCAGCAGTTCGAGAACACCGCGCTGACCGAAGTGCCGCCGCTGATGCTGGAGTTCGGCCTGAGCACCGAGGAGTGCGGGCGGGTCGCCGGCTATGTGAAGGGCCTGCAGGACTGGCAGTCCGGCGGGCACGAGTGGCACCTGCGCTCCAGCCGCTACATGAACGGCGGCGGCGCCGGGACGCCCGCGCTCGCCCCGACCGGCCTCGGCACCTCGGCGGCGGGCATCCGTCTCGCGGCGGGCCTCCCCGGGCTGCGCGGCGTCGCCCACGTCCCGTACCGGGAGGTCGGGCCGACCGGGCGGCCGCCCGAGCTGCACATGCCGTACCCGGTCAGGCTCAACCCGCACCTGGACGCGGCCCGCCGCGGCGTCGTCGAGTGGTCGGCCCGGATCGGGCTGCTGGAGCCGCAGCCCGGCGTGCCGGCCTCCGACCTGTGGGACGAGCCGAAGCTGACCGGCTTCGACTTCGCGCTCTGCGCGGCGGGCATCGACCCCGACGCCACCGCCGAGGAGCTCGACCTGAGCTCCGCCTGGCTCAGCTGGGGCACCTACGCCGACGACTACTATCCGGCGGTGTTCGGGCGCGGCCGCGACCTGGTCGGGGCCCGGCTGGCCAATGAGCGGCTGCGCGCGCTGATGCCGGTGGACGGCCCGGCGGCCACCGCTCCGCTGAACGCGCTGGAGCGCGGCCTCGCCGACCTCTGGGAGCGCACCGCCGGGCCGCTGGGCCCGGCCGGGCGGCGGACGTTCCGGCGGGCCGTGGAGGTGATGCTGGACAGCTGGCTGTGGGAGCTCGCCAACCAGGCGCAGAACCGCATTCCCGACCCGGTCGACTACATCGAGATGCGCCGTGCGACCTTCGGCGCCGACCTCACCATGGGTCTGGCCCGGCTCGGCCACGGCGACGCCCTGCCGGACGCGGTCCTGGCCAGCGGCACCGTGGAGGCGCTGGAGCACGCCGCTGCCGATCACGGCGGGCTGGTCAACGACGTGTTCTCGTACCGCAAGGAGGTCGAGTTCGAGGGCGAGTTCCACAATCTGGTGCGGGTGGTGGAGAACTTCTTCGGCTGCGAGCAGCCGCAGGCCCTGCACATCGTCACCGACCTGATCGACTCCCGGATGCGCCAGTTCGAGCACCTGATCAGCGGTGAGCTTCCGCTGCTCAAGGACGACTTCATGCTCGGCGCCGAGGCCCGGCAGGCCCTCGACGACTACCTGGGCGAGCTGCAGGACTGGATGGCCGCCGTCCTGACCTGGCACCGGCAGACCCTCCGCTACCCGGACGCCGAGCTGGAGGGCCACCGCACTTCCGCCGGGGCCCCGCCCCGCCCGGCCGTCGGCGCCCCGTCCGGCCTCGGCACCTCCGCCGCCCGCCTCCTCGCGGACCTGGCCGCCGCCGCGCGCTGAGCCCGGGTACGGCACCGGCCCGGGAGCAGGGATGCTCCCGGGCCGGTCAAGGGTCGGCCGTCAGTTGCGGTACGGGTCGTACGGCGCCGGGGCCGGCGGCTGGGGGGCCGGGGCGGCCTGGCGGGGGATCGGCGCGCCGGTCGGCCGCCCGCCGCGCGGGTGGCGGGTGAGGCGGTAGCCCGCGACACCGGCCAGTGCGGCGAGGGCGCCGCCGGCGATCGTCCACCACCAGCGGGTGTTCCAGCCGGAGAACAGGTCCGAGTACCAGTGGGACTCGGGCTCGGCCGGGGCCGCCGCGTGCGAGGCGCCGGCCGACGGGGCGGCGGACGCGCCGGTGGCGGGGGCGGAGGCGGCGGCGGTGGAGCCGGGGTTGACCGGCGGGACCAGCGGCGCCTTCAGCGAGCCGCCCTCGGGCTGCGCGTCGTCCGCGCCGCCCTTGGCGCCGACGTGCAGCTTCACCTGCGCGGCGAGGCCGAGGTCGGACTGCGGCACGTCGCCCACCGAGAGCCGGACGTAGTAGGTGCCCGGCAGCGGGTCGCCGGACCACGGTTCGGCCCAGGAGCGGATCTGCCGCAGGGTGCAGGCGACCGTCACCGTGGCGGCGCTCTGCTCGGCGGTGGCGTTCTGCGGCCCGGCGGTGCAGGACTGCCGGCGGCGCAGGCCGTCGAACAGCTCCACCGTCCAGGTCTGCGCGCCGTGCCGGTCGGCGGACGGCGGGAGCTCCACGTCCACCCGGACGGTGTCGGTCTGCCCCTCCGAGGCGGCGAACGCCCAGTAGAGGTAGTCACCGGTGGAGGCGGCGACGGATGCGTCCTGACCGGGCGCCAGCGTGGTCGCGGTCAGGAAGCTGGTCCCGGCCGAGTTCAGCGGCGCCTTGGCGGCGGAGCCGCCGGAGGCGGAGGCCGAGGGGGACGGCGAGGGCGAGGCCGCGACGGCGGCCGGGGCGGTGAGCGCGGTCAGACCCAGCACCAGGGCGGGCAGGGCGGCGCGGATAGAAGTACGCATCGTCAGTTCTCCCGCCAGACGGCGATCCGCCAGCGTGCCACCCAGCCGAAGAGCAGGCCGGTGAGCAGGCCGGCCAGGGTGAGGACCAGCAGCAGGATCCAGCCGCGGCCCAGGCCCATCGCCGGGCCGTCCGGCGCGGGCGAGGCGGCGACCACGTCCACGGTCAGCTCCAGCGGCAGACCGGGGTCGGCCTGGACGCCGGCCTGGCCGGCGAAGGAGTTGGAGACGATCAGGCAGACCGTCGTGCCGGCGGCCGCGGTGCCGGTCGGCGAGGCGGAGGCCCCGTCGTCGTCCGCCGCGGACCAGCGGACACCGGTGGAGGCGACGTCGGTGCGGCCGCTGCCCGCGTCGGTGCCGCGGACCAGCTCCTGCCCGTGCGTGTCGGTGGCCTGCAGCAGCACGCCGTAGTCCCGGGCGACGGCCCGGTCCGGGGTGACCGAGACGGAGGCGCGCAGCTCCTGACCGGGCTTCACCGGCACCCGGTAGACCCGGTGCTCGGAGAACTTCTCCCGGTCGGTCCAGACGCCGGGGCCGAGCAGCGGGGCGGTCTCGCACTTGTCGGTGCCGGTCGTCTTGGCGGGCGTCACCGTGTGGGTCTCGCCGGCCCGGCCGACCAGCTGCTTGACCTTCTGGGTCAGCTGCTCCTGGGTGCGGACGTCGGTGTAGGTGCCGCCGGTCGCGTTGGCGATGCACAGCAGCTGCTGGCGGGTCTTGTCGTCGTGCGCCAGGCCGAGCGTGTCGACGACCAGGTGGATGCCCTGGGCGGCGAGTTCGCGGGCCACGTCGCACGGGTCCGGCGGGGCGCAGGAGTCCTCGCCGTCGGTGATCAGCACGATCCGGCGGGTGGTCGGGCCGGTGCCCAGGTCCTGGGCGGCGCCGCGCAGGGCCAGGCCGATCGGCGTCCAGCCGCTGGGCCGCAGGGTGGCGACGGCGGTCTTCGCCTCGACCTTGTTGGTCTTCCCCACCGGGTACAGCTGCTTGGTGTCCTTGCAGCCCTCGGTCTTGTTGTCGCCCGCGTAGGTCGCGCCCAGCGTCCGGATGCCGAACTCGGTCTCCGCCGGCAGGGCGTCGATCACCTCGTTCAGGGACTGCTGGGCGACCGCCAGGCGGCTCTTGCCCTGGATGTCGGTGGCCCGCATCGAGCCGCTGACGTCCAGGACCAGGTCGACCTTGGGGGGTTCGGCGGCTGCCGCCGGGGCGCCGGGTTCGTCGGCGTGGGCCGGCAGGCCCGCGAGGACGGCACCGGCGGTGATCGCCAGAGCTCCCAGCAGGCTCGCCGGTCGGACCGGCCATCGTCGTTTCGTCGTGATCACGGCCGCATCCTATGGAGCATCAGTCCACCGCCTTACTCCGGGCCTACCGCCACCGGGGCACACTGGGGCCGGACGGGACGAGGGGGACGGATGCGGCTCGGTGCGGTGGGGAAGCGGTACGGCCGGGGCACGCCCTGGATCCTGCGCGACGCGGAACTCGCCGTCGGGGCGGGTGAACTGGTCCGGATCGAGGGCCCGAACGGCAGTGGCAAGTCGACCCTGCTGAGGCTGGTCGCCGGGATCGAGCGGGCCGACACCGGTGACGTGGTGGTGGACGGACGGCGGGCGTACGTGCCCGAGCGGTTCCCGCCCGCGCTGCCCTTCCACGCGCACGGCTACCTGCGGCACCTGGGCCGGATCCACGGGCTGCGCAAGGACGAGGCCGACCGGCGGGCCGGCTACTGGCTGGAGCGCTTCGGCATCGCCGGGCGGAGCGGGACGCCGATCGCCCACCTCTCCAAGGGCACCTGCCAGAAGGTCGCCGTCGCGCAGGCGCTGCTCGCCGAGGCGGACGTGCTGCTCCTCGACGAGGCCTGGACCGGCCTCGACCGGGTGGCCCGCGCCGAACTCGACACCGCGGTCGCCGAACGGGCGGCCGGCGGCGGGCAGGTGCTGTTCGTCGACCACGACCCCAACCGGCTCGCGGGGATGACCACCGCGGCGTACGCGGTCGTCGACGGCGCGCTGCGGGCCGCCGAGCTCGCCGAGCAGGGGCCCGCCGGGCCGCTGGTCCGGATCGAGGCCGAGGGCCCGGTGCCCGAGTGGCTGCCGGGGGCCCCGGCCCGCAAGCCGCTGGCGGACGGCGCGACGCTGCTGGAGGTGGACGCCCGCCACTCGGACGCGCTGCTGCGACGGCTCCTGACGATCGATCCGCCCGCGCACATCCGCGCGGTGGGGGAGTCGGACGGCGGCCCGGGGCCGGTGTGGTCGGCGGCGGAAGCCCCAGGGGCCGCGTCCTTCGACCCGGGGCCGGCCTCACCGGCGGGCGTCGCCGCGGCGGGGTCGCGCGCCCCGCTCGGCGCCCTGGTCGCCTACTACGTCGAACTGCTGCTCCGGTCGCAGCGCTGGCTGCCGCCGGTCCTCGCGTACGTGCTGCTGCTGGTCGTCGGGATGTCCGCGGGGGAGGAGGCGTTCGGGGCGCTGGCGTTCTCGGGGGCGGTGCTGGTGCCGGTGGCGGCCTGGCTGGTGCGCTGCACGGTGACGGCGGAGCCGGCGGCGGCGCGGTCCTGCGTGGTGGCGGCGGCGGGCCCGGTGCGGACGCACCTGGGGGCGCTGCTGGCGGCGCTGCTGGTCTCCTCGGCGCTCGGGGCGCTGGGGCTGGCGGCGGTGCTGCTGATGTCCGGGGACGCGCGGTCGGACAAGGCGTGGACGGCGCCGGCGGGCCTGCTGGTCACCGCGGTCTGCGTGCTGACGGGCGCGGCGGTCGGCACGCTGTTCAACCGTCCGGTGGTGCTGGGCGCGCAGTACGGGATCCCGCTGGGTCTGGCGGCGGCGACGCTGGCGCTGGTCACCACGGGCACCCCGGCCAACCTGGTGCTGCGGGCGCTGATCGGCGCCTCGCGCCGTGAGGGCCTGCACCTGCCCGTCCTGGCGCTGCCGGAGGCGCTGCTGGTCGCGGGTGCTGCCCTGGCGGCGGCCGCACTGCTCGTCGGCCGCCGCCAGGAGTAGGGCCTGCGCAGGCAGGGGGGCGTGCACAGACCCCTGGGGTTCCGGGCCCCTACAGGCCCGGGATCCGGCGGTCCGTGAAGGCGTGGCGGACCGTTTCGGCCGCGCCGTCGCCGTACATCTGCCGGGCCGTCGCCACGGTCTTCAGCGCCGCGGCGCTGAAGGTGGTGTCCGGGGCGAAGGAGAACTGGGCGTTGACGATGATCCGGTCGGCGGTGCGGGCACCGAGCGCCTTGCGGATGTCGTACAGGGCCTGGGACCAGATCTCGCCGTCGGCGTGGACCTCGCCGACCACGTCGGCGTAGGTCTTGCCGGTGTCGAGGCGGCGCAGGCAGTGGACCGGGCCGGCGGTGTAGCCGGTGGAGTCCCAGTCGGCCACACAGGCGTCGGGGGTCAGACGCGGCCAACCGTACCGCGCGTCGGCGGCATTGGAGACCTCGACGGCGAGGTAGTCGCCGAAGGCCTCGCCGATCGCGCCGGCCTCGGGCGAGCTGCCGAACCCGGGCACCTGGGCCTCGTGCACGGCGTGGCCGTACTCGTGGACGATCACCTCGGCGTCCTCGGCGTCGTCGACCCCGCCCTTGCCGAAGCGGATCTCGTCCTTCTTGTCGGTGAAGAAGGAGTTGTCGGAGCCCCACTGGTTGAGCCGGACGTTCTGCACCCGGTTGTTGGCACCGGGCAGCTCGCTGCCGAAGCCGAGCGACTGCAGGTACTCCTGGGCCTCGTTGACCCAGAAGTAGGCCATCACCTGCTCGAAGCGGTCGTCGTCGCGGGTGTACCGGTAGTCGCCGGTGGCCGAGTACGCGGGAGCGCCGGTCTCGGAACGGACGGCGGCCCACCGGCCGGTCAGGTGGCCGCTGCCGTCGAGGCCGCGCAGGGCGACCGCGGCGTAGGCGGAGGCGGGGACGTCGGTCGCGGCGTCCTTGGTGTCGGTGAGGGACTCGTTTCCGGTGGACTGCACCGGGTTGACCATGAAGACGCTGCCGACCGGCGTCACGGGTCCGCCGGGGGCGGGCTTGGCGAGCGCCGGGGTGGCGAGGCCGGCCAGCGCGGTGAGCGCGGCGGCGGCGGCGAGGGCGAGCCTGGGCAAGACTCCTCCTGGGGGGTCGAGGGGCACCGCCGGGGATCATGCCGTATGCCGGCCCCGCTGAGAAGAGGGCAGAACTTTCGGGTTTTCCAGCGGTATGCCGAAAATCCTTCGGCAACACGCCTGTCCGACCGGCAGATCATCCCTTAAGCGCCAAAAAATCGGACACACCGACACGAACAAGAATAAATATGGCAAACCATGGCTAGGGTGCTGGAAGACCGCCACGCCCGCAGAGTCGGAAGGACCCCGCCGTGAGCAACCTGTTCGCCATCTCCTACCCGGATCTCCCCACCGCGCAGAAGGTACGCGACGAGCTGGTCGGCCTGCAGAAGCAGAAGCTGATCGAGCTGGAGGACGTCGTCGTGGTCGAGCGCCGCGAGGACGGGAAGATCAAGCTGCACCAGGCGGTGTCCACGACCGGTGTCGGCGCTGCCTCGGGCGCGCTCTGGGGCGGGGTGATCGGCCTGCTGTTCTTCATGCCGTTCCTGGGCGCGGCGGTCGGCGGCGCGACCGGCGCCGCGATCGGCGCGTCCACCGACACCGGTGTCGACGACAACTTCATGCGCCAGGTCGGCGAGCAGCTCGAACCGGGCAGCGCCGCGGTCTTCGCGCTGGTCCGCAGGGCCACCGCGGACAAGGTGGTCCCGGCGGTGGCGGCCTTCGGCGGCCGGCTGATCCAGACCTCGCTGAGCCACGAGGAGGAGGAGCACCTCAAGGAGATCGCCAAGGCCGCCCAGCCGGCCGGCGTCTGACCGAGCGCCACCCTCAGTGGCCAATTCCTCGGCGACCGTCAGGGCGGGCGCGCCCGCCCGGCGGCCGGTCAGGACCCGGCGCAACACCGAACTTGCCCTGGTCCTGGCCGCCGTCCTGATCGCGGTCTTCGGCTACATCGAGGTCGGCGTCAACACCGACGGCACCGTACCGCCCGACACGGCGTGGTACGGTGCCGCGCTCGGTGCGCTGGCGCTGGTCGCGCACGGCGTGGTCCGCTGGCGCGCCCCGTACGCCGACCCGCTGCCGCTGCCGATCGCGGTGCTGCTGAACGGCATCGGACTGGTCGTCATCTACCGCCTCGACCTGGCCACCCCGGGCAGTTCCGCGGCGCCCACCCAGCTGCTCTGGTCGACGCTCGGCGTCGCGCTGTTCATCGCGGTGGTGGTGCTGCTGCGCGACCACCGGGTGCTGCGGCGGTACGCGTACATCGGCGCCCTGGTGGCGCTGGTGCTGCTGATCCTGCCGATCTTCTTCCCGCCGGTGTACGGCTCGCGGATCTGGATCCAGCTCGGCCCGCTCTCCTTCCAGCCGGGCGAGCTGGCCAAGATCCTGCTGGCGATCTTCTTCGCCGAGTACCTGGCGGTCCGCCGGGACGCGCTGGCGCTCACCGGGCGGCGGATCTGGCGGTTCCAGCTGCCGCACGGGCGGGTGCTCGGACCGGTGCTGCTGATCTGGGCGGCGTTCGTCGGCGTGCTGGTGCTGGAGACCGACCTCGGCACCTCGCTGCTGTTCTTCGGCCTCTTCGTGATCATGCTGTACGTGGCCACCGCGCGCAGCGGCTGGATCGCCATCGGCCTCTTCCTGGCGGCGGTCGCCGCCGTCGGGGTGGGCTGGCTCTCCCCGCACGTGCACAGCCGGGTCACCGACTGGCTGGACCCGCTCGGCTCGATCGCCGCCGGCCAGGGGCCCAACCAGATCGCCCAGTCGCTGTTCGCCTTCGCCTGGGGCGGCCTGCTCGGCACCGGCCTCGGGCTCGGCCACTCGATCCTGATCGGCTTCGCCGCCAAGTCCGACTTCATCCTGGCCACCATCGGCGAGGAGCTCGGCCTGGTCGGCCTGGTCTCGGTGCTGATGCTGTACGCGCTGCTGGTCTCGCGGGGGTTCAGGACCGGGATCGCGCTGCGCGACCCGTTCGGCCGGCTGCTGGCGATCGGCCTGGCCTCGATCGTCGGCCTGCAGGTCTTCGTGGTGGCCGGCGGGGTGCTCGACCTGATCCCGCTGACCGGCATGGCGCTGCCCTTCGTCGCCCAGGGCGGCTCGTCGGTGGTGACCAACTGGATCATCGTGGCGCTGCTGGTGCGGATGAGCGACAGCGCGCGCCGGCCCGCGCCGGAGGTGCCGGCCCAGGCCGTACCGGAGGGGTCATGAGGCGCCGTACCCGCGAACGGTCCGCCGACGGCGGGCCGCAGGACCTGCCGGGCATCTCCACCACCGGGCGGCGGGCCGGCACCTTCTGCCTGGTGCTGATCGTCGTGCTGGCCGCGCAGGCCACCCGGGTGCAGGTCTTCCAGAAGAAGGCGCTGGACCACAACAGCGCCAACCAGCGCCTCACCATCGAGCGCTACTCCCAGCCGCGCGGCAACATCATGGTGGCGGGCGAGCCGATCACCGGCTCCGCCCCGACCGGCGGCAAGTACGCGTACAAGCGCACCTACACCGCGGGCCCCACCTACGCGGCGGTCACCGGGTACTCCTCGCAGACCTACGGCAACACCCAGCTGGAGGGCATCTACGACGACCTGCTCTCCGGCACCGACCCCCGGCTGGCGAGCTGGGCGGTGTGGGACGAGGTCGCCCGCCGGCAGCAGCCCGGCGGCGACGTGTACACCACCATCGACAGGGCCGCCCAGCAGGCCGCGATCAAGGGACTGGGCGGCCAGCAGGGCGCGGTCGCGGCGATCGAGCCGGCCACCGGGCGGATCCTGGCGCTGGCCTCGACGCCGTCCTACGACCCCGGCACCTTCGCCGGCTCCTCGGCCGCCGACCAGCAGGCCTGGGACAGGCTGCAGGCCGACACCAACCAGCCGATGCTCAACCGGGCGCTGCGCCAGATCTACCCGCCGGGCTCCACCTTCAAGGTGGTGACGGCCGCCGCCGCGCTGGCGAGCGGCGTGGTCACCGACGTCGACGCGCCGACCGGCGCCCCGTACCCGTACGTGATGCCGGGCACCACCACGCCGCTGAACAACGACACCTCGGCCTGCAACGAGCCGAACCAGTCGCTGGAGGCGGCGATGGTCAACTCCTGCAACAGCGTCATGGGCTACCTGGGCGTGCAGGTCGGACTGGAGCGGATGGTCTCGACGGCCGAGAGCTTCGGCTTCAACGACGCCCGGCTGGACGTCCCGGTGCGCGCCGCCCGGTCCAACTTCGACACCTCGATGAACCAGTCGCAGGTGGCGCTCTCCTCGATCGGCCAGTACGACACCGCCGCCACCCCGCTGGTGATGGCGATGGTCGCGGCGGGCGTCGCCAACAACGGCAAGGTGATGCACCCACAGCTCGTGGACAGGCTCACCAAGAGCGACGGCACCAGCGTCCAGGTGATGCACCCGGCCACCTACCGGCAGGCGCTCAGCCCCTCGGTCGCCGGGCAGGTCCAGCAGCTGATGGTGGACGTGGTGCAGAACGGGACCGGCCGCAACGCGCGGATCGCCGGCGCCACCGTCGGCGGCAAGACCGGCACCGCCCAGCACGGGGTGGACAACAGCGGCGTCCCGTACGCCTGGTTCATCTCCTGGGCGAAGCCCGCCGGGTCGAACGACGTCCCCCCGGTGGCGGTGGCCGTGGTGATCGCCGACAGCGACGCCACCGACGTCACCGGCGGAGGCCTGGCCGCGCCGATCGCCCGGTCGGTGATGCAGGCCGTGCTCGGCGGCTGATCAGTAGTCATCTGCAGGTTTGGTACTGTCCGTGCTTGATCAACCCTCACCAAGAAAGAACCACCCTCGTGAGCACCACCCAGTCCCTCGGCGCGCGGCTGCTGAGGCGCAAGCCCGTCGACACCCTGATCGCCGAGAGCGGCGCGGCCGAGGAGGGGACGGGCCAGGGGCACCTGCGCCGCTCCATCGGCCTCGGACAGCTCTCCGCCATCGGCATCGGCGCCACCGTCGGCACCGGCATCTTCTTCGTGCTCTCCACCTCCGTCCCGGAGGCCGGACCGGCCGTCATCCTGTCCTTCGTGCTGGCCGCGGTCACCGCCGGCCTGACCGCGCTCTGCTACGCCGAGATGGCCTCCGCCATCCCGGTCTCCGGCTCCTCGTACTCCTACGCGTACGCCACCATGGGCGAGGTCGTCGCCTTCGGCGTCGGCGTGTGCCTGCTGATGGAGTACGGCGTCTCGGCCTCCGCGATCGCGGTCAGCTGGGGGCAGTACCTCAACCAGTTCTTCGACCTGGCCTTCGGCTTCACCCTGCCGGCGGCGGTCACCGCGCCGCCCGGCGACGGCGGCTACGTCAACCTGCCCGCGGTGGTCCTGGTGGCCCTGTGCGTGGTGCTGCTGGTCCGTGGCGTCAGCGAGTCGGCGAAGGTGAACGCCGTGATGGTGGCGATCAAGCTGGCCATCCTGGTGCTTTTCGTCGTGGTCGGCCTGACCGGCTTCTCCTCCGGCAACCTGACCCCGTTCATGCCGCTCGGCATGGCCGGCGTCCAGGTCGCGGCCTCCTCGATCTTCTTCTCCTTCATCGGCCTGGACGCGGTCTCCACCGCCGGCGAGGAGGTCCGGAACCCGCGTCGCACCATGCCGCTGGCGATCGTGATCTCGCTGGTCGTGGTCACCCTGCTCTACGTCGCGGTCGCGATCACCGCCGTCGGCGCCCAGCCCTGGGAGCAGTTCGAGGGCCAGGAGGCGGGCCTCGCGCAGATCCTGCAGAACGTCACCGGGCAGAGCTGGCCGGCCATCGTCTTCGCGCTCGGCGCCATCGTGTCGATCTTCTCGATCACCCTGGTGGTGATCTACGGCCAGACCCGGATCCTCTACTCGATGGGCCGCGACGGCATGCTGCCCGAGCGCTTCGCCCGGCTCTCCCCGCGCACCGGCACGCCGGTCTGGAACACCTGGGTGGTCGGCGCGGCCGTCGCGCTGCTCGCCGCGTTCTTCCCGCTGAAGCTGCTCGCCGACATGACCTCGCTGGGCACCCTGGTCGCCTTCACCGTGGTCAGCGTCGGCGTGATCATCCTCCGCCGGACCCGGCCCGACCTGGAGCGCGGCTTCAAGGTCCCGCTGTACCCGGTCGTCCCGCTGGCCAGCGTCGGCTTCTGCATCTACCTGATCACCGGCCTGCACCGGGACACCTTCATCGCCTTCGGTGTCAGCCTGGCGGTGGCCGTGCTGGTGTACTTCGGCTACAGCATCAAGCACTCCCGACTGGCGCAGCCGCAGGCCGACGTGACCAAGGTCTGAGACGCCCGGAACTTCCCGGAACACCCCGTTCCACGAAAGCCCTTGTGAGACGGGGTGTCAGGAAGCTCCACAGAACAAGCACGCCGAGTCCCGGGACAGCACACGCTCCCCACGCCTAACCTTCCAGGCATGGCGAGCACCCGACCCCAGCACCGCACCGAGCAGGCGGTATGCGCCGTGCAGGGGCACCCGGGACGAACGGCCGGCGGCGGTGTCCCACGCCAGCGCGGGCCCCGCCCCGCCGCCGCCCGGTGGGCCGCCAACCCGGTCGTCCAGGCGGCCGGCTGCCTGGTCGCGGCCGGCTGGGCCGCCGCCTTCCCGCTCGTCTCCGACCTGCGCAACCAGGTCTTCTGGGGCACCGTCGCCGCCCCCGCCTACCTGCTGGCCGGCGTCCTGTGCCTCACCCTGCCGCCCCGGATCGCGCCCCGGCTGGCCGCCGCCACCGCCGCGCTCGGCGCGGTCGTCGCGCCGCTCGCCCGGCTGGCCCTGCACGGGCAGCACCAGTCCGAGGTGATGGTCGTCGAACGCGCCGCCGGCCTGCTGCTGCGCACCGGCAGCCCGTACCTGCCCGACCCGGCCCAGGTCACCGACTACAACCCCTACCTGCCCGCGATGGCGGTCTTCGGGCTGCCCCGGGCCGTGCTCGGCAGCGCCGGGCCGGTCAGCCGGGTGCTCGGGGACGCCCGGATCTGGTTCGCCCTCACCTTCCTGGTCTGCCTGCTGGCCGGCTGGCGGCTGCTGCAGCCGACCCTGGCCCGCACCCCGGTGCTGCCGCTCGCGGTGCTCACCAGCTCGCCGCTGATCGCGATGGCCCTGGTGGTCGGCGGGGTCGACCTGCCGCTGATCGGCGTCTGCTGCCTGGCCATGGCGCTTGCCGCGCGCGGCCGCGCCACCGGCGCCGGGCTGGTCCTCGCCTTCGCCTGCACGCTCAAGTGGACCGCGTGGCCGGCGATGCCGGTCGCGGTGCTGATGCTCTGGCGGCTGTACGGCCGCCGGCGGGCGGCCGAGGCGGCGCTGATCGGGGTCGGCGTGAGCCTGGCGGTGATCCTCCCGATCGCGGCCGGCCACCTGCGGCAGCTGCGCGAGCAGGTGGTGCGCTTCCCGCTCGGCATGACGGCCGTGCACACCCCGGCGGGCAGCCCGCTGCCCGGCAAGGTGCTGGCCGGGCTCGGGCCGATCGGGCACACCATCTCGCTCAGCCTGCTCTGCGTCGGCGGCCTGGCCGTCGCGCTCTGGCTGCTCGCCTACCCGCCGACCTCCGCGGTGGCCGCCTGCGACCTGCTCGCCGCCGGGCTCACCGTCGCCTTCACGCTCGCCCCGGCCGGCCGGTTCGGCTACCTCGCGCTGCCGACCGTTCTGGTGATCTGGCCGCGGCTCGCCCGGCGCAGCGCCTCCCCCGAGCACCGGACCGTAGGATCGAGCGGTGAACGGGCGGCGGCGGTTTCTGGGGTTGGCGGTCGGCACGGCGGCCGGTCTGACGGGGTGTGGCCCGGCCCGGACTGATCCGCCGCCGAACACTGACCACCCGTCCGGGACGGCGAGCCCGAGCCCGTCCCCGAGCGCCGCCCGGGACGAGGGCTCCCGGCCCGGCAACGCCGACTGGCGGGTGACGAACGCCGGTCCTTCGGGTGCGATCGAGGGCTTCGCCGACCGGGTGAGCGTGCTGCCGGGCGAGTCGTTCGGGCTGCACGTGTCGACCACCGCGCCCGGCTTCCGGGTCTCCGCGTACCGGATGGGCTGGTACGGCGGTGCCCGGGCCCGCCTGGTCTGGCAGTCCGGTCCGCTGGCCGGCGTCCGGCAGAAGGCGCCGACGGTCGACCCCGGCACCCGGATGGTCCGCACCGACTGGCCCCGGACCACCGCCGTGGACACCGCCGGCTGGCCCGAGGGCAGCTACCTGCTGCGGCTGGACGCCGACGGCGGCGCCGGCCAGCGCTACGTCCCGATCACCGTGCGCTCCCGCTCCACCGCCGGCCGCACGGTGGTGGTGAACGCCGTCGCCACCTGGCAGGCCTACAACGAGTGGGGCGGTCACAACCTCTACAACGGCCCGACCGGCGGCCTGCCGACCCGGTCGCTCCAGGTGACCTTCGACCGGCCGTACGCCTACGCCGACGGCGCCGGGCTGTTCCTGGTGTACGAGGCGCCGCTGATCGCGCTGGCCGAACGGCTCGGCATCCCGCTGGCGTACACCACCGGCGTGGACCTGGCCGCCGACCCCGGGCTGCTGGCGGGGGCGACGGCGGTGCTCTCGCCCGGGCACGACGAGTACTGGTCGCCGGAGCAGCGCGCGCACGTCGCCGCCGCCCGGGACGCCGGCACCAACCTGGCCGTCCTCGGCGCCAACTGCTGCTACCGCCGGGTGCGCTACGAGCCGAGCGAGCTCGGGCCGGACCGGATCGTGGTCTGCTACAAGGGCGCCTGGCAGGAGGACCCCGGGTACAAGCAGGGCAAGCCCGCCACCACCGACTTCCGCTCCCCGCCGGGTGCCGACCCGGAGAGCTCGCTGCTCGGCGTGATCTACGACGGCTACCCGGTCGACGCGCCGTACGTGGTGACCGAACCCGGCCACTGGCTGTACGAGGGGACCGGCGCGAAGGCGGGCGACTCCTTCGCGCACCTGGTCGGCGTCGAGTACGACCGGGTGAACACCGCCTTCCCGACGCCGCGGCCGATCGAGGTGCTCTCCCACTCGCCGGTGGTCTGCGACGGCCGGAAGAGCTTCGCGGACACCGCGTACCACTCGGCGCCCGGCGGGGCGGGCCTGTTCGCGACCGGGACGATGCGCTGGGTGGAGTCGCTGGACGCCACCGGGCCGGGCGGCAACGGCAACCACGGGCTGGACGGCCGGGCCGGGGACTTCACCCGCAGGGTCACCGAGAACCTGCTGCGGGCGTTCGCCGCCGGCCCGTGCGGCCGGGCGCACCCGGCCGCCGACAACGTCCAGGCGGTCTACGGCAAGGGCTGACGCCCGGCCGTCGGATCAGCCGTTGCCGATCCGCAGCAGCTTGGCGACCGCCGGGCCGGCGGACTGGGCGCCGTGCAGGCCGCCCTCGACCTCGGCGGCCACGGCGAGGTTGCCGCGGTAGGCGGTGAACCAGCTGTTGGTGGGCTTGCCGCCGTCGACCTCGGCGGTGCCGGTCTTGGCGGCGGCGCCGGGGATGCCGGCCATCGGCTCGGCGGCGGTGCCGCTCTTCGCGGTCTGGGTCATCAGGGCGCGCAGGTTGGTCAGGACGTCGTTGGAGAGCTGGCGGGCGGCGGGCTTCTGTTCCATGCCGGGGACCAGGATCGGCATCTTGAAGACGCCGCTCTGGACGGTGGCGGCGACCGAGGCCATGCCGAGCGGGTTGGTCTGCACCTTGCCCTGGCCGATGAACTCGGTGGCGGCGCCGGCCATGTTCGACTCGGTGGGGATCTTGGTGTCGAAGTTGGACAGGCCGGTCTTCCACTCCAGGCCGAGGCCGAAGACGTCCTTGGCGATCTTCGGGAGGGTGTCGGGCTTGAGGACCGCGGCGCCCTTCTCGATGAAGGCGGTGTTGCAGGACTCGGTGAAGTCGTCGGCGAAGGTGTTGTTCGGGTGGGCGTCGGGGAAGTCGTTGGCGACCGGGCGGCCGGTGACCATGGTGGTGGAGGGGCAGGCCACCGGGGTGGAGGGGGTGACGCCGGCCTCCAGCAGCGCGGCGGTGGTGACCACCTTCATGGTGGAGCCGGGGGCGGTGGCGCCGGAGAAGGCCCGGTTCTGGCCGGTGGAGGGGGAGAAGGCGAAGGCCAGGATGTAGCCGGTGCTGGGCTCGATGGCGACCAGTGAGGCGGGTCGGGTGCCGCCCTTGGACTGTTCGGCGACGGCGGCCTCGGCGGCGGCCTGGAGGGTGGCGTCCAGGGTGAGCTTCAGCGCGGGGACCGGCTTGGGCTCCTTGATGGTGAAGAGCTTCTCCGGCGTCCCGCTGCCCGAGTCGGGGCTGATCAGCACGCCCGAACCGGCGTCCTCCGGGGAGCCGCCCTGCGGGGCCTGGGTCTTGAACCGCTCCATGGCGGCGGTGAGCGACGGGAAGCTGCCGAGCGGCTTGCCCTTGCGGTCGGTCACCGTGCCGGGCGTGCCGTAGACCGGCTTCACGGCGATGGTCTCGCCCGCGCCGAGGTGCGGGTGGATCACGGCTGGCGTCCAGTGCACGGCGGCCTTGCCGTCGCTCATCTTCACCAGGCCGAGCACGCCGTCGTAGGCCCACGGGGTGCCGCTCTCGGCGAACTCCATGCTGGCCTTGAAGGACAGCGGCACCCCGGTCGGCGCGGCGGCCGTCGGGGACGCTGCCGAGGGGGAGGCGGGGGCGGAGGACTTGGCGCCGGCCGACGCCGAGGGCGAGGGGAAGCTGGTCGGTCCGCCCGCGGTCAGGTGGACCGCGCTCGGCTTCACCTTGTCCTGGAAGGCGGTCAGCGCGGCGGTCGCCGCGTCCGGCGCGTCGGTCAGCTTGCCGGCTGCCATCACGTCGCCCTTGGCCCAGGCGTCCAGGAAGTCCTTGGCGGCCGCCGCCGCCTGCTCGGCGGTCGGCGGCTCGGCCACCACCGTCCGCGGCTTGGCCGCGCTCGCCTCGTCCGAGCCGGTCAACGCACCGGCGATGTTGTACGCGCCGTAGCCGGCCACGGCCAGCATGGCCGTGGCGACGGCGGCGACACCGATCTTCGCGCCCTTGTTCACGCTGTCATCCCCCATGGGTCTGTATGCCGACGGATCCGGCCAGCCCACGGTAGACCAAGGGCATCAGATCCAACTGGTGAACCACATCCTGGCCCGCCAGTCCTCCATCGGAATCGTCTGCCCTGTATAGAGGGGGTAGAAGTACAGAAAGTTCCACATGACGGCGAGAATCAGCAGACCCGCTCCGACTCCGCCCACCGAGCGGCGGTCCTGGGTCGCCCCGGCCGGCCCGATCATCGCGCCGATCATCATCGCCACCGCGAGTGCCACGAACGGCACGAACGCCACGGTGTAGAAGAGGAAGATGGTCCGGTCCTGGAAGAAGAACCAGGGCAGGTACCCGGCGGCCAGGCCGCACAGGATCGCGCCGGCCCGCCAGTCCCGGCGCATCAGCCAGCGGTAGAGGCAGTACCCGAGCGCGACGATGCCCGCCCACCACAGCAGCGGCGTGCCGATGCCCAGCACCTCGCGGGCGCACTCGGCGACGTGGCAGCCCGCCTGGCCGTTCTTCGGCGACTCGTAGAAGAACGACACCGGCCGGCCCTGCAGCAGCCAGCTCCACGGGTTGGACTGGTAGGTGTGCGGGCTGTGCAGGTTGACGTGGAACTCCTCCATCGTCACGTGGTAGTGCCACAGCGAGCGCAGCCAGTCCGGGCCGAAGCCCGGGTGGGTCAGACCCCAGTCCCGGTAGTAGCCGCCCTTGCCCGGCGCGGTCGAGCTGAGGATCCAGCCGGTCCAGGAGGAGAGGTACACGCCGAGCGTGACCACGCCCATCACCAGGCCGGCCAGGAACGCGTCCCACAGGCCCCACAGCAGCCAGTTGCGGCTGCCCGCCAGCCGCCGGGCCGAGGCGTCCCAGCACGCGGCGAGCAGCGCGAAGGCCAGCAGCCCGTACAGGCCGCTCCACTTGGTGGCGGTCATCAGGCCGAGGGAGGCGGCCGCCGCCAGGCGGTAGGGGCGCCAGCCGAGGAACAGCCAGTCGCCGGTCATCCCGTCCGCCAGCCGCTTCGCCAGCAGCGCCCGGGTCCGGTCGCGGTCCAGCAGCATGAAGCCGAACGCGGCCAGGAACCAGAACATCACCACCAGGTCCAGCAGCGCCGCCCGGCTCATCACGAAGTGCAGGCCGTCCACCGCGAGCAGCAGGCCCGCCACGCAGCCCAGCAGGGTGGAGCGGAACAGCCGCCGCCCGATCCGGGCGATCATCAGCACCGACAGGGTGCCGAGCACCGCCGTCATGAACCGCCAGCCGAACGGGTTCATGCCGTACAGCTGCTCGCCCAGACCGATGATCCACTTTCCGACCGGCGGATGCACGATGTACGCCGGGTCGGTGCGGAACGGGATGTTCGGGTTCGGCGCGATGATCTGGCCGTTGGCGTCGTCCGGCCAGGAGGTCTCGTAGCCGCCGCGCCAGAGCGAGTACGCGTCCTTGGCGTAGTACGTCTCGTCGAAGATCAGCGCGTTCGGCGTGCCCAGCCCGGAGAAGCGCAGCACGCCGGCGAAGACCGCCACCGCGACCGGGCCCAGCCAGCCGGACCAGCGGCACAGCCAGGCCCACAGCGGGGCGGGCAGCATGATGCCCAGCCGGGCCAGCGCGGGCGAGGCCGGGACGTCCTCGGGCGTCACCCCGGGGCCGTCCGGCATCGGCGGCACCAGCCGCTGCGCCGGCACCACCGCCGCCCGGCCCTTGGCCGGGTCGAGCACGGACACACCGCCCTGCTCGGGGTGGTCCATACCACTGTCCATGCGTTCCAGGTCGCCGCTCACGCGCCACATCGTAGGGGCGCAACCCGCGGCGCCGACAGGGGAGCGGGGATCTGCTCCCGCCGGACGCCCTTGCGCGGCCGCCCCCGGTCGTGGGGGAGGATGTGGGGGTGACTGGTGTGCTCGTACTCGCAGGGACCCCCATCGGCGACGTCGCGGACGCGCCGCCGCGGCTGCTCACGGAGCTGGCCGCCGCGGACGTGATCGCCGCGGAGGACACCCGCCGGCTGCGCCGACTGACCCAGGCGCTGGGGGTGACCCCGGCCGGGCGGGTGGTGTCCTACTTCGAGGGCAACGAAGTGGCCCGGACGCCCGAGCTGGTCGAGGCCCTGGAGGGCGGCGCGCGGGTGCTGCTGGTCACCGACGCCGGCATGCCCTCGGTCTCCGACCCCGGATACCGCCTGGTCGACGCCGCCGTGGCCAAGGGCCTCAAGGTCACCGCCGTCCCCGGCCCGTCCGCGGTGCTCACCGCGCTGGCGCTGTCCGCGCTGCCGGTGGACCGCTTCACCTTCGAGGGCTTCCTGCCCCGCAAGGCGGGCGACCGCTCCCGGCAGCTGGCCGAGATCGCCGCCGAGCCCCGCACCATGGTGTTCTTCGAGGCGCCGCACCGGATCGCCGAGACGCTGGCCGCGATGGCCGAGGCGTTCGGCGCGGACCGCCCGGCCGCGGTCTGCCGCGAGCTGACCAAGACCTACGAGGAGGTCCGGCGCGGCCCGCTCGCCGAGCTGGCCGCCTGGGCGGCGGACGGCGTGAAGGGCGAGATCACCGTGGTGGTGGCGGGCGCCCCGCCGGCCGCGCCGCAGGACTTCACCCCGGCCGAACTGGCCCGGCTGGTCGCCGTCCGCGAGGAGGCGGGGGAGCGCCGCAAGGAGGCGATCGCCGCCGTCGCGACCGAACTCGGCCTGCCCAAGCGCGAGGTGTTCGACGCCGTGGTGGCGGCCAAGCACGCAGGGTGACCGCGCGTGCCGCCCGGCCCCGGCGCGCGTACGTTGGAGAGAAGCACTCCGTAAACCCGGGGTCGGCGAAGCTTCGGCCTCGGATTCCTCCAGGCCTCACCAATTCGGGCCCAAGACTTGGCAAGCCGGGTGGCGGGGGTGGTGTCCCCGGGCATTCCCTGGGATGGAAAGACCCGTGCCGGACGGACGTCCGGCGGGCGCTGGGAGCCGGCTATGAGTGACACGATCGGTAGCTCTCCGAGTGGCAACGCACCGAGCGGCCTCGGGGTGACCTCGCGGCCGCGCTCCGCGGTCGAGACGGTCCGGGAGGCCTACTCGTTCGCCTGCCTGAGCTGCGGCTACGGCTGGGAGCAGGCCTACGACATCGAGCACCACGTGGCCCGCGACGGCCACATCCTCTTCGAGTACAAGGCGAACGGCGTCCGGGTGCCGTCCCCGCTGAAGGAACCGACCTGCCCCGGGTGCGGCGGGCACAAGGTGCGGATCATGCGGGCGGGCCGGGTGGCGTCGGCGGAGGAGCTCTGGCACCACGCCCCCGGGTACCCGGCGCACGCCGAGCCGGCCGACCTGACCGGGCCCGGCGTGGTGCCGGCACCGACCCGCCGACGCTGGTTCGGCTTCTTCTCCCGCCGGGCCGACTGACCGGGCCGACCGACCCGGGCCGATCGGACCGCGGGGCCGCCCGGACCGGGCCGCTGCCGGAGCGCGGGAACCGCCCCCGCCGTGAAACACGGTCGAGGGTGGTTCCTTCGCGCGACTAAGATTCGGTCGTATGGCGGCCACTGAAGACCACACCAGCACCGAGGCGCAGCGCTCGGCGTACTACGTCACCACCCCGATCTACTACGTGAACGACCGCCCGCACCTGGGCCACGCGTACACGACCGTCGCCGGCGACGTGCTCACCCGCTGGCACCGCCAGCGCGGCGAGAACGTCTGGTACCTCACCGGTACCGACGAGCACGGGCAGAAGATCATGCGCACGGCCGACGCCAACGGCGTCACCCCGCAGCAGTGGTGCGACAAGCTGGTCGAGGAGGAGTGGAAGCCGCTCTGGCAGCACCTCGAGATCGCCAACGACGACTTCATCCGCACCACCCAGAAGCGCCACACCGACCGGGTCCAGGAGTTCGTCCAGGACCTGTTCGACAAGGGCGAGATCTACAAGGGCGGCTACGAGGGCCCGTACTGCGTCGGCTGCGAGGAGTACAAGCTCCCCGGTGAGCTGCTCCCCGGCGCCACCGACGACGAGAAGCTCTGCCCGGTGCACAAGCGCCCGGTCGAGTGGCTGGAGGAGGAGAACTACTTCTTCCGCCTCTCCGCGTACGGCCCGAAGCTGCTGGAGTTCTACGCCGCGAACCCGGACTTCATCCAGCCCGCCTCGGCCCGCAACGAGGTGCTGCGCTTCGTCGAGCAGGACCTCAAGGACCTGTCGATCTCCCGCTCCACCTTCAACTGGGGCGTCCCGCTGCCCTGGGACGAGAAGCACGTGCTCTACGTGTGGGTGGACGCGCTGCAGAACTACATCACCGCCGCCGGCTACGGCTCCGACCCGGAGCGCTTCGCCGAGCTGTGGCCCGCGTCCGTGCACCTGGTCGGCAAGGACATCCTGCGCTTCCACGCGGTGATCTGGCCCGCGATGCTGATGGCCGCCGGGCTGCCGCTGCCCAAGCGGGTCGTCGCCAACGGCTGGCTGATGGTCGGCGGCGAGAAGATGTCCAAGTCCAACCTGACCGGCATCTCGCCCACCGACCTGACCTCGCACTTCGGCGTGGACGCGTACCGCTACTACTTCCTGCGGGCCATCCCGTTCGGCACCGACGGCTCGTTCTCCTGGGAGGACTTCACCGCCCGGTACACCTCCGAGCTGGCCAACGACTACGGCAACCTGGCCTCCCGGGTCGCCGCCATGGTCGGCAAGTACTTCGACGGCGCGCTGCCCGCCGCCACCGCCGCCGGCCCGGCCGAGCAGGCCGTCGTCGACGGCCTGGCGAAGGCGGTGTCCGAGGCAGACCGCAAGATCGGCGAGGAGCTGGACTTCGCCGGCGGCATCGCGGCGATCTTCGAGTTCGTCAAGCTGGTCAACGGCTACCTCACCGAGCAGGAGCCGTGGAAGGTCGCCAAGGACACCTCCGACGAGGGCCAGGCGCGGCTCGCCACCATCCTGTACACCGCCGCCGAGGCACTGCGGGCCACCGCCGTGCTGCTCAACCCGGTGATGCCCAGCACCTCCGAGAAGCTCTGGGAGTCGCTCGGCGCCGAGGCCTCGCTCGGCTCGCTCGCCTCGCAGACGATCGCCACCGTCGCCGACTGGGGTCGGCTGCCCGCCGGCTCCACCGTCGTCAAGGGCGACATCCTGTTCCCCCGCCTGGAAGAGAAGCCCGCGAGCTGATGGCTCCCAAGGACGCAGACCGCTCGACGCCGCCGCCGCTGCCGGAACCCCTGGCCGTGGCGGTGGCCGACAGCCACACCCACCTGGACATGCAGTCCGGCACCCCCGCCGAAGGCCTCGCCAGGGCCGCCTCGGTCGGGGTCACCACCGTCGTCCAGGTGGGCTGCGACGTGCCCGGCTCGCGCTGGGCGGCCGACCTCGCCGCCGAGTTCGAGCAGGTGCACGCCGCGGTCGCGCTCCACCCCAACGAGGCCCCGCGGATCTTCCTCGGCGACCCCGACGGCTGGTCCGGGCAGCACCGGGCACCCGGCGGCGCCGCCGCCCTCGACGCGGCGCTCGCCGAGATCGACGCGCTCGCCGCCCTCCCGCAGGTGCTCGCCGTCGGCGAGACCGGCCTCGACTACTTCCGCACCGGCCCCGAGGGCGTGGACATCCAGAAGGAGTCCTTCCGCCGCCACATCGAGATCGCCAAGCGGCACGGCAAGGCCCTGGTCATCCACGACCGCGACGCCCACGAGGACGTCATCGCCCTGCTCCTCGAAGAGGGCGCGCCCGAGCGGACGATCTTCCACTGCTACTCCGGCGACGCCGCGATGGCCAAGACCTGCGCCGAGCACGGCTGGTACCTCTCCTTCGCCGGCCCGGTCACCTACAAGGCCAACCACGTCCTGCGCGAGGCCCTGTCGGCGACCCCGCTCGACCGCGTCCTGGTCGAGACCGACGCCCCCTTCCTCACCCCGCACCCCTTCCGCGGCCGGCCCAACGCCCCGTACCTGATCCCGGTCACCGTCCGGGCCATGGCCGCCCACCTGGATCTCGCCGAGGACGAGCTCGCCACGGCGATCGCCGCCAACACGGCGCGCGCCTTCGGCTACTGAGGGGCCCGTATCCTGGGCGGGTGAGCAGCACCGACCCCACCACTGACAGCCACCTGCTGGGCGCCGCGGACATCCGCGAACTCGCCGCCGCGTTCGGCGTGAAGCCGACCAAGCAGCGCGGGCAGAACTTCGTCATCGACGGCAACACCGTGCGACGGATCGTCCGGGCCGGCGGCGTGACCGCCGAGGACGCGGTGGTGGAGGTCGGGCCCGGGCTCGGCTCGCTGACCCTGGCACTGCTGGAGGTCGCCCGGCACGTCACCGCCGTCGAGATCGACCCGCTGCTCGCGCAGCACCTGCCGACCACCATCGCCGCCCGGATGCCCGCCAAGGCCGACGCCTTCGACCTGGTGCTCAGCGACGCCATGGAGGTCCGCGAGCTGCCCGGGCCGCCGCCCACCGCGCTGGTCGCCAACCTTCCGTACAACGTGGCCGTGCCGGTGCTGCTGCACATGCTGGAGACCTTCCCCAGCATCGAGCGCACCCTGGTCATGGTGCAGAGCGAGGTCGCCGACCGGCTCGCCGCCAAGCCCGGCAACAAGGTGTACGGCGTCCCCTCGGTGAAGGCCAACTGGTACGCCGACGTGAAGCGGGCCGGCGCGATCGGCCGGAACGTCTTCTGGCCCGCGCCGAACGTCGACTCCGGCCTGGTCTCGCTGATCCGCCGCGAGCCGCCGGTCACCAAGGCCACCCGGCGCGAGGTGTTCGCGGTGGTCGACGCCGCGTTCGCCCAGCGCCGCAAGACGCTGCGCGCCGCACTGGCCGGCTGGGCCGGCTCGCCCGCCGCCGCCGAACAGGCGCTCGCCGCCGCCGGCATCGACCACAAGCTGCGCGGCGAGATGCTGACCGTGGAGCAGTTCGCCGCGATCGCCGAGCACAAGCCCGCGAAGGACTCCGAGTGAGCGTCACCGTCCGCGTCCCCGCCAAGGTCAACGCCCAGCTCGGGGTCGGCGGACTGCGCGCCGACGGCTTCCACGACCTGGCCAACGTCTTCTTCGCCGTGGCGCTCGCCGACGAGGTGACCGCCACCCCCGGCGAAGGCGTGACGCTCAGCTGCGAGGGCCCCGACGCGCACGTCGTCCCGCTCGACGACAGCAACCTCGCGGCCCGCGCCGCCCGGCTGCTCGCCGCCCACCACGGCCTCGCCGACCCCGGCGTCCACCTGCACATCACCAAGGCGATCCCGGTGGCCGGCGGCATGGCCGGCGGCAGCGCGGACGGCGCCGCCGCGCTGGTCGCCTGCGACGCGCTGTGGGGCCTGGACACGCCGCTCCCCGTCCTGCTGGAGCTGGCCGCCGAACTCGGCTCCGACGTGCCCTTCGCGCTGCTCGGCGGGGTCGCGCTGGGCCGCGGCCGGGGCGAGATCCTGGAGCCGCTGCCGGTGGCCGGCACCTTCCACTGGGTGTTCGCCGTCGCCGACGGCGGGCTGTCCACGCCGGCCGTGTTCCGCGAGTGCGACCGGCTGCGCTCCGAGGCCGGCACCGGCTTCACCGACACCGACGTCCCCACCCCGGACGCCGACCCGGCCCTGCTCGCCGCCCTCGCCGACGGCGACCCGGTCGCCCTCGCCGACGCCCTCGCCAACGACCTGCAGGCCGCCGCCCTCTCGCTGCGCCCCGCCCTCGCCGACACCCTCCGGGCCGGCACCGACGCCGGCGCCCTCGCCGCCCTCGTCTCCGGCTCCGGCCCGACCTGCGCCTTCCTCACCAAGGACGCCGAGACCGCCGCGCACGTCGCCGCCGCCCTCCGCGCCTCCGGCACCTGCCGCACCGCCCACGCCACCCACGGCCCGGTCCCGGGAGCGGTGGTCCGGACCGGTTGACCTGGAGTGCGCTCCAGAATCCAGACTCCTTGTCAGCGGCCGGAACCGACGGGCCGCTGACGAGGGGAGTCACCATGAAGTACCGCACCATCGGCACCGACGCGCGGGGTCGCCGCGAGGTCAGCGTGCTGAGCCTGGGCGCCATGCTGTTCGGGACGCTGACCGACGAGGCGACCTCGTTCGCGATCCTCGACCGGTTCGTCGAGGCGGGCGGGACCTTCGTCGACACCGCCAACAACTACGCGTACTGGCTGGACGACAGCCAGGGCGGGATCAGCGAAGAGGTGATCGGCCGCTGGCGGCGCAGCCGGGGGATCACCGACGAGGTGGTGGTGGCCACCAAGCTCGGCGCGCGGCCGAAGGCACCGGGGACGGGCTTCGTGGAGAACGGCGAGGGGCTCTCCGCGGAGGTGATCCGGGAGCAGTCGGAGGCCAGCCGCAAGCGGCTCGGGGTGGAGAAGCTCGACCTGCTGTACGCGCACATCGAGGACCCGAAGGTGCCGCTGGAGGAGACCGTGCACGCCTTCGGCGAGCTGGTGGAGCAGGGCACGGTGGGGCTGCTCGGGGTCAGCAACCACTGGTCGTGGCGGGTGGAGCGGGCCCGCAACATCGCCGAGCGGGCCGGACTGCCCGGGTACCAGGTGCTCCAGTACGGGCACAGCTACCTGCGGCGCCGCGCGGACCTGCCGGGGCTGGTCTCCGAGGGCGGGGACAACGCGGCGGTCCAGGGCGACCTGCTGGCGTACGTCCGGGAGAACCCGGAGCTCGCGCTGATCGCCTACTCGCCGCTGCTCGGCGGCGGGTACGTGCGCCAGGACAAGCCGCTCGGCCCGTCCTTCGACCACGCGGGCACGCCGGCCCGGCTGGCCGCGCTGCACGAGGTGGCGAAGGACTGCGGCGCGACGCCCAACCAGGTGGTGCTGGCCTGGCTGCTCGGCGGCGCCGTCCCGGTGATCCCGCTGGTCGGCGCATCCTCGACCGGGCAGTTGCAGGAGTCGCTGGACGCGGTCGACCTGGAGCTGACCGCCGAGCAGCGCGCCCGGCTGGACGAGGCCCGCTGACCGGCAAAGGTGATCGAGATGTGACCAGGTGATCTTCAGCGGTCCGGTGGCGATCACTACGGTTGGGCGGCATGCACAACGGTGATTCGCCTTCCGGGCCGCGCCCGCCGGACGGCTACCAGCAGTGGGACGACCGCCTCCAGGACGGCTTCGTCCCGCCCGAGCCCTTCGCCGAGGAGGAGCCGTACCGGCCGCCGCTGGTCCCCCGGGCCCTGCAGCGCAAGCTCGTGCTGACGCTCGGGGCCGTGGGGCTGGCCTTCGTGGTGGTCAAGGCGGTGCTGCCGTCCACGTACGAGAAGGCCGACCGGGCCCGGCCGGCGGTCCCCACCGCGGCGCGCTCCGCCATGCCGGCACCGTCCGCCACGCCGGCACCGTCCGCCACGCCGACGCGGGTCGCGGACCCGGACCGGCCGCAGGTCCCGCTGGACCAGGTCTTCCCGGCCGAGGTCCGGGCGGAATCGGGCGTGGTCTTCAGCAAGGTGGCCGCCGCCACCATGGACTCCTGCACCGAGCCGGATTCGGTCGGGCCCCGACTGATCGAGATGATCGAGGGGAGCGACGGCTGCGTCGGCGAGCAGATCGCGCTCTACCGGGACGCCGACGGCAACCAGTACAACGTGGCCGTCTTCACCATGGCGGACCCGGTGGACACCGTCCGCCTGATCTCCCGGCTGTCGGTGGCCTACGACGACTTCCAGGTCGGGGCGCAGGCCCCGCCGCCGGAATCGGGACTTCGCACGCTCCCCCCGGACAGCTTCATGGTCCAGGCCTTCGGCGCCTCCGGCCGGGCGCTGGTGGTCGGCCTCGGTCAGTGGGCCGACGGGCGCGCCACCGGAGCGCAGCGGCTGGTGGACCGGATGCGGCCGCTTGCCGGGGCTGTCGAGGACGCGGTCTCCGCCTACGAGTCCCGGCGCTGAGCGGGCCCGACGGCGGCGGCCACTAGGCTGGACGTACCGGGCGGGGAGCCCGGGTGTCCAGTCAGGGAGTAACACAGCAGTGGCCGTCAACCTCGCCACCATCGAGTCCGTCAGCAAGGTCTACGGCACCAGGGCCCTGCTGGACGCCGTCAGCCTGGGCGTCAGCGAGGGCGACCGGATCGGCGTGGTCGGCCGCAACGGCGACGGCAAGACCACGCTGATCCGGATGCTCGCCAAGCTGGAGGAGCCGGACAGCGGCCGGATCACCCACTCGGGCGGGCTGCAGATGGCCGTCCTCACCCAGCACGACTCGCTCGACCCGAAGGCCACCATCCGGCACGAGGTGATCGCCGACCGGGCCGACCACGAGTGGCTCGGCGACGCCCGGATCCGCGACATCATCCAGGGTCTGTTCGGCGGCCTGGACCTGCCGGGCTTCGCGGACGGCCTGGACACCGTGATCGGCCCGCTCTCCGGCGGCGAGCGCCGCCGGATCGCGCTGGCCAAGCTGCTGCTCGGCGAGCCCGACCTGGTCGTCCTGGACGAGCCCACCAACCACCTCGACGTCGAGGGCATCGCCTGGCTCGCCAAGCACCTGCAGAACCGCCGCTCCGCGCTGGTCTGCGTGACCCACGACCGGTGGTTCCTGGACCAGGTCTGCACCCGGATGTGGGACGTCCAGCGCGGCGAGGTCCGCGAGTACGAGGGCGGCTACTCGGACTACGTCTTCGCCCGCGCCGAGCGCTCCCGGATCGAGGCCACCGAGGAGCAGAAGCGGCAGAACCTGGCCCGCAAGGAGCTGGCCTGGCTGCGCCGCGGCGCCCCGGCCCGTACCTCCAAGCCGCGCTACCGGATCGAGGCGGCCAACGCCCTGATCGCGGACGTGCCGGAGCCGCGCGACAAGTCCGAGCTGATGAAGTTCGCCAACGCCCGCCTCGGCCGCACGGTCTTCGACCTGGAGAACGTGACCGTCAAGGCCGGTCCGAAGCTGCTGCTGGAGAACCTCACCTGGCAGCTCGGCCCGGGCGACCGGATCGGCCTGCTGGGCGTGAACGGCGCCGGCAAGACCTCGCTGCTGCGGGCGATGCAGGCGGCGTTCGCCACCGAGGGCGACGTGCAGCCCGCGTCCGGTGTGATCAAGGTCGGCAAGACGGTCCGCCTGGCCTACCTCTCCCAGGAGGTGGCGGAGCTGGACCCGGCCACCCGGGTACTGCAGGCCGTGGAGCAGGTGCGCGGCCGGGTCGACCTCGGCAAGGGCCGGGAGATGAGCGCCGGTCAGCTCTGCGAGCAGTTCGGCTTCGGCAAGGACAAGCAGTGGACGCCGGTCGGCGACCTGTCCGGCGGCGAGCGGCGGCGGCTGCAGCTGCTGCGCCTGCTGATGGACGAGCCGAACGTGCTCTTCCTGGACGAGCCGACCAACGACCTCGACATCGAGACCCTCAACCAGCTGGAGGACCTGCTCGACGGCTGGCCCGGCTCGATGATCGTGATCAGCCACGACCGCTTCTTCATCGAGCGCACCACCGACACCGTGCAGGCGCTGCTCGGCGACTGCCGGATGCGGATGCTGCCGAACGGCGTCGACGAGTACCTGGAGCGTCGCGCCGCGATGGCCGAGGCCGCCGCCCCGCAGGCGCCCGCCCCCGCGGCCGCCGCCAAGCCCGCGGCGGACACCCGCGCGGCGAAGAAGGAGATGCAGAAGCTGGAGCGGCAGATCGCCAAGCTGGACGACCAGGAGTCCAAGCTGCACGCCAAGCTCGCCGAGAACGCCGCCGACTTCTCCAAGGTCGCGGAGCTGGACGCCCAGCTGCGCAAGGTCAAGGAGGAGAAGGAGGAGCTGGAGATGGCCTGGCTGGAGCTGGCCGAGGAGGTCTGAGCCGCCCCCGCGGGCCCGGGACGCCGTCCCGGGCCCGCGGCGCGGCTCAGCCCTTGGTGAGGTGGACCGCGACGGTCTTCGTCGCGGTCACGTTCACCTGGTAGTCGGGGTCGAGGGCGGTCGCCGTCGAGGCCACCTCCACGTCGCCCTTCTGGAACGGCACCGTGCCCTCCGGCGTGACCGAGGCGCTCCACGCGACCGGCGCGCCCGGGGTGCAGTTGACGGTGGTGCCGTAGCTGCCGCGGATCAGCGTGCGGTGGCTGACCTGGGTCACCCGGTTGCTGACGTTCACCGCGACGGGCTTGTTGCAGGTGACGGTGCCGTGCACGGTGGCGTTGCCGTTGAGTGTGCTCGCCTTGCCGTCCACCGCGACGCCGACGCCCAGGGCCAGCTCGGCCGGCGGCGCCGGGTTGCTGAGGTGGACCTCGCCGCGGGCGGCCGCGGACCAGCCCTCGCAGTGCTGCTCGAAGGAGGCGTCCAGGGTCTGGACGTAGCCGTTCGGGCCGTACACCACGTCGGTGATGGTGAAGGAGCCGGTCAGGGTGTTGCAGCCGCGGCCGTCGCCGGACAGGCTCAGGCCGGGCTCGGCGGGGCCGTTGAAGGGCGAGCGGGTGGCGCCGGTGTAGGTGCCGGCGTGCAGGGTCTGGCCTTCCGGCGCGGCCAGGTCGAGGTACCACCAGTCGCCGTGGGCGCCGCTCAGCGAGACGCTGATCGCCGTGTGCTCCGGGTTCGCCGTGACGTCGAGGCGGTCCTGGTCGGCGGTGGAGTAGCTGTAGGACTGGCCCCCGCTGATCCAGTCGCCCGGGTCGCCGGAGAAGGCGAGCGACCCGCTGGTGACGGTCTGGGCGTGCGCGGCGGATCCGGTGAGCAGGGTCGTCCCGGCGGCGAGCGCCAGGGCGAGGCCGACACCCGCGGCGGACCGGGCGAGCGGGCGGGTGGGCAGGCTGAACGTCATGCTTCTTCCCCCAAGAAGTGGTGACCGGACGGCCGACGGCGGGGTCGCCGCCGAGCCGAGAAGGAGTGTGGCACCCGCCACTGACGACAACAACCGCCTTTTGCCGTACCGCCGGTGTCCCCGAGTCAGCCCAGCAGGGCGTCCAGCTCGTCGGCGGCCCGGGTGATCGCGCTGCGGGCCGGGTCGTGCGGGCCGGTGGGCCGGTCCACCCGGCCGGACGGCGGCCGGTGCGCCCGGGCCGCGCCGGTCAGCCGGTCCAGGGAGCCGAGGACCCGCTCCACGTCGCCGGGTTCGGGCGCCACCGTGCCGTACCGGAGCTGCGCGGCGTACGCGGCGACGGCGCCGCTGAGGCGCTCCAGCGCGGCCGTCGCGGGCAGCCACTGCTCGGCCAGCCGGCCGGCCGGCGGCGGCTCGGCGAGGCCCTGGCGGACCTCGTCCCGGGCGTCCGCCAGCGCCCGGTACGCGGTGCGCCGCAGCCACACCTCCGCCACCGGCGCGGGCCGCTCCGCCACCACCGAGGCGAGGTACGCGCGCAGCGCGCCGGCCGCGGCGACGATCCGCGGCTCGATCCGGTGCGGCGGGCGCTCCGGCCACAGCAGGTAGCCGAAGACCAGCACGATGGCGCCGGCCAGCACGGTGTCCAGCAGCCGTGGCCAGAACACCGACGTGCCGCTCTCCCCGCCGAGTTGGACCAGGATCAGCGCGACCGGCGTCATCACCAGGGTGTTCAGCCCGTAGTGCGCGGCGGTCGAGTACGGCAGCAGCGCCACGCCCAGCGCGGCCGCCGCGGACAGCACCCACGGGTCCGTGGTGGCGAGCAGCAGCCCGGCGGTCACCACGATGCCCAGCACCGTGCCGACCGCCCGGCTGACCGCGCGCAGGAAGACCGAGCCGAGGTCCGGCTTGAGCACGAACGCCACCGTCATCGGCACCCAGTAGCTGCGGCTCAGCGGCAGCCCGGCGGTGGCGGCCCCGGCGACGGCGATGCACAGCGCGACCCGCAGGCCGTACCGGACCGAGGCCGGGGAGAGCAGCCGGGCGCGCAGCCGCCACGGGTCGGGCGGCGGGGCGGTCGCGGTGCCGAGCGCCGCCTCCCGTCCGGCGACGGTGTCGGCGGCGGCCCGCAGCGCCGCGTCGAAGGCCTGCCGGGACGGGGTGTCGGGCCGCCAGTCGGGGTAGTCGACGGGCGGGCCGCCGGTGATCGCGCGGGCCAGCGCCGCGGGCACCTCGGCGACCTCGGGCGGCACCGGGCGCCAGGCCCAGAGCAGGCCGCTGGCCGCCTCGGTGGCGGCCAGCGCGGCCTCGTACTGTCGGCGCAGCCGCCGCAGCCGGGCCGGTTCGGGCCGGCCGGGGCGCGGGTGCGGCAGCAGGTCCTGCACCTGGTTGAGCCGGGCGGTCAGCAGCCGCCGGGCCTCGGCGCCCCGCGGGGTGCCGAGCGCGGCGAGCATCCCGCCCAGCGCCCGGTACGCGGCGGCCAGCGCCCGGGTGCGCGGGTCGGTGCTCGGGCTCGGCCGGTACGGGACGCCGAGCAGCAGCACCAGCGCGGCGCCGGCCGGCAGCATCGGCGCGGCCGCCCACCAGGGGTCGGGCAGCGCCATCCCGCCGCCGAGCGAGGCGGAGACCAGCAGCAGCATCCCGGCGGAGGACCCGCGCGGACCGGTCGCGCTGAGCGCGCCGGAGGCGAACGCCACGGCGGTCAGCACCAGCGCGGCGGTCAGCGTGGCGGCGCCGTGGTGCTGCAGGGCCGAGCCGATCAGCATGCCGGCCGCGGAGGCGGCCAGCGCGAGCGCGATCCGCGGTGCCCGCAGCCGGAACGGCTCGACCCGGTCGTTCATGGTGGCGTGCATCGCGCCGAGCGCGGCGAAGGTGGCGAGGTCCAGACGGTCCAGCAGCAGCCCCAGGCCGAGCGGGACGGCCATGCCGAGCGCCCCGCGCACCATCAGCGCCCGCGGCAGCGGCGGCCGGGCCGGCCGGGCGGCGCGCGCCCACCAGGCGGTCGGACGGCCGGGGGCTGACAAGGGATCACGCGCCGATCTGGACGGGAGTGCTGCGGCCCAGTCTAGTCAGCGGGCCCCTGCTCAGCGGGGCCGGCGGAAGCGCCGGAAGGTCTCCCACCCGGAGGCCAGGACCAGGGCGCCGCCGGTGATCGCCCAGGCCGGTGAGCCGCCCTGCCGGACCTGGCCGACACCGAGGTCGAGCAGCAGCAGGCTGAGGCCGAGACAGGCGACCGCGACGACCCGGTCGAACACCCCGTTCTCGTCGAAGAGATCCCTCATGCGTCCGCCCCTTCCGCGCCGGGAGCGGTCACCATACCGCCGCCGGCGCCCGGACGCACCACCCGCGGCGCACCCGGATCGGTACGCTCCCGAATCACCCTGCCGCCTGCTGTCCGCGCAGGTCAGCGACCGGACATCGTGGGCGGCATGACCCCTGACACCCCGTCGGCGACGGACCTGCGCCGGGTGGCCGCGGCCGCGCTCACCGGTACCGCCATCGAGTTCTACGACTTCTTCATCTACGGCACCGCCGCCGCCCTGGTCTTCCCCGCCGTGTACTTCCCCGACCTGGGCGGCGCCGGGGCGCTGCTCGCCGCCTTCTCGGTGTACGCGGTGGCCTTCCTCGCCCGGCCGCTCGGCGCGGTGCTCTTCGGGCACTTCGGCGACCGGCTCGGCCGCCGGGCCACCCTGGTGGCGTCGCTGCTGCTGATGGGCCTGTCCACGGCGGCGGTCGGAGTGCTGCCCGGCTACCGGGAGTGGGGCCTGTGGGCGCCGGCGGTGCTCACCGCGCTGCGCTTCTGCCAGGGCCTCGGCCTGGGCGGCGAGTGGGGCGGGGCGGCGCTGCTGCTCGCCGAGTACGCCCCGCCCGGGCGGCGCGGCCGGTACGGCGGGTACCTCCAACTCGGCCCCTGCACGGGCTTCTTCCTCGCCACCGGCGCCTACCTGCTGCTCGCCCGGACGCTCGGCGAGGCGGACTTCCGCGGCTGGGGCTGGCGGCTGCCGTTCCTGGCCTCGCTGGCCCTGGTCGCGGTCGGGCTGTTCGTCCGGCTGCGGGTGGCCGAGACGCCGCTGTTCCGCTCGGCCGGCGAACCGGTGCGGGTGCCGCTCGCCGAGGTGCTGCGGCGGCACCTGCGGGCGGTGCTGCTCGGGGCGGGCACGCTGGTGGTCGGGTACGGGCTGTTCTACGTGACCACCACCTACGCCCTCGCCTACGCCACCGGGGAGCTGGGGCTGGGACGCGGCCCGGTGCTCGGACTGCTGATGGCCGGGTCGGTGGTGATGGCCGCGACCGGCTGGACCGGCGCCGGGGCGGCCGACCGGTACGGGCGGCGGCGCACCCTGCAGGCCGCCGCGGCCGCGGCCGCCGGCTGGGCGGTGCTGCTCTTCCCGCTGCTGGAGACCCGGCGGACCGGCTGGGCGGCGCTCGCCCTGATCGGGTCGATGGCGGTGCTCGGGGCCCTCTTCGGGCCGATCGCCGCGCACCTGCCGGAGCTGTTCCCCACCCCCGTGCGGTACACCGGCGCGGCGCTCGCCTACAACCTCGGTGGTGTGGTCGGCGGGGCGACCGCGCCGATCGCCGCGACCCGGCTCACCGCGCACTACGGCACCGCCCAGCCGGTCGGCTGGTACCTCGCCGCCCTGGGCCTGGTCTCGCTGGCCTGCCTCGCCGCGCTGCCCGAGACCCGCGGCGGCGACCTGACCCCGAGGAGCGGTGCCGCGACGATTTCCCAACCGGCTCGCTGACCATGTAATGTCTTCCTCGTTGCGACGGGCAGGAAAGACGAAAGCCCGGAGCCGGCCCCTATAGCTCAGTCGGTAGAGCGTCTCCATGGTAAGGAGAAGGTCTGCGGTTCGATTCCGCATGGGGGCTCAGAGGACCGAAGGCCCCCCGCCACTGGCGGGGGGCCTTCGTGCTGTCCGGGCTCTGGCGGGAGCGGTGGGGATGCGCTGTGATGGTGCGTCAGCCGGTCGCGGAGCCGGGGACGGGGGTTGCTGGGCGTTGAGTGCGCGACTCGTGGTGGTGGACGACCACCGGCTGCTCGCCGAGGCGTTGGCGGCCGCGTTGCAGCAGCGCGGCCACCGGGTGCTGGCGGTGGGCGCGCCGTCGGGTGCGGCGGTGGAGCTGATGGCCGGCCGCCGGCCGGACGTCTGCCTGTTCGGGGTCGGCGGGCACCCGCCGGACCAGGACCCGTACGCGCCGCTGCGGCGGCTGCGCCGGGAGCGGCCTGAGGTCGCGGTGGTGGTGCTCGGCCCGCTCGGGGTGCCGGGCCGGGTGGCCGGCGCGTTCGCGGCCGGGGCGTCCGGCTACGTCCGGGGCGACGAGCGGATCGACCTGGTGGACCGGGCGATCGGCCGGGTCCGGGCCGGGGAGGCGGCGGTCGCGGTGGACGTGCTGCGGACGGCGTTCGAGCACCTGCTGTGGCCGGCGGCGGAGCCGGACGACGAGGCGCTGCGGCTGCTGCGGGTGCTGACCCGGCGGGAGGTGCAGGTGCTGGTGCGGATCGCCGAGGGCGAGGACACCGCGGCGATCGCCGCCGGGATGGCGATCGCGTCGAGCACCGCACGCACCCACGTGCAGCGGGTCCTGATGAAGCTGGGCGCCCGCTCCCGCCTGGAGGCGGCGGCGGTGGCCGCCCGCACCGGCCTGCTGGACCGCCTGCGCTAGCCGTCGGTCAGCCGGTGGCGTAGGCGGTGGGCGGGACGCCGAGGGTGGCGGTGAAGTCGCGGGTGAGGTGGGCCTGGTCGCTGTAGCCGAGTTCGTGGGCGAGGGCGGCCCAGTCGACGGCGGTGCCGGTCTCGGCGCGTTCGATCGCCTCGTGGATCCGGTGGCGCAGGATCACCCACTTCGGGCCGACGCCGACCTGCCGGGCGAACAGCCGTTGCAGGGCGCGGACCGACAGCCCGGCGTCCGCCGCGAGGTCGGCGACCCGGCGCAGGGCCCGGTCGGTGCGGATCCGCTCGGCGAGCGCGACGGCGAGGTCGGTGTCCGGGTCCGGTTCGGGCCGCAGGCCCAGCAGCAGGGCGTCCAGCGCGGCGACCCGGTCGTCCTCGTCCGCGGGCCCGGTGACGGCGGCGGCGGGCGGGGTGCCGGGCAGTGCCTCGGGCAGCGGGACGCGCCGGCCGGTCCAGTGGGAGACCGGCCGGCCGGGGGCGAACGGGCCGAAGCCGCCGGGCCGGAACTGGACGCCGCAGACCCGGCCGGTGCCGGTCAGCCGCTGCCGGAAGACGCCGGGGGCGATCCCGGTGAGCTCGCCGTACGCGGGCGCGTCGCCGTACCGCTGGAGCACCAGGTTGACCGAGGGGTGGGGCAGCACCCGGGTGGTGTACGGCCGGGGGAGGTCCCAGTCGATCAGCCAGTAGTGCTCGACGTACCGGCGCAGCGGCTCGGCGGCCTCGCGGCGGCGGAACCGGACCAGGGAGAGCAGCCCGGCGGCGTCGAGGATGCCGCGGGTGTCCCGCCTGGGTGCCATGGCCCGATCGTACTGTCGCGTTTCTTCAAGCCCCGGGGGCGGCGCGCTGCCTAGCGTGGCCGGTATGACGACGATGATCGGCGGGTTGATCGACGGGGCGCTGCGGCAGGCGGCGCCGGTGGTGCGCGGGGTGGCGGAGGAGCAGTTGGAGCTGCCGACGCCGTGCAGCGACTACACGGTGCGGGAGTTGCTCGGGCACCTGATGCAGGTGGTGGTCAACTTCCAGGAGTTGGCCGAGAAGCGGCCGGTGGACTGGGCCGAGAGCCGGGACTGGCTGGCGGGGGACTGGCGGGAGCGGTTCGTGCGGGAGGGCGAGCGGCTGGCGGCGGCGTGGTCGGAGCCGGCCGCGGTCGAGGGGGTGACCGGCGGGATGGGGATGCCGGCGGACCGGGTCGGCGGGATGGTGCTGCTCGACCTGACGGTGCACATCTGGGACCTGGCGGCGGCGCTCGGCGTGGCGTTCGCCCCGGATCCGGCGGCGGTCGGGCACCTGGTGCCGCTGACGACGGAGCTGGCGCCGACCGGCCGGGAGATGGGGATGTTCGCGGAGCCCGTCCCGACCGGGCCGGACGCCCCGCCGTTCGAGCGGTTGATCGCGCTGACCGGCCGCGACCCGGGCTGGCGCCGGGGCTGACCGCCCCCGCACGGATCCAGCGGCGCCCCCGCCGTCCTCCGGGAGCGCCGCCATGTCCGGGAGTGTTGACTATTGTGTGGGTGTGTTTGAAACTGTCGGACATGAAGAGGACCGTGACCAAGCTCGCGGACGGCCGCGAACTCATCTACTTCGACCGTGACGAGTCCGCCGTCCGGGACTCCGCCGACCTGCGCCCGCTGGAGCCCACCGCGAGCCTGTCCGAGATCCGCCGGGACCCGGCGACCGGCGATTGGGTCACGGTGGCCGCCCACCGCCAGGGCCGCACCTACCACCCGCCGGCCGACGAGTGCCCGCTCTGCCCGTCGGCCGACGGCCGGCTCAGCGAGATCCCGGCCGACGCGTACGACGTGGCGGTGTTCGAGAACCGCTTCCCCTCGCTCGCGCCCGGCGCCCCGGCCCCGGTCGGGGACGGCGACCCGCTGCACGTGATCGCGGCCGGCGCCGGGCGCTGCGAGGTGGTCTGCTTCACCGCCGACCACGGCGCCTCCTTCGCCGACCTCACCCCGGCCAAGGCCCGCCTGGTGCTGGACGCCTGGACCGACCGGACGGCCGAGCTCTCCGCGCTGCCCGGCATCGAGCAGGTCTACGCCTTCGAGAACCGGGGCGCCGAGATCGGCGTCACCCTGGCCCACCCGCACGGCCAGATCTACGCCTTCCCGTTCACCACCCCGCGCACCGCGAAGATGATCACCGCCGCCGCCGAGCACCGGCGGCGGACCGGCGGCAACCTCTTCGAGGACCTGCTGGCCGCCGAGCGCCGCGACCCCGTCCGGGTGGTCCTGGCGGGCGAGCACTGGACGGCCTTCGTGCCCTTCGCCGCCCGCTGGCCGTACGAGGTCCACCTCTACCCCAACCGCCGGGTGGCCGACCTGACCGGCCTGGACGAGGCCGAACGGGCCGAGTTCCCCGAGGTCTACCTGGAACTTCTCCGCCGCTTTGACCGGCTCTTCACGGAGCCGGGGGACAATACTCCCGTCGCCCCGACGCCGTACATCGCCGCATGGCACCAGGCACCCACCCTCCACGGTGAGGAACTGGCCCTGCACCTGGAGCTGTTCACGATCCGGCGGACGGTCGGCAAGCTGAAGTTCCTGGCCGGCGTGGAGTCCGGCATGGACGCGTTCGTCAACGATGTGTCGCCGGAGGCGGCGGCACAGCGCCTGCGGGAGGTTGCATCATGAGCAAGTACCTGGTCACCGGCGGTGCCGGCTACGTCGGCAGCGTCGTCGCCGCCCACCTGCTCGAGGCGGGGCACCAGGTCACCGTGCTCGACGACCTGTCGACCGGCTTCCTGGAGGGCGTCCCGGCCGGCGCCGAGTTCGTCCGCGGCCGGATCCAGGACGCCGCCGAGGTCCTCGACTCCTCCTACGAGGCGGTGCTGCACTTCGCCGCCTCCTCGCAGGTCGGCGAGTCGGTCGCCGACCCGGAGAAGTACTGGCGCAACAACGTGGCCGGCTCGCTGGAGCTGATCTCCGCGATGCGCAAGGCCGGCGTCCGCAAGCTGGTGTTCTCCTCCACCGCCGCCACCTACGGCGAGCCGGAGGAGGTCCCGATCGCGGAGACCGCGCGCACCGCGCCGACCAACACCTACGGCGCCACCAAGCTGGCCGTCGACCACCTGATCACCAGCGAGGCCGTCGCCCACGGCCTGGCCGCCGTCTCGCTGCGCTACTTCAACGTGGCCGGCGCGTACAAGACCTGGGGCGAGCGGCACGAGCCCGAGTCGCACCTGATCCCGCTGGTCTTCCAGGCCGCCCTCGGGCAGCGCCCGCACATCGCCGTCTACGGCGACGACTACCCGACCCCCGACGGCACCTGCGTCCGCGACTACATCCACGTCGCCGACCTCGCCGAGGCGCACCTGCTCGCCCTGAAGGCCGCCAAGCCCGGCGAGCACCTGATCTGCAACCTCGGCAACGGCAGCGGCTTCTCGGTCCGCGAGGTGATCGAGTCCGTCAAGCGGGTCACCGGCCGCGAGATCCCCGTGGTGGTCTCCGAGCGCCGCCCCGGCGACCCCGCCGTCCTGGTCGCCTCCGCCGCCCGCGCCCACCAGGCGCTCGGCTGGCAGCCCAGCCGCCCCTCGCTCGACGACATCGTCGCCGACGCCTGGAACTTCACCCTGGAGCACCGAGCCTGATGAACGACTTCCAGACCGTGTACGGCGCCGCCCCGGAAGGGGCCTGGGCGGCGCCCGGCCGGGTCAACCTGATCGGCGAGCACACCGACTACAACGACGGGTTCGTGCTCCCGATCGCCCTCCCGCACCACGTCCGGGCCGAGGCCCGGCGCCGCGACGACGGCGTGCTGCGCCTGTGGAGCGCCCAGGGCGACGGCGAGGTCGTCGAGCTGCGCCTCGACGGGCTCGCCCCCGGCACGGTCGCGGGCTGGGCCAAGTACCCGGCCGCCGTGGTCTGGACGCTCCGGCAGGCCGGCCACCGGGTCGGCGGCGCCGACCTGTGGTTCGACAGCGACGTGCCGACCGGCGCCGGCCTGTCCTCCTCCGCCGCCCTGGAGTGCGCGGTCGGCGTCGCGTACAACGACCTGTACGGGCTGGGGCTCTCGGCGCCCGAGCTGGCGCTGCTCGCGCAGAAGGCGGAGAACGACTTCGTCGGCGTGCCCTGCGGGGTGATGGACCAGATGGCCTCGATGTGCTGCGCCGAGGGGTCGGCCCTGCTGCTCGACACCCGTGACCTGGGGCAGCGCCAGGTGCCGATCGACCTGGCCGGCGCTGGCCTGCGCCTGCTGGTGATCGACACCCGGGTCAAGCACGACCTCGCCGACGGGGCGTACGCCGAGCTGCGGGCCGGCTGCGAGCGGGCCGCCGAACTGCTCGGGCTGCCCGCCCTGCGGGACCTGCCGGCCGACGGCCTGGACGCCGCGCTCGGCCGGCTGCCGGCCGAACTGCGTCCGCTGGTGCGGCACGTGGTCGCCGAGGACAGGCGGGTCCAGCAGGCGATCCGGCTGCTGGACGCGGGCGACCTGGCTGGGATCGGGCCGATCCTCACCGCCGGGCACGCCTCGCTGCGGGACGACTACCGGGTCTCCTGCCCGGAGACCGACCTCGCGGCGGACACCGCCGTGGCGGCCGGCGCCCTCGGCGCCCGGATGACCGGCGGCGGCTTCGGCGGCTCCGTCATCGCCCTGGTCGCCGCCGACCTGCTCGACACCGTGGCCGACGCCGTCACCGCGGCCTTCGCCGGGGCCGGCTACGCCGCGCCCCGCACCTTCGCGGCCACGCCGGCGGCCGGAGCACGCCGCCTGTAGGTCCAAGTCGGCCTTCGCCAGGGGCGCGTGGGGACGATCCCCCACGCGCCCCTGTTGTGGTTGCTCGAACCATTTGTCGCTTGCGGGAACTTCACGAATCCCCCACGCCGTCGCCCCGTCCGCCCGTACGCTGAGTCCGGCACCGGTGGGGGTCGGGCCGTAGCAGGGGGGAAGTGACGATGGGGCGGATTCGCGTCCTGGTGGTCGACGGCCACCGGATCTTCGCCGAGGCACTGGCCACGGCGCTCGCCGCCGAGCCCGATGTGGACGTCGGTGCCGCGGGCAGTGCGGTCGCGGCCGAACGCGCCCTGGACCGCGCCGCCGCCGAACACCGCCCGTACGACGTGGTGCTGATCGACGCCGACCTCGGCGCCGGCCCCGTCCCGCCGCACCGCCGGCCCCTCGTACCGGAGCCCCGCCGCACCGCCTTCACGGTCCCGCAGCCCCGCCGCGCGGCCCCGCCCGTCGGCCCGACCCCGCCGCCGCCCGCCGCGGGGCCCGTCCCGGCGGCCCGGATCCACTCCGCCGTCGACGGCATCGCCGCGCTCGCCCGGGTCTGCCGTGCCCACCCGGCGCTGCGCGCCGTGGTGCTCGCGGCCGCGGACGACCCGCAGCGCGCCGTCCGCGCACTCCAGGCCGGCGCCTGCGGCTGGGTGGCGAAGGACAGCTCGCTCACCGCACTGATGGCCGTCGTCCGCGGCGTGCTGCGCGACGAGACCCACCTGCCGCCCGCCCTGCTCACCGGCGTGGTGCGGGAGTTGACCTCCGCCCGACGGGACCGCTCGGAGAGCGAGCGGCTGGTCGCGGCACTCACCCCGCGCGAGGAGGAGGTGCTGCGGTGCATGGTCGCCGGCCTCGGCCGGCAGGCCGTCGCCGAGCGGCTCTACCTCTCGCCGCACACCGTCCGCACCCACATGCAGAACGTCCTGGGCAAGCTGGGGGTGCACTCCACCCTCGCGGCCGTCGCCGTGGCCCGCCGGGCGGGGATCGCCCCCTCCGACCCCCCTACCACCACACCCGAACCCTCTCCCGCTTCCGCTTCCCCGGCCGCGGGCTCCACCGTCGCCTCAACCGCCCCATCGACCGTCGCCTCGACCGCGGGCCCGGGCGTCGGCTGAGTCCGCGCGCCGGCCGGGTACCGAATCCGTGAGGTCAGGGATACCGGAGGACAGATGTCGCCGAACAGCACTGCCGCACGCCTGAATTCGATCAGTACACGGATTCCCGGACAGCCGGACGGCCCGACCGGCCTGCGCACCCTGGTGATCGGGGCCGGCGCCGCCGGGTCCGCCCTCGTCCGCGACCTGGGCCGAACACCGGAGTTCGGGCTGCGCCCGATCGGTGTCCTGGACGACGACCCCGTCAAGGCCGGCCTGGAGATCGCCGGCGTACCCGTCCTCGGCCGGCTGGCCGAGCTCACCGACCTGGCCGTCGCGCACCGCGCCCAGGTCGTGGTGCTCGCCATCCCCGGCCTCCCGCACCAGCAGGTGCGGGAGCTGGCGACCTCGGCGGCCGCCGCCGGGGTGGCCGTCCGCTACCTGCCGTCCTTCCTGTCGGCGCTCCGCCGCGAGGTGGTCGGCTCCGACATGCGCACCCTGGACGTGAACCGGTTGATCGGCCGGCACGAGGTGCACGTGGTCTCCCCGGACGTCCGCGCGGTGATCGAGGGGCGGAGAGTCCTGGTGACCGGCGCCGGCGGCTCGATCGGCAGTGAACTCTGCCGTCAGGTCCACGCCTTCGGCCCGTCCGAGCTCTACATGCTGGACCACGACGAATCGAATCTGCACCGCCTCCAGCTGGAGATCTGGGGCGAGGCGCTGCTCACCGACGACTCGCTGGTGATCGCCGACATCCGGGACCGGCCGCGGATCCAGCAGATCTTCCGCGACCTCAAGCCCGAGGTGGTCTTCCACGCGGCGGCGCACAAGCACCTGCCGCTGCTGGAGCGCCACCCCAGCGAGGCGGTGAAGTCCAACGTGCTGGGCACCGACAACCTGGTCGAGGCGGCGCTGGCCACCGGCGTCGAGCGGTTCGTGCTGATCTCCACCGACAAGGCGGCCGACCCGACCTCGGTGCTCGGCGCGTCCAAGCGGCTCGCCGAGCTGATCGTCCAGGCCAACGCCCGGGACGCCCGCAACCTCGGCACCGGCGTGTTCTCCGCCGTTCGGTTCGGCAACGTGCTGGGCTCGCGCGGCTCGCTGCTCTCGGTGCTCGCCGAGCAGCTGCGCAGCGGCGGGCCGGTGACCGTCACCCACCCCGACGTGACGCGCTTCTTCATGACCATCGAGGAGGCGGTCGGCCTGGTGCTGGAGGCCGGCCGGATGGCGGAGGGCGGCGAGGTGTTCGTGCTCGACATGGGCGAGCCGGTGCGGATCGTCGACCTGGTGCACAACTTCGCCGAGCAGGTGCAGCTGGGCCCGGAGGAGGTGCAGATCCGGTACACCGGCCTGCGGGCCGGCGAGAAGCTCAACGAGGCGCTGTTCTCCGAGGGCGAGGAGCGGCTGCCCACCGAGCACACCCGGATCTTCGCCACCGTCGCCGAGCACGACGCCGGCCCGGAGGACCTGGCGGGCGGGCTGACCGGGCTGTACCAGGCCGCGTCGGTCAACTCCGACCCGGAGGTCCGCCGCCGACTGGCCGAGCTGCTGCCCGGCTACCGCACCCCCGCGGCGGATCCGGTCCCGGCGCTCGCCACCCCCTACCCGGACGGCTTCTGACGGGTAGACCGCGAGGTCGTCGAGGAGACGGAGACGGAGGCGGCACCGGTCACGTGGCCGGGGCCGCCTCCGCCGTGCGAAGGCCGTCGGGCGGCGCGGGCAGCGTGGGCGGGCGGCGCGGTCGGACGGTGCGGGTCAGCCGGCGCGGTCGAACGGGGCGACCAGGGCGCGCAGCAGCGCGGCGAGCTGGCCCTGCTGGGCGGCGCTCAGCCGGGCGAGCAGCTCGCGCTCGTGGCCGAGCAGCCCGGCCAGTGCCTGGTCGGCCTTGTCCCGGCCCTCGTCGGTCAGCCGGACCAGCACCCCGCGGCGGTCGTCCGGGTCGGGGAGGCGGACCACCAGGCCCTTGCCGGTGAGCCGGTCGATCCGGTTGGTCATGGTGCCCGAGGTGACCAGGGTCTGGGTCAGCAGCTGGCCGGGGGAGAGCTGGTACGGCGATCCGGCCCGGCGCAGCGCGGTCAGCACGTCGAACTCCCACGGCTCCAGGCCGTGCTCGGCGAACGCCGTGCGGCGGGCGCGGTCGAGGTGCCGGGCGAGTCGGCTGACCCGGCTGAGCACCTCGAGTGGTTCCACGTCGAGGTCGGGGCGCTCTCGGCGCCATGCTGCGACCAGGCGGTCGACCTCGTCCTCCATGGCGATCAGTGTATCGGGGGTTGTGTCGATGTGAAGTCTCTTGACATCAAGAGATAACGCGATGGAGACTTTTCGTGGATATCTTGATGTCGAGATACTTTGCGAGGCCCGCCGTGACCACCTGGGATCCCCAGCAGTACCTCCGGTTCGCCGACGAGCGGACCCGGCCCTTCCACGAGCTCCTGGCCCGGGTTCCGGCCCTGCCGCCCGCACCCGTCGTCCTCGACGTCGGCTGCGGCCCCGGCAACTCCACCGAGGTGCTGCGCGAGCGCTGGCCCGACGCCACCCTGGTCGGCATCGACAGCTCGCCCGAGATGCTGGCCGCCGCGGCGGGAGTCGCCGGCGCCGAGTACCGGCTCGCCGACGCCGCGACCTGGGACCCGGCCGGCGAGCGGCCCGACCTGATCGCCTCCAACGCGACCCTGCAGTGGGTTCCCGGCCACCTCGCCGTACTGAGCCGCTGGGCCGCCGCGCTGCGGCCCGGCGGGGTGCTCGCCTTCCAGGTGCCGGGGAACTTCGACGCACCGAGCCACCGGCTCCTCGCCGGCCTGCGCCGCAGCCCGCGCTGGCGGGAGGCGCTCGGCCGGGACGCGGTCCGCGCCGGGGTGCACCGGCCCGAGGAGTACCTGGACGTCCTGCTCGGCGCCGGCTGCGCGACGGCGGACGTCTGGGAGACCACCTACAGCACCCTGCTGACCGGCGACGACCCGGTGCTGGAGTGGGTCCGCGGCACCGCCCTGCGACCCGTCCTCGCCCTCCTCCCCGACCCCGTGGAACGGGCCGCGTTCGAGGCCGAGTACGCCGCCCTCCTGCGCGACGCCTACCCGGCCGGCCCGCACGGCACGGTCTTCCCCTTCCGCCGCATCTTCGCGGTGGCCGTCCGCACCGGAGCGCCCCGCTAGGAGCCGGCCGGCCGCCTGCTCCAGGGAAGCAGCACCAGGCCGGCCACCGCCGCCACCGCGCACCAGGTGGAGACGAACGCGTAGTGCCAGAGCGCCGCACAGACCAGGGCGCCGGCCCCGGTCAGGACGCCGAGCAGGCGCAGCGTCCGGTCGCCGCTGAGCAGGAGCGAGCCGACGGTCGCCAGCAGGTAGCCGGCGAGCAGCAGCGGGGCGTACGGCACGCCGATGCCGTACACGAGGGTGTGGCCGTGCGGACTCGCCGAGGGCGGATCCGAGGCGAGGGCCGCGGCCAGCGGGAGGGCCACCGCCGCGCCGACCGCGGTCAGGACGGCGGCGCTGCGGCGGCCGGTGGCGGCGAGCACCCCGGCGGGGACCAGCAGGGGGAGCAGCGGCAGGGCGATCACCGCCCAGGGGGTGCGGGCCCACGTCGCGCCCGACCAGACGGCCGCCTCCAGCAGCTGGTGCACTCCGAGGAGCAGCGGGAGGCAGGCGAGGGGGAGCCGGCGGACGTCGCGGACGGAGACCAGGCAGCCGACGCCGAGCGCGGCCACGGCGCTGCCCGCCACCGCATCGGCCTGGGCGCTCCAGCACATGGAGCCAGGCTAGGCCGCCTTGTTCGGGTTCCGCCGGGCGGCCGCCGCCCGCTGATCCGACGTGACCCGAACGAGGCGGCCTAGGGTCCGTCTTCAAACCCCCGCCTGCGGGCCGACGACGGGGGTTTGAAGACGGACCCTAGGCCCGGTTCCGGTGGTTGCTCGTGGGCAGGTGCGGCAGGTGGGTGTGGTGGCCCTGGCCGGGCATGGCGGGGTGGCGGCCGAGGACGACGACGCCGGTGACGACGGAGAGCAGGCCGAGGACCTGGGCGGTGATGGCGGCCGGGGTGACCCGCAGGGTGTCGCCGAGGAAGCCGACGGCGCAGGCGATGCCGGCGAGGGGCTGGGCGGCGGTGAGCGCGGGCAGGGACATCCGCAGCGGCGCCGCCTCGAACGCGGACTGGACGAGCAGCAGCCCGACCACCCCGATGGCGATCACGGCGTACGGCTGCCAGCTCCGCAGCGCCTCGCCGATCCCGCCGTCCTCCAGTCGGTCCGCGCTCATCCGGGTGAGCGCGTCCTGGAGGCCGTAGAGGAGTCCGGCGGCGAGGGCGAGCAGGGTGGCCTCCTCGAACAGGTCGAAGCGGTGGGCGATCGCGACCAGGGCCAGTGCCAGCCCGGCGACCACGCCGACGACCAGCCAGAAGCGCAGGGGCCCGGCCCGGGCGCCGTCGCCGGTGGGCTGCCCGGCGGCGATGAAGACGGCCACGCCGAGGGCGATCAGCACGACACCCATCCAGCCGGAGCGGCCGAGCGAGGTACCGGTGAGGACCCGGGCGAGGGCCATCGCGAAGACCAGGTTGGTGGCGAGGAGCGGTTCGACGAGGGCGACCTCGCCCTGGCCGAGGGCGAGGGCGCTGAGCACCTGACCGGCGATCATGAACGCGATGCCGAGCAGCCAGTCGGGCATCCGCGCCAGGTGGAGCAGCAGCCGCCAGTGCAGCAGGTCGCTCTTGGGAGCGCGCTGGGCCGCGTGCTGCTGGAGCACGAACCCGAGGCCGAGGCAGCAGGCCGCGCCGATCGCCAGGATGAAGACCGCCACGGGAGACCTTCCGAACGTCGCCCAGCCAGCCTATGCCCGGTGCCCGGCGTCGGCAGCAGCTCAGGTCTTGCGGTCGCCGACCAGCTTGGGGTGGCGCTCCAGGCCCTCGAGTCCGTGCCAGGCGAGGTTGACCAGGTGGGCGGCGACCTCGGCCTTGCCGGGCTTGCGGACCTCCAGCCACCACTGGCCGGTGAGGGCGACCATGCCGACCAGCATCTGGGAGTACATCGGGGCGAGCCGCGGGTCGAAGCCCCGGGACTTGAACTCCAGCCCCAGGATGTCCTCGACCTGGGTGGCGATGTCGCCGATCAGCGAGGCGAAGCTGCCGGTGGACTGCGCCACCGGCGAGTCGCGGACCAGGATCTTGAAGCCGTCGGTCGAGGTGTCGATGTAGTCCATCAGCGCGAAGGCGGCCTGCTCCAGCAGTTCCCGGGAGTGCCCGCCGGTCAGCGCGCCGGTCACCATGTCGAGGAGGAGCTGCATCTCGCGGTCGACGACGACCGCGTACAGCCCCTCCTTGCCGCCGAAGTGCTCGTACACCACCGGCTTGGACACCCCGGCCCGCTCGGCGATCTCCTCCACGGAGGTGCCGTCGTAACCGCGCTCGGCGAAGACCGACCGGCCGATTTCGAGCAGCTGCTCCCGGCGCTGCTTGCCGGTCATCCGGACCCGGCCGCCGGCCTTTTTGCCTCCGTTGCTCCCGTTCACCCCTACATCATGCTGCAGGACTGGCCTCATCCGGCGCGGCGGGCGTCGATCCGCTTGGCGGTCGGCCAGCGGACGTCGCTCGCCCAGCCCGCCAGCTCGAACCAGCGGATCAGTCGGGCGGAGGAGTCGACCTGTCCGCGCAGCACGCCGTGCCGGGCCGAGGTCGGGTCGGCGTGGTGCAGGTTGTGCCAGGACTCGCCGCAGGACAGCACGGCCAGCCACCAGACGTTGCCGGAGCGGTCGCGGGACTTGAAGGGGCGCTCGCCGACCGCGTGGCAGATCGAGTTGATCGACCAGGTGACGTGGTGCAGCAGCGCGACCCGGACCAGCGAGCCCCAGAAGAACGCGGACAGCGCGCCCTGCCAGGAGAGCGTGACCAGTCCGCCGACGACCGGCGGGATCAGCATCGAGATCAGGGTCCACAGCCAGAACAGCCGGGAGATGTTCCTTATGGCGGGGTCGGCGACCAGGTCCGGGGCGTACTTCTGCTGCGGGGTCTGCTCCTCGTCGAAGAGCCAGCCCATGTGCGCCCACCACAGGCCCTTGAGCAGGGCGGGCACGGTCTCGCCGTAGCGCCACGGCGAGTGCGGGTCGCCGTCCTTGTCGCTGTACCGGTGGTGCTTGCGGTGGTCGGCGACCCAGCGCACCAGCGGGCCCTCGACGGCGAGGCTGCCGGCGACCGCGAGGGCGATCCGCAGCGCCCGGTTGGCCTTGAAGGAGCTGTGGGTGAAGTACCGGTGGTAGCCGATGGTGATGCCGTGGCAGGTCAGGAAGTACATGCCCACGGCGAGCGACAGGTCGAGCCAGCCCAGGCCCCACCCCCAGGCTGCCGGGACGGCGGCGACCAGGGCCAGGAACGGGATGCCGATGAAGAGGGCGAGGGTGATCCGTTCGGCGAGCCCCTGCTTCTCCCCGCCCAGCGTGGCGGAGATCGGCGGCGGCTCGGCTGCTTCGACGACGGCGCCGGGCGCCGCCTCGTCGGCCTGAATGGTCATGGGGGTTCCTGATTCCGGAGGGACCGTGCCGATACCTACGTGGCCGTAACCTACGGCATCGTAGGTAACCCGGACCACGAAGGGAAGACGTGTCGCAGACCGGGCGGTGAATGGTGGTGGATGTGCGCGCCCGCAGCCCGTAGGCTTAGCCGTGCCCGTCCCGGGGGCCTGGGGCGGAGGCGGTGACGGTCCCGGATCGTCTAATGGCAGGACAGCTGGTTTTGGTCCAGCTTGTGGGGGTTCGAATCCTCCTCCGGGAGCCCATCGGGCGATTCAGGTCACCTGACGTCGGTATCCTCGGTGCTCCCTCAGCCCACTCGTATCGAGGAGCCCCCGCGTTGAGCGCCAACCAGACCGCCGCCGTGATCGTGCTCGCCGCCGGTGGCGGTACGCGGATGAAGTCCAAGGCCCTGCCGAAGGTTCTGCACTCCCTCTGCGGCCGCTCGCTGGTCGGCCACGCGGTCGCCGCCGCCCAGGAGCTGACCCCCCAGCAGCTGGTGGTGGTCGTGGGCCACCTGCGCGAGCTGGTCGAGGAGCACCTGACGGCGCACTACCCCGGCGTGCGGACCGCCGTGCAGGCCGAGCAGAACGGCACCGGCCACGCCGTGCGCACCGCGCTGGAGGCGCTGGCCGCCGACGGCGTCGAGCTGGACGGCACCGTGATCGTCACCACCGGCGACGCCCCGCTGCTCACCGGCGCCACCCTGGCCTCGCTGGCCGCCGCGCACGACGCCCAGGGCAACGGCGTCACCGTGCTGACCGCGGTCGTCCCGGACGCCACCGGCTACGGCCGGATCCTGCGCGAGGCGGACGGCTCGGTCGCCGCGATCGTCGAGCACAAGGACGCCACCGAGGCGCAGCGTGCCGTCGACGAGATCAACTCCGGCGTCTTCGCCTTCGACGCCAAGCTGCTGGCGCACGCGCTCTCCCAGCTGAACACCGACAACGTGCAGGGCGAGGAGTACCTCACCGACACCCTGGAGATCCTGCGCACCGCCGGCCACCGGGTCGGCGCCGTGGTGGCGGGCGACTTCCGCGACGTCGCGGGCATCAACGACCGGGTGCAGCTGGCCGAGGCCCGCCGGATGCTCAACGACCGGCTGCTGGAGCGCGCCATGCGCGAGGGCGTGACCGTGGTCGACCCGGCGTCCACCTGGTTCGACGTGCAGGTGACCTACGAGCCGGACGCGGTGGTGCTGCCCGGCACCCAGCTGCAGGGCGCCACCCACCTGGGCGAGGGCTGCGAGGTCGGTCCGAACTCCACGCTGACCGACACCTCGGTCGGCGCGGGCGCCCGGGTGAGCAACACCACCGCGGACCGCGCCGAGATCGGCGAGCAGGCCCAGGTCGGCCCGTACGCGTACCTCCGTCCGGGGACGAAGCTGGGCCGCAAGGCGAAGGCCGGCACCTACGTGGAGATCAAGAACTCCGAGCTCGGCGAGGGCGCCAAGGTCCCCCACCTGTCGTACATCGGGGACGCCACGATCGGCGAGGGCACCAACGTCGGCGCGGCCTCCGTCACGGTGAACTACGACGGCGTGAACAAGCACCGGACGGTCATCGGGGCGCACTGCCGTACGGGGTCCGACAACATGTTCATCGCCCCGGTGACGGTGGGTGACGGCGCCTACACCGCGGCCGGCTCGGTCATCACCAACGACGTGCCGGCCGGCTCGCTGGGCGTCGCCCGCGCGCAGCAGCGCAACATCGCCGGCTGGGTGGCCCGCAAGCGGCCCGGCTCCAGCTCGGCGCAGGCCGCCGCGGCCGCGACGGGTGGGGCGGAGCAGCAGTAGCCGGTCCTGCGGGGCCCGCGAGGATCTTGAGGGGTGGTCCCGGCACGCCGCCTTCTCCGCGGTGCGCGTAACCTGGTGTACATACGTGCGCCACTGGGCCTCCTGTCCGCGCCTCGGCGTACTCCACATTCCCCCACCCACCTGCCCACCCGGGTCCTGCCCGGGTGTGCTCGGGCGGGGTAAAACGGCGGCAGCAACGCGAGGAGACGGTGCAGTGAGCGGGATCACGACGTCGGGTGAGAAGAAGCTGAAGCTCTTCTCCGGCCGTGCCCACCCCGAGCTGGCGGAGGAGGTGGCCCGCGAGCTGGGCACCGAACTCGTCCCGACCAAGGCCCTGGACTTCGCCAACGGCGAGATCTACGTCCGCTTCCTGGAGTCCGCGCGAGGCGCCGACTGCTTCGTGATCCAGAGCCACACGGCTCCGATCAACCAGTGGATCATGGAACAGCTGATCATGATCGATGCGCTGAAGCGGGCCTCGGCCCGCAGCATCACCGCGATCCTGCCGTTCTACGGGTACGCCCGCCAGGACAAGAAGCACCTCGGCCGCGAGCCCATCTCGGCCCGCCTGGTCGCCGACCTGCTGCACACGGCCGGCGCCGACCGGCTGATGGCCGTGGACCTGCACACCGCGCAGATCCAGGGCTTCTTCAGCGGCCCGGTGGACCACCTGTTCGCGCTGCCGATGCTGGCCGACTACGTCGGCGACCGGGTCGCGGACCGCTCCAAGCTGACCATCGTCTCGCCGGACGCCGGCCGGGTGAAGGTCGCCGACCAGTGGTGCGACCGCCTGGACGCCCCGCTGGCCGTGATCCACAAGCGCCGCGACCTGACCCAGGCCAACACCATCCTGTCGGCCCAGGTCGTCGGTGACGTCAAGGACCGCATCTGCGTCCTGGTCGACGACATGATCGACACCGCCGGCACCATCTGCGCCGCCGCCGACGCGCTGTACGACAACGGCGCCGCCGAGGTCATCGTCGCCGCCACCCACGGCGTGCTCTCCGGCCCGGCCGCCGACCGCCTGAAGAACTCCCGGGTCAGCGAGTTCGTGTTCACCAACACGCTGCCCACCCCGGCGGAGCTCCAGCTGGACAAGGTGACCACGCTCTCCATCGCCCCCTCGATCGCCGCCGCGATCAAGGAGGTCTTCGAGGACGGCTCGGTGACCAGCCTGTTCGAGGGCGTGCACTGACACCCCGCTCGAACGGTTCGGCCCCTCGGCGCTCCGGCGCCGGGGGGCCGATTTCGTCCCCCGCGCGGTGTGCGGTTAGACTCGGGAGACTGCTCGGCGAGGGATGCCTCTGCGCTCCGTGATCGACGCGCTGGATGAGTCCGCCGAGCGTCCCCTTGAACGTATCCGAGGGTGTGGCCGGCGGTTTGTCGTTTCTGCACCCAGTCGTATTCCACGAGGAGTGCAGTCGTGTCCGAGATCCGCCTTGCCGCCGAGCCCCGCACCGAGTTCGGCAAGGGTGCCGCCCGCCGCGCCCGCCGCGCCGGCTTCGTCCCCGGTGTCGTCTACGGCCACGGCCACACCCCGGTTCACCTGAACCTGCCCGGCCACGACCTGATGATGGCCCTCAAGACCCCGAACGCCCTCATCGTGCTGCCGATCGACGGCAAGGACGAGTACGTGCTGCCGAAGGCCGTCCAGCGCGAGGCCATCAAGCGCACCATCGAGCACGTCGACCTGCTCCTGGTGAAGCGCGGCGAGAAGGTCACCGTCGAGATCCCGGTCCACACCGAGGGCGAGCTGGCCCCCGGCGGCAACCTGATCGAGAACGTGCTGAACGCCCTGCCGGTCGAGGCCGAGGCCACCCACCTGCCCGAGGCCGTCACCGTCTCCGTCGAGGGCCTGGAGGCCGGCGCCTCCATCACCGCCGGCGACATCACCCTCCCGGCCGGTACCTCCCTCGCCGTCGAGGCCGACGCCGTCGTGCTGCAGGTCATCGGCGCCCAGGCCCCCGAGGCCACCGAGGACGAGGCTGAGGCCGCCGAGGCCGAGACCACCGAGGCCTGAGCCTCCGCTGCCTGAACCCGCTGCCCCGGCCGCTCCCCTGGAGAGGCCGGGGCAGCGGCGTGTCCAGGAAGCCGCGTTCAACGACATGATGGGGAGACCCGAGTGAGGAGCGGTCCCGATGACTGACGCGTACGACGGGCCCTGGCTGGTGGTCGGCCTCGGCAACCCCGGGGAGGGCTACGCCCGCAACCGGCACAACATCGGCTTCATGGTCGCCGACCTGCTGGCCGGCCGGATGGGCGCCAAATTCAAGACCCACAAGAGCCGCGCCCAGGTCGCCGAGGGCCGGATCGGCGGCAGGCGGGTGGTCCTCGCCAAGCCGATGACCTTCATGAACCTCTCCGGCGGCCCGACCACCGCGCTGCGCGACTTCTACAAGGTGCCCACCGCCGGCATCGTGGCCGTCCACGACGAGCTGGACATCGACTACGCCACCCTGCGGCTCAAGCTCGGCGGCGGCGACAACGGGCACAACGGCCTGAAGTCCATCACCAAGTCGCTCGGTCCGGACTACCACCGGGTGCGCTGCGGCATCGGCAGGCCGCCCGGCCGGATGGAGGTCGCGGACTTCGTGCTCAAGGACTTCTCGTCCACCGAGCGCAAGGAGCTGGAGTGGTTCGTCGACCGGGCCGCGGACGCCGTGGAGGCCGTCGTCACCGAGGGGCTGGAGCGAGCCCAGACCACGTACAACTCCTGAGTCGCCGTCAGGAAGACCCGGTGCATTACGCAACGGTCGTACAACGCTTGCTCGGTGGTTACCGGAACGGGGTCGGAGCGGGGCGATCCATCGGATACGGTCGGACCGGTACGCAGGGGTTGGAAAACCGTTGTTGGGGGTATGGACCGTGGTCCGGTCGGAACGTGTCGCGCGGGTAGTCGTCGGGGGAGCGGTCCTGTGCGCCGCGGCCGCCGGTTGGGCCGTGCCCGCTGCCGCGGCGGAGGCCAGCGGCTCGCCCGAGCCCGCCGCCGCCCAGCTCACCACCACCCCGCCCGCCTCCGGCAGCGTCGGATCGGCGGGCGTCTACGCCATCGGCGGCGGCATGGTCCTGGTGGCCGGCGGCGCCGCCGCCTGGGTGCGCCGCAAGCGGGCCGGCAAGGTCACCGTCCACTGACCCGCACCCGGGAGGGCCGACCCCGCGCAGCGGCGGGTCGGCCCTTTTTCGTTTCCCCGTCATCCGTTTCCGGGCCCCGGCGCGTCCAGGGGACATGAACGGCGCGGTCGTGGAGCTGGGCCCGACCGGCCACCCGGACGTCCTGTTCGGGGTCTGCTGGGACGACCGGACGCTGTACGTGATGCGGTACCCCGGCAGCACCTTCGACACCCAGGCGGGCGCGGCCGCGGTCCAACGGCCCTCGGTGACGGTGGAGTTCGTCGACGCCGCGGCACCCCGGTCGGAGCAGTGCGAGACCGCGGCGCCGGTCCGGAAGGACCCCGCGGTCTCCGCGGTGTCGATCCGGGCGGACGGCAGCGGCCTGCGGGTGGTCTCGCCGCAGACCCGGGAGCAGCTGGTCGAGCGGTACGGGCCGCCGGTCGCGGAGGTTGTCACCGGCTGAGCGGAGACGCGAGGGGCGGGGGGGGGGGGGGGGGGGGGCGCCCCCCCCCCCCCCCCCCGCCCCCCCCGCGCCCCGGCGCCGCGGGCGCGCCCCCCCCCCCCCCCACCCCAGCCGGAGAGTAGGAGGGAGACTGGAGGGGGTGG
>NZ_JBICYJ010000047.1:0-65032 GCF_043200835.1 Kitasatospora sp. NPDC048365
GGGGGGGGGGGGGGGGGGGGGGGGGGGGGGGGGGGGGGGGGGGGGGGGGGGGGCCCCCCCCCCCCCACCCCGGGTGCTGCGGTACCGCGGACGGGGCCGTCCGTCAGCAGTCGCCGCCGCCCGCGCCCTTGCCGGCGGTGTCCCCGTTGGCCAGGTTGATCGCCAGGTTGGGCAGGGTGATGGCGCCGCCGATGGTGGCGCCGTTGGCGTTGGCCTTGAGACCGCTGATGTCGGTCTGGCCGCCGGTGGCATCCAGGCCGAACTGGCCGGCCGTGCCGTCGCTGATGCCGGTGCCCTTGATGTTGGCGCTGTCGGCCGCCGCACCGATCTGGTTCGGGGTGGTGGCGGTCGCGTTGAGGGTCGCGGTGGCGCCCTTCACCGATTGGGCGTCCAGGATCAGGTTGTTCGCCTGGATGCCCTGCCCGGAGGCGAGCTGGGCGGAGGTGAGGGGAGTGGCCGCGGCCGGCGAGGAGATGTTCAGCGACCAGGTGCCGACCGTGCCGACGACCGGCAGGTTGACCGACTGGACCGCGTGGATGCAGATCCCGTCCAGACCCGCCTTGGGCAGGCCGACCTCGGCCGCGGCGGTGGAGCTGCCCGCGGTCACGGTGGTCAGGACCGCGCCGAGGCCCTTGGGGGCCGCGACGGTGGTCGAGGACAGGGTGAACGGAACGCTGGTGAGCGAGAGGTTCGCGGCGAGCACGCCCTGAGCCATCGCCACCGTCATCGCGGCGATCGCGGCCGTGGCCGGCAGCGCGATCAGCGCGGATCTGCGCCAGCGCGTGACACCTCTTGATTCTTCCTGCATGGGGTCTCCAACCGTCGTCCCGCGCTGCTGAGGGTCTGCGCGGGTACCTGAGGCGCGGCCGGCTCCGGGAGCGCCCATCCCCGACACTCCCGGAGTGCTTTACATATTTCGGCTGCGTGTCCAGAAAGTAAGCAGGGTGTGAGGGAGTGTCAATAGAGTTGGCAGGAGTCGGTACGCGTGTCTGCTCCGTGCCGCAGGGGCGTGGCTAGACTCGGCGAATGGCATGGATCAGGGAGACCGTCAGGTCACTGCTGCGGGACCGGCTGCTCGACACCGCCCGGGACCTGGTCGCCGCCGACGGCTTCGACCGGCTGCGGATGACCCAGATCGCCGCCGTCGCCGGCGTCAGCCGGCAGACCGTCTACAACGAGTTCGGCTCCAAGGACGCGCTCGGCGAAGCGCTCTTCCGCCGCGAACTCGAACTCTGCCTCCACGGCATCGAGCAGCAGCTCGACGAACACCCCGACGACCCGCACGCCGCCGCCGAGGCCGCCGCCCTCTTCACCCTCCGGCTCGCCGGGCGCAACCCCCTGGTCAAGGCCATGCTCACCGCCACCCGGGACGGCGAGGACGGCCTCCTCCCGTACCTCACCACCCGCGCCGAGTCCGCCTTCACCACCGCCACCGCCATGCTCGACGGCTACGCCGCCACCGCCTGGCCCGCGATCGACCCCGACTCCCGCGACCTCGCCGTCGACACCGCCGTCCGGCTGACCGCCAGCCACATCGTCCAGGGCGCGGGCGACCCCGCCACCTCCGCCCGCCGGATCGCCGAGGTCTTCGTCCGCGTCGCCCGCGCCTGATCCGACTCGGGGGCCCGTGGGGCCCGGGCTCAGTTCGGCGGGGCGGGGACCTCGGTGAGGGTGGGCGCGGTGTCCAGGGTGCCGACGGCGGCCGGGGGCCACACCCGCAGGCCGATGCGGCCGGAGACGGTGGCCAGGTCGCCCCAGCCGAAGCTGCGGGAGTCCTCGGAGCCGTCCGGGTTGTCGCCGAGGAAGAACAGCCTGCCCGGCGGCACCGTCTGCGCGGTCGCGGCGGCCGTCCGCGTGCCGTCCGGCGTGCAGCAGCTGCCGGTCCGGTGCGCCTGCTCGGCCCAGGCCGGCAGGCCGACCCGGAACCACGGGCCGCTGCCGCCCGGCTGCACCAGGACGAGGAACGGGTCCTGCGGCGTCGAGGAGATCTCCACCCGGTCGCCCGGCAGGCCGATCACCCGCTTGACGATCACCTCGTCCCGGCCCGGACGGTGCAGCAGCACCACGTCCAGCCGGTGCACCGCCGCCCCGCCGCTGCCCGGCACGGCCAGCAGCCGCTGACCGTCCGCGAGCGTCGGCCGCATGCTCGAACCGTCCACCCGCACCGCGAGTGCGGCCGTCGCCACCGCCGCGAGCACGCACCCGACCACGACGCCGACGAGCACGCCGAGCAGCAGGCGGGTGGTCCGCCGGCGCGGCCGGTCGGTGGCGTCAACGTCCGTGGTGGGCAGGGGAGTCGACATCGGGCACTCCTGAGGGGGAGAGGGCCGGTGGATGCGGGTGCGGTGCGGTGGGACGGTAGTGGTGCGGCCGCCCGTTGCGGAAGACCCCGGGCGGAGCCGGGCTCAGGGGCGGCGGTCGAGGGCCGCGCGGATCGCCTGCCAGCGGTCCGGGTCGTCCACGGCCACCGCGACCAGCTGGTACGCGCTGCGCTCGCACAGGTCGGCGAGCTGATCCGCCGTCACCTCCGTGCCGTCCAGCCAGCCGACCAGCAGCTCCTCCATGTACGCCAGCCAGCCGTGCACGGTCGCGACGACGGCGGGCGTACGAGGGGTACCGGCGCCCGTCAGCGCCACCAGGATCCACTCCGCGAACCGGGCCCGGACGTCCCGGTGGAGCGTGGCCATCGTGCCCGTGCCGCCGCGGTCCACGTGCCGGACCACCGCCAGGTACAGCGACGGATGCCGGCCCACGAAGGAGATGAATGTCTCGATGCCGCCGCGCAGTTGCGCCGACCCGCTGAGCGCCGGATCCGGCGAGACCTGGCCGAGCACCTCGTCCGCCACCAACTGCACCACGGCGGCCCGGAACCCGCGCTGGGAACCGAAGTAGTGGAACAACAGGCCCGGTGAGACCCCCGCCGAGCGGGCCGCCGACTCCACGGACAGCGTGTCCAGGCCGTCGGAGTGCACCAACTCCCGGGCAGAGTCCAGGATCTGGCGGCGGCGCTGATCCGCCGACAGTCGCCGTCCGGGCTGCGCGCCGGGCTGGGGGAGGGGATGCACGGGCGCATCCTATTGACTTCCCCCCGGGCGTGGCTACTTTTGAGTACTACTCAACAAGCATCCGTGAGCCCCCGTCCGGCCGACCCGCGAGGCGAGGTACCGCCATGCCCAGCAGCCCCCTCCGGTCGCCCGGCACGGCACCGGACCGCGTCCGGCGGCCGGCGCTCCCGTACGAGGAATCCGACCTCGACCGCTACCGCGACCTGCAGCAACTCGCCTACGGGGTGGCCGAACGGGCCGCCGGTCGGCTGCGCGCCGGCATGCGGGAGAGCGACGCGGCCGAACGGCTCCGACAGGAGCTGCGGGCGGCCGGGATCGGCGCGTTCGCCCGGCGGCCTTCGGCCCGCTTCGGGCGGCGGACCGCCGGTGCCGGCACGCCGGGCGGGCTGCCGGGGATGGGCGGGCGCCTCCTGGCGCGGCTCCGGGAACCGGAACGGCTCCGGGACGGGACGCCCTACCTGCTCGACTGCGTCCTCACCGCCGGCGGCCGCACCGTCGGCGTCGCGCTCGCCGGGCGCCTCGGCGGCAACCCTGTCTGGGACGTGCTGCGGGCCGACCTGCCCGCGTACCGGGACCTCGTCCTGCGCGAAGTGCGGCGCGGCAGCCCGCTCCACCGGCTCGGCCGGGCCGTGGACGCACTCGCCGCGAGGCACGGCTACGACAACCCCGACCGCGGCCTGCTCGGCGGGGTCATCGCCCGCTCGGCGCCCGCCCGCGCCGGCGACCCGCAACGCCGTACGGGCCCGGCCCGACCCGCCTCCCACGCCCACCGCCTCCCGCCGGGCCTGTGGGCCGTCAGCCCCAGGGTCGCCTTCCGCGGCGTCGGAGTCGCCTTCGAGGAACTCCTGGTCGTCACCGAGACCTCCGCCTGCTGGCTCGACGACGACCTCCCCCACGCACGCACCCCGTAATACGGAACGCCGACCGCCCCCTTGTGCCTGCGGCGGTGTGGGCTGCGCCCTTGCGCCTGCGGGGCGGGGCTCGTTCGTTGCGCGGGCGTTGACCATCGGGGCCATGCCCGGCCCGCGTCTGCGGCGGGGCCGGTTCGTCACCGGTCGGTGGCGGTGGGCTGTGCCGCAGGCCGTGGCGGGAGGCTCGTTGCCCGTGCTGATGTGTGGGCGCCCTCCCGGCTGGGGGCCGGGAGGGCGTCGGGTCAGTCGGTGGGGGTGAAGATGTGGACGGGGCCCAGTTGGTGGTGGGTCTCGACGGCGTCGTCGAGGTCCTCGACGATGGGGACGGTGCGGCGGGTCTCGTCCTCTTCGTCGTCCTCGGGGCGGCGGTTGCCGCGCTGTTGGGCGACGGCGGAGCGGACGTTCCCGTTGCCGGAGCTGCCGCCGCCGACGGGGCCGTAGTGGCCGCCCATCATGCCGGGCGGCGGCGCGGCCATGCCGCGGGCGCCGTTCCCGGAGCCGTTGCCGGACCCGCTGCCGTTTGCACCGGCGCCGACCACGCCGTTGGTGCCGCCGCCGGCGGAGCTGCCGTGCGGGCCGCCGGTGCCGGCTTCGAGGTCGGTCTGGGTGCCGCCGCCTCCGCCGCGGCGCCCGGTGCCGGCGCCGAGCCGGAGCCCCTGCCCCTGGTGCGGGAGGGCGCCGGCCACCCGGTCGGGGCCGTCGGTGCCGCCGCCTCCGCCGCCGGAGCCGCCGCCGTGGCCGCCGAGGTGGGGCGAGAGGTTGATCCCGCCGAGGACGCTGGTGCCGGAGCCGCCGTGGCCGCCGACGCCGCCGCTGCCGCCGCCGGCGAGGTGCGGGCGGAGGCTGTCGAACGCGGAGAGCCCGGCGTCGCCGGAGTGTCCGCCGCCGAGTGCTCCGCCGGCCCCGCCCGCGAGTTGGAGCGGGCTGAGCGGGGAGGCCTGCTGCGAGCCGAGGGCCCCGATGGCGTGCCGCTGGGAGTCCTCGTGGTCGCTGAGGTTGCGGACGATGGTGTCCATCTTCCCGGCGGTGTCGCGGAAGTGGTTGAGCAGTCGGTTGATGATTTCGACGCCGACGGCGCGGGCGATCTGTTCGGCGGCCTCGACGGCGATCTTGCCGAACATCTCGCTGGGGTTGCCGATGTCCAGGCTGTCGACGATCTTGCGGAAGGAGGAGCCGTGCGAGTCGATGTCGTCGCCGTGGCGGCGGAGTTCGACGGCGGTGGCGGTCATCCTGGCGAGGTCGATGCCGAAGCTCTGGCCGTTGGACTTGCCCGGGGGCGTGCCGAGGACCTCCTTGACGGCCTTCTCGGCGAGGTCGGCGACCGGCTCGGCGATCATCTTGGCGAGCCGGGAGACGGCCTCGTCGAGGATCCGGGAGATGATCTCGCGGCCCAGCGCGATGATGGCGCCGGTGCTGAGCCCGAAGGTGGCCGAGGATGCTGCCAACTGGGCTTGGATATTCACCAGTTGGACGATGCACTGACCCTTGCAGACCTCGATCACCAGCGCTGCCCCCTGCAGCACCTTGGACGCGGTCTCGCAGGCGTCGACGATGATCCCGGAGAACTTGCTGATTCCGGACCACACTTCGGCCAGCTTGTCGGCGGCGTCGCCGTGGTAGTACTCGCCGAGCGTGGTGATGGCTTTGTCCGCCGCCATCTGGGTGGAGTCGATCTGGGTGGCGAGCTTCTTCAACTGGTCGGCCAGTTTTATGAGTTCGTCCTCGTTGGCCTGGGGCCACTTGATCCCCAGCAGGTTGAGTACGAACGACAGCTCTGAAGGTAACTCGATCGCCATAACCGCCCCCTGACCACCGGCGTCGCGTTCACTGATCGCGCACTGCGACGATACACATCGAACTCAGTGCCGACTACCTGACCACGAGGAGTGGCCGGTGATCGGGACACGTTGGTGACATGACATCAGATCCGACTGACAGTGTGCTCGGGATTCACTCGGACATGGTGAGTCCGGCCTCGGCGCCGGAGCGGCTGAGCACCACCGAGCGGATGTGCTCCAGGGCCTGCGCCCAGTCGGTGCGGTCCGGCCGGCTGCGGACGGCGGCGGGCAGGTCGAGCACGCGGAAGGTGGTGAGGTCCATCAGCTGCGGGACGAACTCGGCCCTGCCGACCGTCCACCGCCCGCCGGGGGTGGTGGGCGGGGTGAAGGTGAAGCGGGCGATGGAGCTCCAGTTGCCGCGGGCGTCCTGGGCGCCGGTGGGGTTGAACATCTCGCCGGCGATCTGGTCGCCGAGGCCGTAGACCACCCAGGTGCCGTTGACCTTCTCGTAGGCCTGCGGGATGTGCGCGTGGGTGCCGATGATCAGGTCGACGTCGGGCCGGTCGCCGGTCCGGGCGGCGGTCAGTTCCCGGGCGAGGTCGAGCTGTTGCGCGTCGGGGCTGTCCTGCCACTCGGTGCCCCAGTGGAGGCTGACCAGGACCAGGTCGGCGCCGGCGGCGCGGGCGGCCCGGGCGTCGGCGAGGATCCGGTCGCGGTCGATCAGGTTGACCGCCCACGGCCGGCCGGCGGGCAGCGGGATGCCGTTGGTGTCGTAGCTGTAGGCGAGTTGGGCGATCGTGGCGCCGCCGGCGGTGAGCAGGGCGGGGGTGGCCCGTTCCTGTTCGGTGCGGGCGGAGCCGGTGTGGCGCAGGCCGACGGCGTCCATCGCGTCGAGGGTGCGGCGGATGCCGTCGGCGCCGTCGTCGAGGGTGTGGTTGGAGGCGGTGGAGCAGGAGTCGTACCCGGCGTCCTTGAGCGCCCGGGCCACCTCGGGCGGGGACTTGAAGGTGGGGTAGCCGGTGTACGGGCCGCCGTCGCGGCCGTAGACGGTCTCCATGTGACAGATCGCCAGGTCGGCGGCGGCGATCAGCGGTTTCACCCCGGCGAGCATCGGGGCGAAGTCGTACCCGGTGCCGCCCGCGTCCTGGTGGGCCTGCTGGATCACCTCGGTGTGCGGCAGGACGTCGCCGGTGGCGATCAGGGTGAACGGGCGGGGCCCGGTCGCGGCGGCCGTGGCGGGCCCGGGCGCGGCGGCGGGCGCGGGCGCGGCGGCGGGTTCGCCGGCGGGCGGCGGGGTGGCCGGCTCGGCGGGTCGGGCGCAGCCCGCCGCGGCCAGCAGCAGTGCGAGCGCGGCGGCGGGGAGCAGTCGCACGATCGGCCCGTCCCATCGTCGGGTGGTCTGACAGGACCGACTATGCGGCCCGGGCCGGGTGGCGCCGCCGCCGCGGCGGCGCCACGCCCGGGGGCTCACCCGATCGGGTCGACCCGGTAGCGGAAGGTGCCCTCGGGGGCGCGGTAGTCCGGCAGCCAGGCGGCGAGCACCTGCGCGGAGGGGTAGAACATCGGCTCCGGCAGGGCGTCCACCGGCACCCGCTCCCAGCCCGCGCAGGCGTGCGGCTCGGTGACGTACGCGGGGGCGTCGCTGGGCGGGGCGAGGACGGCGGCGGTGAGCCGGGTGCGGCCGATGCCGTGGTCGAGCAGGACGGCGAGCACCCGCATCCGCTCGGCGGGCAGCTCGATGCCGGTCTCCTCGGCGAGTTCCCGGGCGGCGGCCTGCTCGAAGGACTCGCCGGGGTGGTCGACCTTGCCGCCGGGCAGGCTCCAGGTGGGAGGCTCCCCGGCGGTGGTGCGGCGCCCGATCAGGACCGAGCGCCCGTCCGTCGAGGGGACGATGACGCCGGCCCCGATCAGCGGCGGGGGCGGGGTGCTCGGACCCGAGGTCACCACTTGCCCTTGGAGTAGTCCTTGAGGAAGCAGCCGTAGAGGTCCTCGCCGGCCTCGCCGCGGACGATCGGGTCGTAGACCCGGGCGGCGCCGTCGACCAGGTCGAGCGGGGCGTGGAAGCCCTCCTCGTGCATCCGCATCTTGTCGGGGTGTGGCCGCTCGTCGGTGATCCAGCCGGTGTCGACGGCGGTCATCAGGATGCCGTCGGTCTCGAACATCTCGTCCGCGCTGGTGCGGGTGAGCATGTTGAGCGCCGCCTTGGCCATGTTGGTGTGCGGGTGCCCGGCGCCCTTGTAGCCCCGGTTGAACACGCCCTCCATGGCGGAGACGTTGACGATGTACTTGCGGCGCGCAGCGGAGGCGGCCAGCGCCGGGCGGAGCCGGCTGATCAGGATGAACGGCGCGGTGGAGTTGCAGAGTTGCACCTCCAGCAGCTCGATCGGGCTGACCTGCTCGACCGTCTCGATCCAGGTGTTGGACGCGGCCAGGTCGGGCACCAGGCCGCCGGCGTCGATCGCGGTGCCGGCCTCGATCCGGGCCGGGGTGGCGGAGCCGGTGACCAGGGCGAGCGAGGTGACCTCCTCGGCGCTGATCCGCTCGCTGCCGCCGGTGGCCTGGCCGGGCAGCGCCGGGACGTCCACCGAGCCGCTGCCGAACCGGCCGATCACCGTGGACGCGGGCAGGACGCCGGCCGGCAGCGGGGCCGACTCGGCGGCGACCAGCTCGCGGTACGCCTCGGGGGAGCGGCGCACGGTCTGCGCGGCGTTGTTGATCAGGATGTCCAGCGGGCCGTCGGCGGCGACCTCGTCGGCGAGGGCCATCACCTGCGCGGGGTCGCGCAGGTCGATGCCGATGATCTTCAGCCGGTGCAGCCACTGGTCGCTGTCCGGCATCGCGGTGAAGCGGCGGATCGCGTCGTTGGGGAACCGGGTGGTGATGGTGGTGTGGGCGCCGTCGCGCAGCAGGCAGAGCGCGATGTACATGCCGATCTTGGCGCGGCCGCCGGTGAGCAGCGCGCGCTTGCCGGTCAGGTCGGCCCGCGCGACGCGGCGGGCGCGGTTGAGCGCGGCGCAGTTGCGGCAGAGCTGGTGGTAGAAGGCGTCGACCTCGACGTAGCGCTGCTTGCAGGTGTAGCAGGAGCGCGGGCGCTCGAGTATCCCGGCCAGCTCGGAGGTGGTCTCGGTGGTCAGGCCGAAGACGCCGGCCGTCTCGTCGTCGATCCGGCCCGGGGCGCCGGTCGCGGTCTTCGCGGTGACGGCGCGGTCGTTGGCGGTCTTGCGGGCCCGCATCTCCTGGCGGCGGCGCTGCTTGAGCGTCCGGAAGACGCCGCCGACGGCCTGCCGGACGGTGATCGCGTCCGGGTGGTCGACGTGGATGCCGTCCAGTTCGGCGAGGACGCTGAGACAGAGCTCCAGGCGCTGCGGGTCGATGCCCTTGCCGTAGTCGATCTCTTCGTTGTCCATGCCCGCTGGTACTTCCTTGCTCGCGCCCTGTGTACCGGCGAAGCCTACGGGAGTGGGCCGTGCCGCCGCGAAGTAAGTATTGGAAATCACGACCGTCCCTTACGGATCCGGGTGGGTCCGGCCGGTGGCGGTAGCGTGCGGTCGGTGACCGACGCATCGTCCTCCGTGCCGCCGACCGGATGCCCGTACGCGCTGGACGACCGCCACCTGCGCGACCCGCACGCGGGCTTCGCGGGGCTGCGGGCGGGCGGGGCGGTGCACCTGGCGGTGGCGCCGGACGGGGCGCCGGTCCACCTGGTGACCGGGTACCACGAGGTCCGGGCCGCCGCCGCGGACCCGCGGCTGGCCCTGGACAAGCGGCACGCCCGGACCGCAGGCAGCGCCGGAGACTCGCTGCCGCCGGAGCTCGACGGCCACCTGCTGAACCGCGACGGCGCCGACCACGCCCGGCTGCGCCGCCTGCTCGCCGAGGCGCTCGGCCCGCGCCGGATCCTTGCCCTCGGCGACCGGATCCGGCTCACCGCCGACCGGCTGCTCGACCCCCTCGCCGGGTGCGGCGGCGCCGATCTGGTCGCCGACCTGGCGATGCCGCTGGCGATGACCGTCATCTGCGACCTGCTGGGCGTGCCGCCCGCCCGGCGGACCGACTTCCGGACGTGGACCGACACCCTGCTCTCCCCGGACCCCGGCGCACCCGGCCGCTCCCGCGAGGCGATGCGCGCGATGCACGCCTTCCTGGTCGAGCTGGTCGCGGAGAAGGGGGACGCCCCCGGCGACGACCTGCTGTCCGACCTGATCGCCGCCCACCGGGAGCGGGCGGCGCTCGGCGGGAGCGAGCTGGTCGCGATGGCCTTCCTGCTGCTCTTCGCCGGCTACCACAACTCCGCCGGGCTGATATCGGGCACGCTGTACGCGCTGCTGACCCATCCCGCGCAGCTGGCGGCGGCCCGGTCCGGGCGGCTCGACCCGGACCGGCTCACCGACGAGGTGCTGCGCTGGAACCCGCCCGCGATGCTCGCCGTCCGGCGCTTCACCACCGAACCGGTCACCCTCGCCGGGACGACGGTCCCGCCCGGTGAACGGGTCTGGCTCTCCTGGGCGGCCGCCAACCGCGACCCCGACGTCTTCCCCCGGCCCGAGCTGTTCGACCCCGACCGGGACGGCCCCGGCCACCTGGCGTTCGGCCGCGGCCCGCACTTCTGCGTCGGCGCCGCCCTCGCCCGGCTGGAGAACCGGATCGCCGTGGCGGCGGTGCTCCGCCGCTTCCCGCGGCTCGAACTCGCCGAACCCGCCGACTCCCCGCCCTGGATGCGCTCGCTGCGCAGCCGCGCCCTGACCCGCCTGCCGGTGCGTTTCTGACGCCGGGTCAGTGCCCGGTGGTGGACAGCAGCCAGGTGATGCCGGAGAGGGTCACCATCGACAGCAGCGTCGAGCCGAGGACCGACTCGCGCGCCAGCGCCGTCCCCAGGCCGTACTGCTTGGCGTAGGTGAAGACGTTCTGCGCGGTCGGCAGCGCGGAGAGCAGCACTACGGCGAGCAGTTGGTGCTCCGGCAGGTGCAGGACCAGCGCGCCGAACGCGAGCGCGGCGAGCGGCTGCACCAGCGTCTTGATCGCCACCGTCACCCCGGTCTCCGCCCGCAGCGCGCTGCTGCTCGCGGCGGAGCGGCCGTGCAGCGACATGCCCAGGGTGATCAGCGCGGTCGGTACGGCGGCGTTGCCGAGCAGTTCGAAGGAGTGCCCGAGGGCGGCGGGCGGGTGCCAGGCGGTCGCCGAACAGAGCGCGCCGAGCCCGGCGCCGAGGATGATCGGGTTGCGCAGCGGCAGCAGCAGCGCCCGCCGGGCCAGCGCGGCGGGCCGCCGCTCGCCGCCGGTGCCGGCGTCCAGCGCGGCCAGGACCAGCGGGGTGACCAGCAGGACCTGGAAGAGCAGCACCGGAGCGATCAGCGAGGCGTCGCCGAGCACCTGGACCGCCACCGGGATGCCCAGGTTGCCGGAGTTCACGTACCCGGCCGCCATCGAGTTGATCGCCTGGTCCGCGCTGCGGCGGCCGAACAGCCAGCGTCCCGCGGCCAGTCCCAGGGCGGAGGCCGCGACCGTGCCCGCCGCGAACGCCAGCATCGAGGCGTTGGCGAACGCGCCGAGCGGGGTCCGCCCGACCACGGTGAACAGCTGGGCGGGCATCGCCACCAGGAAGACGAACTTCACCAGCACCTGCTCCGCCTGCTCGCCGAGCACCCCGGTCCGGCTGACCAGGTAGCCGATCGCGGTCAGCACCCAGATCGGTACGAAGGCGGCGAGCAGCGGTTGCAGATCGGGCATCGCGGGGTCCTCGGTCTGGCGGGCCGACGGGGCACCCGGCGGGTGGCCGGGCCGACGGCGGGGCGATGGATCGGACGCGGATAGTCTTCCGGACGTGCCGAACCGATCTCCCGACACCCTCCCCGACCACCCCGGGCCCGCCACCGCCGGGTCCGGCGCCCCGTCCGCCGACGACTCCCGGTTCGACGCCGCCGGACGCCGGGTCCTGGCGGTCTGCATGGCGGCGGGCTTCACCACGCTGCTCGACCAGTCCGTGCTCAACATCGCGATATCCGACGTCCGGGACTCGCTGCACGCCGACTCCGCGCAGATCGCCTGGATCGTCGCGGGCTACTCGCTGGCCTTCGGCCTCGCCCTCGTCCCGGGCGGGCGGCTCGGTGACGTCCGCGGCCGCAAGTGGCTGTTCGTCGCGGGCCTCGCGCTGTTCACCGCGGTGGGCGCGCTCGCCGGCACCGCCCAGAGCGCCTGGGTCCTGGTCGCCGCCCGGCTGCTCCAGGGCGCGGGCGCCGGCCTGGTCAACGCCCAGATGATCGGCACCCTGCAGGACGTCTTCACCGGCACCCGCCGGGCCCGCGCGCTCGGCCTGTACGTCCTGACCGGCGGCCTGTCCACCGCCCTCGGGCCGCCGCTCGGCGGCCTGCTGCTGGCCCTCGCCGGCCCCGAACTCGGCTGGCGGCTCACCCTGTTGCTCAGCGCGCCGTTCGGCCTGGCGACGGTCGTCCTGGCCGCCCGCTACCTGCCCGCGCCGCGTCCGCGCGCCCGCCACTCCGACCTGGACGCGGTCGGCCTGGCCCTGGTCGCGGTGCTCACGCTGCTGGTGATGCTGCCGTTCATCCGGCCGCCGGGCGCGCTCGGCGGCGCCGCGTTCGCCGTGGCGGCGGTGGCCGTCGCGTTCGCCTTCGCCCGCTGGCAGCGGCACTACGCGCGCACCGGACGGCACCCGCTGCTGCACCCCGCGCTCGCCCGCTCCCGCCCGTACGCCCTCGGGACGACGGTGGCGATGGCCCAGTTCGGCACCTCGATCGCCGGCTCGCTGATCCAGACCATGTTCCTGCGCGACGCGCTCGGCCTCTCCGCGCTCGCCACCAGCGCGGTCGCGCTGCCCGCCGCGCTCGCCATGGCCGCCACCTCCTCCCAGGCCGGCCGGGTCGTCCAGCGCTACGGCCGCAGCGCCGTCTCCCTCGGCCTCGGCCTCTCCCTCTTCGCCCTCCTCACCGCGGGCCTCGCCGGCCTGTACGTCCCCGGCGCCGCCCTCCCGTACGTGCTCGCCTGCACGCAGCTGGCCCAGGGCGTCTCCTCCGGCCTGATCGTCGCCCCCAACCAGGCCTTCACCCTGCGCCACGCCCCCGCCGAGGCCGCCGGGGTGGCCGGCGGCATCCTGCAGATGTCCCAGCGGATCGCGGCCGCCGTCGGCATCTCCGCCGTCTCCGGCGTCTACCTCCGGGGGTCCACCGCCGGCCTGCTCGGCCACCGCGACGCCTACTGGCACGCCACCGCCGCCTGCGCGGCGGTCGTCCTGCTCGCGCTCCTCCTCTCCCTCCGCGCCGGCCGCGCCGGCCGCGCCGGCCGCACCGCCGGGACGGCCGGCGGCTGACCGCGGGTGGCCCCGGTCACCTCGGGGCGGGACGCAAGACCGGCGGCCGGTGACCCCGCTCACCTTCCGGTGCCCCGCGGGGTGCCGAGGGAGGCGCCCGGTGCGCCTCCCGGCCCGGTGGCCGGTGACCGCGGTCACTCCGTCGGCGCCGGCGGTGTGACCTGGCGCATCCTCCGGGGTCGCGGGCCGTGGCGGGGATCACCGCGCCCGCCGGGCCGCTCCCGGGCCCGTGCGGAGGCCGCCGACCGCCCCGGAACCCTTGCGCGGCAAGGGTCGGAGGCGAATTCCCGGCCCCGGGAGACGTCCGTCACCCCCTGTGAGCCTGCTCATAGGGGGAGCGCCGTCGGCCGGGTGACTCGTCGTCAACTCGCAGGACTCCGACCGGCATTCCCGAATCAATCGGGTCAAATAAGGACAAACGGGACTGCTTGCCGCCCGACGAGGGCTCACGCAGGATCGTGATTGCGCCCCGGGCCGGCCACCAGTCGAGCCCCAGTGACAGGCGCCATGGCGCAGCCGTTCGCGAATCGACGCGGGCTGCGCACCCGGTGAGCAGGGTTGCCGCCGGGCCCGGCCGCCCCCGGTCTTGTGGGTCCCCGTTCAGTCGCGGGGCTTCCGCATGTGTCCAACCGGGTCGGCAAGTGACCTGGACGACACCTCGGAGGTACTCGGACATGCGACAGATCAAGCACGGCCTGCGCCATCTGCCCAAGCAGCTCGGACACCGCCGGATGCCGGACTACATGCTGGGCGCCGGTGTCGCCGGTGCGGTGCTGCTCGGCACGGTGCTGCCCGTCGCCCAGGCGGTCGCCGCCCCGGAGCGGGTGCCGGCCGCCGCCGCTGCCGCCGCCGCGGCCCCCGCCGACGCCGCGCAGCAGGCCGCCGCCCCGCAGGGCGACGAGGCCGCCAGCCGTGGCGAGGCCCGCGAGGCCGCCCCGCAGGCCGCCGAGGCCGCCGAGGCCGCCCCGGCCGAGCAGGCCCCGGCCGCGCAGCCGGAGCAGGCCGCCGCCCCGGCCCCCGCCCCGGCGCCGGCGCCGGCCCCCGCCCCGGAGCCGCAGAAGCCGAGCTACTCCAACAACCTGGACGGCTGGATCCGCGAGGCCCGCGACGTGCTGGCCGCCGCCGGCAAGCCGGTGCCGTCCTACAAGGCGATGTACGCCACCGCGATGGCCGAGTCGACCGGCAACCCGAACGCCGTCAACGGCTGGGACTCCAACGCCAAGATCGGCACCCCGTCGATCGGCCTGACCCAGGTGATCCAGCCGACCTTCAAGACCTACGCGCTGCCGGGCCACAACGACATCCGCAACCCCGTCGACAACCTGATCGCCAGCTCGCGCTACTGCGACGCCAAGTACGGCGGCATGGACAAGATGGCCTCGGCCCGCGGCTACGGCTCGCACTGGCGCGGCTACTAAATCCGACGCCCGACCGCGGGCAGGATGCGGGGCATGGACCTCGACTCCCTCGCCCGTACCCGGCGCGCGCTGCACGGCGTCGCCGAGACCCTGCTGGCCGGCCCGCAGTACCGCGGGCCGGCCGCAACCATTCGGCTGCGCCCCGTCCCGGGCGGGTTCGCGACCCGCACCGACCCGCCGCTCCTGGTGGTGGACGGCGCGCTGCTCACCCCCGACGGCACCGGCCACCCGCTGGCGGGATCCACCTGCGCCGCCCTCGCCGCCGCGGCGGGCATCACCCCCGGCGGCCCGCAGGGCCTGTACGCGGACGGCTCCGGGGTCGCCCCCGACGAGCCGCTGCACGTCGAGCCCGCCTGCGCCCGGCTGATCGCCGACGCCTTCGCCCGCGGCGACGCCGCCCTGCGGGAGGCCTTCCCCGGCTGCGACCCGGTGCTCTGGCCCGAGCACTTCGACCTCGGCGTCACCGTCGCCGAGGTGAACTACGGCGTCTCCCCGGGCGACGGCTTCCTGCCCGAGCCGTACGCCTACGTCGGCCCGCACACCCCGCGCACCGGCGCCTTCTGGAACGCCCCGTTCGGCGCCGCCCGCCGCCTGGCCGACCTGCCCACCCAGGGCGACCTGACGGCCTTCTTCACCGAAGGGCGCGACCTCGCGGCTGTAGGAACCTCCAACTGAGTGCGCCCGGATTCGTACGACCATTGTGTTGATCTTCGAAATCCGCGCGTGAGCTGGCTTCGGACCCGGGTATCACGGAGTATTGAACGTTGGGTGCGGGGCGCCCGAGAGCGCCCTGCGGCAACGCCGCTACCGCGCCCGAGGTGTACCTTTCCCCAGCCAGAGAGCCCCCTTCATGCGCTTCCTGAACGACCTCAAGCCCGCGTACGACCTCACGTACGACGACGTCTTCATGGTCCCCAGCCGTTCCGCCGTGGGCTCCCGGCAGGGTGTCGACCTCGCGTCCAACGACGGGACCGGCACCACCGTCCCGCTGGTCGTGGCCAACATGACCGCGATCGCCGGCCGCCGGATGGCGGAGACCGTGGCGCGCCGCGGCGGCCTGGTGGCCATCCCGCAGGACATCCCGATCGAGGTGGTCTCCGAGGTCATCGGCTGGGTCAAGCAGCGGCACCTGGTGCACGACACCGCGATCACCCTGAACCCCGGCCACACCGTCGCCGACGCCCTCTCCCTGCTGCCCAAGCGCGCCCACGGCGCGCTCGTGGTGGTCGAGGGCGGCAAGCCGGTCGGCGTGGTCACCGAGGGCGACTGCCAGGGCGTCGACCGCTTCACCAGCCTCTCCGAGGTGATGAGCCGCGACCTGCTGCTCCTGGAGGAGGGCATCGACCCGCGCACCGCCTTCGACCGGCTCAACGAGCACCACCGCAAGCTCGCCCCGGTCATCGCCCCCGACGGCACCCTGGTCGGCCTGCTGACCCGCAAGAACGCGCTGCGCGCCACCCTGTACACCCCCGCCGTGGACGCGAACGGCCGGCTGCGGATCGCCGCCACCGTCGGCATCAACGGCGACGTGGCCGGCCGCGCCAAGGCGCTGCTGGAGGCCGGTGCGGACGTGCTGGTGGTCGACACCGCGCACGGCCACCAGGAGTCGATGATCAGCGCGCTGCAGGCCGTGCGGGGCCTCGACCCGCAGGTGCCGATCGTGGCCGGCAACGTGGTCGCCGCCGACGGCGTCCGCGACCTGGTCGAGGCCGGCGCGGACATCCTGAAGGTCGGCGTCGGCCCCGGCGCGATGTGCACCACCCGGATGATGACCGGCGTCGGCCGCCCGCAGTTCTCCGCGGTGCTGGAGTGCGCCGCCGAGGCCCGCCGCCTGGGCAAGCACGTCTGGGCCGACGGCGGTGTCCGCCACCCGCGCGACGTGGCGATGGCGCTGGCCGCCGGCGCCTCCAACGTGATGATCGGCTCCTGGTTCGCCGGCACCTACGAGTCGCCCGGCGACCTGCAGACCGCCGCCGACGGCCGCCAGTACAAGGAGAGCTTCGGCATGGCGTCCGCCCGCGCCGTGCGCAACCGCACCTCCGACGAGTCGGCGTACGACCGCGCCCGCAAGGGCCTCTTCGAGGAGGGCATCTCCACCTCGCGGATGTTCATCGACCCGGCCCGCCCCGGCGTCGAGGACCTGATCGACTCGATCGTGGCCGGTGTCCGCTCGTCCTGCACCTACGCGGGCGCCTCCTCGCTGGAGGACTTCCACCAGAAGGCGATCATCGGCGTGCAGAGCGCGGCCGGCTACGCCGAGGGCAAGCCGCTGCACTCCAGCTGGGCCTGATCCGGCACCGAGGGCCGGTCCCCCGCCACCGCGGCGGGGGACCGGCCCTCGCGCGTGCTCAGACCTTGCCGTCCAGCGGCGTGAGCAGCGCCCGGCTCACCATGCCGACCGAGTGCGAGAGCGCGTCCGCCACCGCGTCGTACGCCGGCCGCACGCGGCGCAGCCCCCACAGCGCGAGGACGCTGGCCCAGGCGGCGTCCCGGGCGCGGTCGACCGACCAGACGCCGACCACGTGCATCAGCGGGTCGGCCACCGGCAGGTCGTCCGGGCCCGGCAGCAGCGCGTCGCGGACCTCGTCCTCGACCCGGGCGAGCAGGTCGTTGACCCGCCGGTAGTCGGCGGCCAGCTGCTCGGGCTCGCGGCCCAGCCGCCGGCAGGTGTCCAGCACGGCGAGCGGCAGGTCGTGCTCGATGTGGGCGTTCATGCCCGCCAACGCGTACTGCAGCGGGTGGATGCCCGGGGTGGCACGCAGCTCGAACAGCGGGCGCCAGCAGGCGGCCGGCCGGCGCCCGGCCCGGTCGGCGTCGACCGCGTCCAGGTAGCGCACGGCGAAGCCGGAGTCGAGGTCGGCCAGGGCGGCCGGGTCGTCGAAGTACACCGCGTCCAGCTGCGCGCGGACCAGCCGGGTCACCGTCAGGTACATCGAGTTGAAGACCGCGACCCCGTCGGTGGGCGGGAGTTCGGCCGACAGGGCGGCCATCCGCTCGATCACCTGGTCCACCGTCGGAAGCTGGCTGATCGTCATACGGTCGTCCCATCGGTTCGTCCGGAAGCCCCACTGTCGCACCGGACCTCCGCCGCTCCAAGCCGCCGCGCGCACACGGCCGCGACCGGGGGCGGACGGCGTCAGGGGTGGGGGGTGACCGCCGCGGAGAGCCGCTCGGCGGCCTCGGCCACCGCGTCGGCGAAGCGCGAACCCGGGTGCCGGGTGAGCCGTTCGATCGGGCCGGAGACCGCGAGCGCCGCCACCACCCGGTTGCCCGGACCGCGGACCGGCGCCGCCACCGACGCCACCCCCGGCTCGCGCTCGCCCACCGACTGCGACCAGCCCCGGCGGCGCACCCCGCTCAGCGCCGTCGCGGTGAACCGGGCCCCGCGCAGCGCCGTGTAGAGCCGCTCCGGCTCCTCCCAGGCCAGCAGGATCTGCGCGGCCGCACCCGCCTTCATCGACAGCGAGGAGCCGACCGGCACGGTGTCCCGCAGCCCGGCGACCCGCTCGACCGCCGCCACGCAGACCCGCTGCTCGCCGCGCCGCCGGTACAGGTGCGCGCTCTCGCCGGTCAGGTCGCGCAGCTCGGTCAGCACCGGTCCGGCCGCGGAGAGCAGCCGGTCCTCGCCGGCCGCCGCCGACAGTTCGGCCAGCCGCGGCCCGAGCACGAACCGGCCCTGCAGGTCGCGGGCGACCAGGCGGTGGTGCTCCAGGGCGACGGCGAGGCGGTGGGCGGTCGGCCGGGCCAGGCCGGTCGCCGCGACCAGGCCGGCCAGCGAGGTGGGGCCGGCCTCCAGGGTGCCGAGGATCGCGGTGGTCTTGTCGAGCACGCCGACGCCGCTCAGGGTGTCCATGGGTGGGGGTACTCCAGTCTCGTACCCGGGGGCCTGACGCCCCCGGGGCTCCGGGCAGGGGGAGCGGGGATCGTCAGCGGGGGAGGGCCGAAGAGGTCGGCGAAGAGCCCGCGTCGGGGACGAGACGGGTGGACATCGGCGTGGGCAGGGCGCCGGGGATCAGCACGGCGCAGGGGGCGGCAGGGGCCGCGGCACGGGGCAGCACAGAAGCACTCCTCATCTTCCCCGCCGCCACGTTGGCGACGAGCCGGAGTTGGCACTGGACCCGGTTGCGCGGCGCGAGCTTCGAGCGCCGTGACGACCGGGGAGTTGCCGGGGCTTCGTAGGGCCGGTCCCTCCACCCCTCTGGATGATTCGCGAGGAACCTTACAAGACTCCCGGCGCGGCTTGCCAGCCACTTCGGGTCGGGGTGCCCGTCCGGCGGGTCGAGATGCCCGTCCGGCCGAACGGGCCGATCATGGAAATCGCCTGCCGTCGTCCGGACGGCGGACGACCGGGAAGGGACCGACGCGATGTTCCAACTCCTGTGGATCCTCCTCATCGGCTTCGTGCTGGGCGTCCTCGCCAAGCTGATCCTCCGTGGACCGCAGTCGATCCCGTGGTGGCTGACCATGCTCCTGGGCGCCGCCGGCGCCTGGCTCGGCAACGCGGTCTCCGGCTGGATCGGCGTACGCCACACCGGCGGCATCGACTGGATCCGGCACCTGCTGCAGATCGGCTTCGCCGTCCTGCTGGTCGGCGTGGTCGCCCCCGCCTGGACCAGGTCCCGATCCGGCCGGTAGCGCTCCGTCAGGGGGAACTGCGCCACCACCGGCGGGGGCGCCGCGGCTCCGGCCGTCCGTCGTCCTGCCCGCCGCGGGGGCGCGGCTCAGGCGTAGATCCGGGCCTGCAGGGCGTACAGCTCCGCGTAGAGGCCGTCGGCCGCGACCAGGTCGGCGTGGGTGCCGCACTCGCGGACCCGGCCGTCCTCCAGGACGACGATGCGGTCGGCCATCCGGACGGTGGAGAAGCGGTGCGAGACCAGCAGGCTGACCGCGCCGGTGCGGGCGCCGGAGTCGGCGACCAGCCGGGCGAAGCGCTCGAACAGGGCCTGTTCGGCGGTGGCGTCCATCGCGGAGGCGGGCTCGTCCAGGGTGAGGAGGAGCGGTTCTCGGCGCAGCAGGGTCCGGGCCAGGCCGAGCTTCTGCCACTGCCCGCCGGAGAGGTCGGTGCCGTCGCCGTAGCCGCGGCCGACCAGCCCGTCCAGGCCGCCGGGGACGGCCGCCTCGACGCCGGCGGCGTCGGCCGCGGCCAGCGCGGAGCGCAGCGCCTCGTCGTCGTCGATCCGTTCCGGGTCCCCGATGCCGGTGTTGTCGCGGAGCCGGAGTTCGAGGCGGGCGAAGTCCTGGAAGAGCGCGGCCAGTCGGCTCTGCCACGCGCGGGGGTCGATCTCGGCGAGGTCGACGCCGTCGACCAGGATCCGTCCCGCGGTGGGCCGGTAGAGTCCGCAGATCAGCTTGATCAGGGTGGACTTGCCGGCGCCGTTCTCGCCGACGACGGCCAGCGCGCTGCCGGCGGGGATGTCGAGGTTGACGTCCTCCAGTACGGGTCGTGCGCTGCCGGGGTAGGCGAAGCCGACGTTCTCCAGCCGGATGCCCCGGGTGAGCGCGGCGGGTGCGGGGCGGAGCGGGCCTTCCGGGCGGACGCCCGGGTCGGGGGCCTGCTCGCGCAGCTCGGCCAGCCGCTGCGCGGTCCGGCCGGCGTCCTGGAGGACGGCCAGCAGGCCCAGCGCGGTGGCCACTTGGAGGGACAGCTGGGCGGCCAGGGTGATGACGAGGATGACGTCGCCCAGCCCGGAGGTGCCGTGCTCGGCCTGCCGGACGACGGTCCAGATCGCGGCGCCGTACGCGGCGGCGAAGGCCAGTTGGCCGCCGGCCCGCAGCGCCGCGGCCGCGGTGTGGGCGCGGCGGAGCTCGGCTGTGGTCCGGGCCCAGGCGTCGCGGTGCCGTTCGATCAGCAGCGGGCCGGCCCCGGCGAGCCGGATCTGCCGGGCGGGGGAGGGCGAGGTGGCCGTGTCCAGCAGGTGCCGTCCGAACCTGACGTGGCGGGCGGTGCGCTCCTTGGCGGCGTCCAGCCGGCGCTGTGCGCGGTTGCCCGCGAGCACCGGCAGGACGCCGGTGAGCGGCAGGAGCAGGAGCCAGGGGTTGAGGCCGCCGAGCAGCACGGCGGTCAGCCCCAGTTGCAGGGCGAGCCCGCCGAGTTGGAGGACCGCCTCCAGGGAGGCCCGGGTGCGCGGCAGGTCCTCGCGGACCAGGGCCAGGGCGTCGGCGAACCGGGCCGACTCCAGCCGTTCCAGGTGCGGATCGCCGTGGGCGATGGCGAGCAGCTCGTTCTGCAGCTCCACCTCGCCGAGGTCGCCCAGTTCGAAGTAGGACAGGTGCGCGAAGTGGTTCATCATCAGTTCGAGGACCAGCAGCACCGCGGCGGTCAGGCCGAGCAGGGCGGCCGTGCCGGTGTGCCCGGCCACCGCGGCCATGGTGAGGCCCTTGAGGCTGAGCGCGATCAGCGGCGTGGCGAGGTAGCCGAGCAGCATCATCGTGCAGGCGCGCAGCAGCCGGCGCCGGTCGCAGCGCCAGGCCAGCCGCAGCAGGTGGTGCACCGCCAGGAGCAGGACGGTCATCGCAGGGCCCCTTCTTCCGTGAAGCGTTCGGCCTGGGCGCGGAAGAGCGCCGCGTACTGCCCGTCCAGGGCGAGGAGTTCCTCGTGGGTGCCGGACTCCGCGACCGCTCCGTCGGCGAGGACGAGGATGCGGTCCGCGCGGCGCACGCTGGAGAAGCGGTGGGCGATGATCACGCTGGTCACGCCGCGGGACATGTCCAGGAAGCGGTCGAAGAACGCGGCCTCGGCGCGGACGTCGAGCTGTGCGGTGGGTTCGTCGAGGATGAGCAGGGAGGCGCCGTCGGCGAGGGCCAGCATGGCCCGGGCCAGGGCGACCCGCTGCCACTGCCCGCCCGAGAGGTCGGTGCCGCCCTCGTACTGCGCGCTGAGCACGGTGGACAGGCCGTGCGGCAGCCGGTCGAGGGTGTCGAGGACGCCGGCGCGTTCGGCGGCGGTGCGCAGCGCGGCGGTGTCCGCCAGGAGCTCCGGGCGGCCCAGCGCGATGTTCTCGGCGGCGGTCAGTTCGAAGCGGGCGAAGTCCTGGAAGATCACGGCGATCCGCCGGTGCCAGGCGGCGGGCGGGACGGCCGCGAGGTCGGTGCCGCCGACCGTGATCCGGCCGCCGGTCGGGCCGTGCAGCCCGGCCAGCAGCTTCACCAGGGTGGTCTTGCCGGCGCCGTTGAGGCCGACGATCGCGGTGGACGCGCCCTCGGCCAGTTCCAGGTCGAGGCCGCGGAGCACCTCGGGGGTGTCGGGACGGTAGCGGAAGCCGACCTGCTCGAAGCGGATCGGGCCGTGCGGGGCCACCGGGCCGTCGGCCGCGGTCCGCGGCGCGGGGACGCGGTCCTCCAACTGCCGCAGGGCGTCCTCCGCGGTGAGCCCGTACAGCGTCTGCATGTCGCTCTCCGGGAAGAAGACCCCGAAGCGCATCGGGATCAGCACGGCCTGCAGGGCGGCGCTGAGTTGGAGCAGCGAGAGGGTACCGGTCGCGCCGCCGCGCGCGAGCAGGACCAGTGCGGTGGCGCCGCCGATCAGCCCGAGCGCGGCGAGCGCGACGAACGGCGCGAGGAGCAGCCGCCGCCGGGTGGCCCAGAGCGGCTGCAGGTAGGCCCGGGCCTCCTCGCCGTGCCGCTCGCGCAGCCAGGGCACCAGCCCCAGCAGCCTGGCCTCCTTGGCGAGCCCGCTGCCGCTGGCGGTCCGCCGGAGGTAGGCCAGCCGCCTCCGCCGTCCGGCCATGGTGGACCGGACGGCGCCGAACCGGCGCAGCGAGTCGCGCTGCCCGTAGCGGATGACCAGCGCGGTGACGGCGACCACGGCGGCCGGGAGCGGACCCAGTACGACGGCCACCATCACGGTGGCACCGGCGAGTTGGGCGTAGCGGGCGAGCAGGGCCAGCGCTCCGGCGGTGGCGTCACCGGGGGTGGGGGAGGTCCGGTCGAAGCCGCCGCGGGCCTCCGCGAGCAGGTCCAGCACCTCCTGCCGATCCAGGTCCTCCGGCGGCAGGCCGTCCAGGGCGCAGGCCATGAGTCCGCTGATCCGGGCGCCGTCCACCCGCCGGGAGACCAGCTCGGCGGCCAGGGTCTGGAAGGGCGCCAGGAGTTGCTGGAGCAGGAAGGCGCAGCCGGCCAGCAGCACGGCGAGCCCGAGCCGGGCGGTGGCCCGGTCGGAGGGATGCGCGCCCACGACGTCGGGCAGCCCGGCGATGACGTGGCTGGTGGCGAGGATGAATCCGATGGGCAGCAGCCCGACCGCGAGGTGCATGGCGGCGACGGCCGCAAGGGCTCCCGCGGGCAGCTGCCGGAGCAACCGGGCGGTGGAGACCCACCGTTGCGCCCGCCGGCGCAGGAGCGGCCGTCGGGTACGGGGTGGGGAGGTGCGTGCGGGCACGGTGGAGCGCCTCCGGTTCGGTGGGCGGTCGGCAGGGAGGCGAGGGCCTGGGAAGTGCCGAGCGAACGGGACGGCGCTGTCGCCGTGCGGCACGAGTCCTGGAGTCTGGTCCAGACCGGTGCGGGGCGTCAAGGCATGTCCACTGATGAACGATCAGGATCCCTGCAGTGAACGTTGGGTGACGAACAGACCAACAAAGGACTGGTCAAATGGTCTAGACATTCGCTGGCGGCGGTGGGTAACGTCCGTCATCGGGCCAGGTCGAGCCAGGCTCCCGCTGCCGCCCGCCCGGCGATCCCGGACCGGCCGCCCCCTTCGCCGCCCGCCGCGCGGGCATCCCGTCCCAGCTCTGCCACGTCCTCGTGCCCCCGCCCGCCGGGGGCACCGCTCCGCGTGCCGTCCGGCCGCGGCACCAGCCTGCGTGAGGAAACGCCATGGACCACCGAGGCGCCCGCTCCCTGGACTTCCACGGGAGCAGAGCCGCGACCGCACCGATGACCTGGGGCCAGCGTGCCATCTGGAAGTCCATCCGCTGGCTGGACGGCGAGGCGCACTACTTCAACATCCGACGGATCGTCGAAGTCCCGCCGGAGTTGACGGTCGATCAGGTCGTCGACGGGCTCACCGCGCTGGTCTCCCGGTACGAGGCGCTGCGCACGCTCTTCCGGGAGACCGCGGAGGGCGGCTGGATCCAGGAGGTCGCCGACCGCGGCAGCGTCCCGCTGGAGATCGCCGAGGCCGCGCCCGGCGCCGCCGACGACCTGGCCGAGCAGGTGGCGGACGCCCTGGTCCGGCGCACCTTCCGGCACGACACCGAGGTCCCGTTCCGCGCCACCCTGGTGCTGGAGGACGGCCGCCCGGCCCGGCTCGCCCTGGTCTTCTCGCACCTCGGGGTCGACTTCTGGGGCGTCCGCGAACTCCTCCGCGAGCTGGGCGACCTGCTCGCCGGGACGCCGGCGCCGGAGCCGGAGTGGCAGCCCGTCGACCAGGCCCGGTACGAGTCCGAGGGCGTCGGCGCGGCCCGCGGCGCCGCGGCCGTCGCCTACTGGCGGAGCACCCTGGAGAAGGTCCCCGCCACGCTCTTCCCGCCGGCCCCGGCCGGGGACGAGGGACGGCCCGAACGCTTCGTCCGGCTCGGCATGGACTCCCCGGCGGCCGCGCTGGCCGCCACCGCCCTCGCCGACCGCTGCCAGACCAGCACCGGCACCGTCCTGCTCGCGGCCACCGCCGCCGTCCTCGGCGCCTACACCGGGCACAGCACCGTCCCGCTCCAGCTGATCGCCGTCAACCGGCACGACGACCGGACCCGCCGGCTGGTCGCCGCCATGGCCGAGAACGCCCTGTTCTCCCTGGACGTGGCCGAGGGCACCTTCGACCAGGCCGTCCGGCGCGCCTTCCTCGCCGGGATGAACGCCTACCGCCACGCCCACTACGACCCGATCGCGGTGGACGAGGTGCTCGACGCGGCCCGGGCCCGCAGCGGCGACACCCTCAACCTCGGGCAGTTCTTCAACGACAAGCGGCTGCACGACCGTTGGGAGGACCTGCCGGACACCGGCGGCGACCCCGCCCGGCTCGCCGACCTCGCCGGGAAGACCCGGGTCTTCCACGTCGGCTCCTGGGAGCGCCAGGACGCCACCTTCTTCGTGCACACCAGCTACGCCCCCGACACCTGCCTGCTCTACCTGATGGCCGACACCGACCTGATCCCGCGCCCCGACATCGAGCGCCTGCTGCTCGCCTTCGAGGCGCTGCTGGTGGACAGCGCCGACGCGCCCGTGGAGCTGGCCGCCTTCCGGTCCGTCGCGCCCCGCGCCGGCCGACCGACCGACGTACCGAACGCAAGCCGCTGAGGAGCACCCGATGACCACCGCCGCCGCCCCCGTCTGGGACGAGGAAGTCGCCACCGCCGTGGCCCGGCTGACGACCGCCGCCGAGAACGAGTACTACAACCCCTACCAGGCATTCGAGTGGCCGGAGAGCATCCCCGACGGCGCGCTGTGGATGAGCGAGGACCTCGTCACCGTGCACGGCACCGAGGCCGCCGCGGAACTCACCCGCGAGCAGTACCTCGCCCTCACCAAGTGGGAGAGCATCAACTTCTACAGCCTCAACGTGCACGGCATCCGCGAGCTGATGCAGGAGGTGGTGCGGCGCATCCACACCCCCGGCTACGAGATCCCCACCCCGTTCTTCCACCACTTCCTCGGTGAGGAGAACGAACACATGTGGTTCTTCGCCGAGTTCTGCCTGCGGTACGGCGGCAAGCTGTTCCCCAACCGGGCGATGGCCTTCCCCGGCGACAAGCCGTCCCCGCAGCTGGACAACTTCACCGTCTTCAGCCGCATCCTGATCTTCGAGCAGATCGTGGACCACTTCAACAGCCGGATGGCCGCCGACGCCGCGCTGCCGGAGACCATCCGGGCCATCAACCGGGTCCACCACCAGGACGAGTCCCGGCACATCGCCTTCGGCGCCCAGCTCGTCCGCGCGCTGTGGCAGCGGCTGGTCGAGGCCGGCGACGAGCGGGAGACCGCCGCCGCCCGCAGCTACATCGAGAAGTACATCAACGCCTCGATCCAGCAGCTCTACAGCGTGGACGCCTACCGCGACGCCGGCATCCCCGACCCGTTCGCCTTCCGCGCCCGGGTGCTGGCCGACCCCGCCCGTCCGGCGGTGCACGACGCCATCACCGCCCGCACCCGGACCTTCTACCGCCGGATCGGCGTGCTCGACACCCCCGCCGCCTGACCTCGCGCCCCGCCCCTCCCGAAGGACTCCCATGCCTCCCCACACCGCAACCGCCACCGGGCCGGCCTTCGCCGCCACGCTGCGCGAGCCGGGCCCCGGGCTCGTGGTGCTCGACCCGGTCCGCGCCACGCTGCTCACCGAACTCGACGCCCTCTTCACCGGCCTGGCGGAGCTGACGGCCGCCGCCCCGGTCGTCGGCCCCCCGCTGCTGCCCGCCGAAGGGCTGGCCAGGCTCGACTACTTCCGCAACTTCCCGCACCTCGGCGTCGCCGCGGCCCGCTTCCGGGACGAGGCGCTCGACGCGCTCGCCGCCGGGGACGCGGTCGAGGGCCAGGCGGTCCGCCCCACCGGCTACCTGCTGCCCTCCGCCACCTGCTACGGCCTGCTGCTCTCGCTGGCCGCCCAGGACATCGGCACCGAGCTGCGGGTGACCGCGGTCGGCCGGTGCTTCCGCAACGAGGACCACTACGACGGCCTGCGCCGGCTGTGGGGCTTCCACATGCGCGAGGTGCTCTACCTCGGCTCCGCGGACGGGGCCAGGACCCACCTCGCCGACTCCAAGGTCTTCGTCGAGGAGCTGGCCGACCGGCTGGGCGTGCCGCTCTCCTACCGGCCCGCGAACGACCCCTTCTACGACAAGAGCGGCTCCCGCGCCAAGCTGATGGCCCTCGACCCGGTCAAGTACGAGTTCACCGCCGAGGACGGAACGGCCATCGCCTCGGTCAACCGTCACCGCAACTTCTTCGGCGAGCGGCTCGACATCACCGCCGACGGGCAGACGGCGCACAGCAGTTGCACCGCGTTCGGGGTCGAGCGCTGGGTGCACGCCATGGTCCTGTCGCACGGCAGCCCGGAGGCAGCCCTGGAGCGGGTCCGTGCGGTGCGCGGCGGCGCGGTCGGCGGCGATGACCGCACCGGCTGACTTCCGAGCGGCCGCGGAGCGCGGCGCCGCCGCCATCGGTGTCCCCTTCCCGCTGATCCAGGCCGGGATGGGCGGGGTGGCCGGGCCCGCGCTGGCCGCCGCGGTGAGCGACGCCGGGGCACTGGGCACCGTCGCGCTCTACAAGAGCGACGCCGCGCTGGCCGCCGCCCTGGTGGACGACACCGCCGCCCGCACCGACCGGACCTTCTCGGTGAACGTCATCCCCGAGGTCGCCGACCGGCTGCTGGACGCCCAGATCGCCGCCGTCCTGGACCGCGCCGACCGCCGGATCGCCGTCAACAGCTACGGTCTGCCGCCCGAGCGGACCGCCGCCGCGGTGCTCGCCGCCGGGCACCGGCTGATCGTCCAGACCGGCAGCAGCGCCGAGGCCCGGATCGCGGCCGGGCTGGGCGCCCACGCGGTCGTCGTGCAGGGCGTGCAGGCGGGCGGCCACCACCTGGGCGGGCAGCCGCTGGAGGAGCTCCTGGCCGACGCGGCCGGGGTCGGCGTCCCGGTGTTCGCCGCCGGGGCCGTCGCCACCGGGTCCGACCTGCTGGAGGCGGTCCGGCGCGGCGCCTCGGGCGCACTGTGCGGGACGCTCTTCGTCGCCGCCGCCGAGTCGGCGGCCCACCCCGACTACAAGGCGGCCCTGACCGCCGCCCGGGCCGCGGACACCGTGGTGACCGAGCGCTTCTCCATCGGCTGGCCCGGCCGCCCGCACCGGGTTCTGCGCAGCCCGGTCACCGAGTCCGCCGAGCCGCTTCCCGCCGCCCTGATCGCCTGGACCACGGTGATGGGAGCGCGGCGGCCGGTGCCGCGCGGATCGGCCGCCGCGCCGACCGCGGAGGCCGAGGGGCTGGTCGGCGAGATGGCCCGGTACGCCGGGCTGGGCTGCGGCGCCGTCACCGCCGTGGAGCCGGCCGCCGCCCTGGTCGGACGACTCCGCGCCGAGTTCGCGGCGGCGCTCGCCGACGGTCCGGCCGTCGATCCCGTCCCCGCCGAGCCCGTCCCCGCCGATCCCACTCCCGTCGAGCGATGAACGGACAACCGCTGCGGGCGGCCCTGGACCGGCTGATCGGCCCCGGCACCGACCCGGCCGGGCTGCGGGTCGGCGTCGACCTGGTGCACATCCCGCGGGTCGAGGCGCTCGCCCGGCAGCACGGCGAACGCTGGCTCGCGGACCACTTCACCGCCCGCGAACGCGAGCAGCTGGCCGCCGTGCGCGGCCGCCCGATGGCCACCCTGGCCGGGCGGCTCGCCGCGAAGGAGTCCTTCGTCAAACTCCTCGCCCCGGCCCGCGCCCTCGTCCTCACCCGGGACATCGAGGTGCTGCGCGGCCCGGGCGGCGCCCCGGGCATCCACCCCCGGGGCACGGCGCTGCGCGAACTGCGCGAGGCCGGGGTCGACCGGTGGACCGTCAGCATCACGCACGAAGGGGACTGGGCCATCGCGGTGGCCGCCGGACTGGCGAACGGCCCCCGTACCGATCCGCGCACCGACCCGCATCCCGCACCAGCGAAGGAGCAGTGAGCACCGCCATGCAGCAGATCTCCGAGTGGATCGCGTCCAAGAACCCCGGCCTGGACCGGGCGGTCGACCCGGCCGAGGACCTCATCGAGGGCCGGCTGATCGACTCCCTGGACTTCCTGGAGTTCATCTACCTGCTGGAGAACGTCTCCGGGCAGCCGATCGACCTGACCGAGGTGACCGTGGACGACTTCCGCACCCTGGACCGCATCCAGGAACGCTTCCTCGCCCCGGCCGCCCAGGGGACGGCGTGACCGCGGACGCCCCCCGGCCCGCCGCCGTCCGCTTCGGCAGCTGCGACGCCGAGCAGCGCTGGCGCCCGTCCGACCTGGCCCGGCTGCCCGCCCTGCGCGACCCGCACGCCGAGGTCCTCACCCGGGCCATGGACGAACTCCAGGCCGTGCTGTGCGGACCGGAGGACGTCCTGCTGACCGCCCGGCAGCCCCCGGAGGCGTTCACCGAGGCGATGGCCGCCGCCGGGTTCCCCGCCCGGCACCTCGCCGTCCCCGGTGACCCCGACCGGCCGGTCGAGGCGAGGCTCGCCGAGCACGGGCTGCCCGGCCTGGCCGGGGCGGCGGCGCAGCCGTACGCCGTGCTGCCCGGCACCCGGGAGGCCGCGGCCCGCCTCGGGCTGGCCGGGGAGCTGCCCGACCCGGAGACCGTGCGACGGGTCAACTCCAAGGTGTGGTCCACCGCGCTGGGGCTGCCCGGCTCCGGACGGACCGTCACCTCGGTGGACGAACTGCACAAGGCGGTCGAGGAGTTCGGCCCCTGCGTGGTCAAGGACCCGTACGGCGTCTCCGGGCAGGGCAACATCACCGTCGACTCGCCGGCCCGGCTGGACATGATCGGACGCCATCTCGCCCGGGTCCCGGAGCGGATCGAACTGGTCGTGCAGCCGCGCTTCGAGCGCGCCGCGGACTTCGCCGCGCACCTCACCATCGCCCCGGACGGCGGGACCGTCTGGCACGGCATCCGGCAGATCCTCAACGACGGCCACTCCTACCGGGGTTCGGCACCGCCCGCGCCCGAGCTGGTGGACCGGCTGGAGCGCGACGGCTACCGGGACACCGTGGAGGCCGTCGCGGCCGCGGCCGCCGGCGAGGGCTACCGCGGGCCGATGTCGGTCGACTCGATGACGACGGTCGACGGCGGGCTGGTCCCCCTCCTGGAGGTCAATGCCCGGCTCTCGCCCGGCATGATCGCCCAACGGCTCGGCGCCCGGCTCCGGTTGCGCGTCCTGCCGGTCACCCGGCCCGGCTGCTACGAGCGGCTGGTCACCGCGCTGGACGACGCCGGGCTGTTGGCCCGCGCCGGCCGCCCCGGTGTGCTGCCGCTCGCCGCCAGTACCCTCGTGCCGCCGCGCGGTTGGCTCTTCTACGCGGTCCTCGGGGACGCGGCCGCGGACCTCCCCGACCTGGATCCGCTGCTCGCCGCCGTCGCCTGACACCGATGCCCCTCTCGCCCCCTCCCGTGGACTGGAGACCGACCATGGCAGAGACCACGTACGACGCCGCGTCCGCGGCCGCCTACCGCGCCGCCCGCGAGATCCCTCGCGAGGCGCTGGAGGCCTGGCGGCAGGCGGTCGCCGAGGAGGCCGCGCCCGGCCCCGGCACGACCCTGCTCGACGTGGGCGCCGGGACCGGCGGCTTCGCGACCGCCTTCCACGACTGGTTCGGGGTCCGGGTGCTGGCCGTCGAGCCGGCGCCCGCCATGCGCGCACTGATCCCGGCCTCCGACGGCGTCGTCCCGCTGGACGGCCGTGCGGACGCGCTGCCGGTGCCGGACGCGAGCGCGGAACTCGCCTGGCTCGGCTCGGTCGTTCACCACCTGCCCGACCTGGAGGCCGCCGCCCGGGAGCTGCGCCGCGTGCTGCGGCCGGGGGCGCCGGTGCTGATCCGCAACACCTTCGCCGGCCGGGGCCGCCGCGACCTGCGGGTCCGCTTTTTCCCGGAGACCGCCGCCATGGTCGACGGCTACCCGAGCGTCGAGCGGGTCACCGAGGCGTTCGCCACCGCAGGCTTCCGCCGCACCGCACTGCGCGAGCTGCCCCAGCAGTCCGCGCCCACCCTCGCCGCCTGGGCGGACACGCTCCGCCGCGAGGCGGACTCCAAACTCCGCGCCCTCACCGACGACGCCTGGACCAGCGGCCTCGCCGCCGTCCGCGCCGCCGCCGCGGAGCACCCCACCGAGCCCGCCGTCAGCTGGATGGACCTCCTGGTACTCCGCTGACCGTCCCCGCACGTGGTGTGCGGGGTCTGCGGCGGTGACGCAGGACGGCCCCCGCCAGGAGGGTGCCGGGGCTGCGCGGCCTGAGCCACTGGTCGTCGTAGCGGTCCACGGCGCCGAAGGACCGGTATTTGTACTCCTCGTCCCCGCGCAGGAAGTCGAAGGTGTCGAGGCCCAGGGCGGAGGCCTCGGCGACGGCCCGGTCCAGCAGCACGGTCCCGAGGCTCAGCCGGGCGTAGGCCGGGTCCCAGCCGCCGTTGTAGTAGGCGAAAGTGTTCTGCCACAGGAAGCCGTACACCGCTCCGACGGGTCTGCCCTCGCGCTCGGCGAGCAGCGCCGTCGGGCCGCGGTCGCCGTCCGCGCGCTCCAGGAGGCGCAGGTGGAAGGCGCGCCGGGCCGGGCCGAAGGCCGTTCTCGTACCCTTCACCTCCTGCCGCAGCAGGTGCAGACGCAGCACCGTGTCGATCACCTCGGCGGTCATCTGCGGCGGAGCCACCCAGCGGAACGTGACGCCGGCGTCGGCGAGCTGCCGCTCGCGCCGGCGCATCAGCCGGCGGAAACCGGTGGAGCCGACCGGTAGTCCCGGGCCGACCGTGAGGCGCGGACAGGTCGTCCGCGCGATCCGCCGGGTGCCCGGGGGCAGCAGTCCGGGACCGGCCTCGGGGTCCATGGCCGGCAGCCACAGGCTCCCGCCGCGGACGCGGCCGGCGAGCCAGGCGCCGACCTCCGCGTGACGGTGCGGCAGGGCGGGAAGCAGCCCGTGGTCCGCCGCGTCGGCGCCGGAGCCCAGCAGCGTCCAGAAGCTCACCGGGAGCGGGAGGCGCGGGTGCAGCCGGCCCCGGGTGCGGACCAGCGGGACCACCGCCTCCACCCGCCCGTCGGGGGAGGTCCACACTGCGGTCTCCGCCGTCGCGTTCGCTGCCGGGTCCATCGCCTCCCACGAGCCGAGCACCCAGTCCGGCGTCATGAAGTACGAGGATCCCGGCAGGGCGGAGACCAGCGCGCGCCAGCTGTCCTCCAGCGGGGCGAGGGTCCCGGGGTGGCGGTGGATCGTGGGCCCGGTGACGGGCGGCGCGAGCAGCTCCGCGGGGCCGGTCACCGGCCGGAGTCCTGGAGCAGCCGGACGAGGCCGTCGGCGAACCGGCGGCTCATCTCCTCGACGGTGTAGCGCTGCGCGTCCTTCCGGCATTCGCGCCGCAGGGAGTCGAGCCGCTCGGGGGAGGTCAGCAGGTCGGCGACGGCGTCCGCGTACGCCTGCGGATCGTCCGGCGCGACGAGGGCGTTGCGGCCGTGTTCGAGGTACTCGAACTCGGGGGCGTGCCAGGGCCAGGGAGTGGTGACGACCGGGGTCCGGAGGACGAAGGAGTCGACCGCGCACAGTCCCACCAGGCCGGGCATCAGCAGGACGTCGGACACCGCGCCCAGCAGGGCCTTGCGCGCACCGAACGCCTGCCCGACCGGCACCACGACCGGCGTGCGTGCCGCCGCCGCCTCGACCAGGCCCTGCTCCTGCCCGGCCCCCGCGACCAGCAGCCGGAACCCGGGAAGCCGCTCGGCGACCGCCTCGGCGGCCTCGACCAGGAACGGGATGCGCTTGCTCGAGCTCAGCGCCCCGACGAAGAGTCCCGTCCGCCCGGATGTCAGACCGTGCTCGGCCTGGAACGCCGCGATCTGTCGGTCCGTCACATCGCGGTAGGCGTCGGCGAGCTCCCGGGTGTCGATGGAGTTCTGGACGACCGTGACGCGCTGCCCGGGGAAGCCCCGTTCGGCCACCGTTTGGGCGCCGCCGTCCGTGTAGGCGAAGAACCAGCGGGCCCGCCGGGTCAGCGCGAACTTGAGGCTCTGCTCGAGTGCGGACTGCGGCTGGGTGTACGTGCGGCCGTGGTCCCACATCGCCACCGTCGGGCCGCGACCGGTCAACTGCCGCAGCAGCAGCGGATACAGTTCGAGGTTCCGCAGCGACTGGTCCACCACCAGCACGTCCGAGGCCCGGACGACCCCGCCGAGGCGCTTGTGGACCAGCGGACGCCCCGCCAGCCAGGTGCTCCACTGCCGCAGCCGCACGGCGCCCTCCACGTGGATGACGTCCCGCCGCGCCTGCTGGTCCCGGCTGTACGGGGCGCCGTGCGCGATCACCAGGGTGATGCCGCGCTCGTCGAGGTCGCTGGTCAGGAGCCGGTAGAAGGATCGCCGGAATTCCGAGAGGAAAGGCACCACGAGTACCACGCGTGGCCGTTCAGCGGGGGGGCGTGTCGTCCCGGACTCCGTCGTCATGATGGATAAATTGCCATGAGCGTCACGAACGGCACGTCAGAAACCGTGTGCCGGGGGTGGAGAAGACTCATTAGGAGCAGTCATGAAGCACAATGCGCTGACCCGGAGAATCGCCGCCAGCCCGCTGGCCCCCTTCGCCACCTTCCCGACGCGGCTGGCCGCCGCCGCCCGGCACAACGCCAAGGCGGTCCGGCAGACCACCTCCTGGCTGGTGCGCTCGCGTGAGCACGTCCACTACACCTACGACCTCGAACCGCTCAACCTCGAACACCTCGCCTGGTTCGTCTCGACGGCGACGGGCTGCCGGGTCGACGCCGCCCGCGGCTACCTCGCCGAGGTCCGCGAGGACGCGCAGCTGCGCCAGGTGCTCGGTGCGGGGCTGGCCCGCAGCAGCCGCAGCGCCACCACCGACCCGGTGATCCGCTACGGTCGACGGATCGGCTGGTACGCCTTCGTCCGGGCCCTGCGCCCCCAGTTCGTGGTCGAGACCGGGACCAACCGGGGGATGGGCAGTGCGGTGATCGCGGCCGCCATGCTCCGCAACGGCTGCGGCCGGCTGGCGACCGTGGACATCGACGACCGGTCGGGCGAGCTGATCCTGCCCCCGTACGACAGCGTGGTCGAGCACGTGGTCGGAGACTCCCTCGAGTTCCTGGCCGGTCCGGTCGCCCGACGGCAGCCGATCGACCTGCTCTTCGTCGACACCGGCTGGACGCCGGAGCACGAGCGCGCCGAACTCGCCGCCGCCACACCGCTGCTGGCCCCGGGCGCGGTCGTCCTGGCGACCAAGAGCTACTGCTGGACGGAGCTGGCCGGCTGGGCCGAGGCGCAGCAGCGGGAGTTCCTGCACTTCAACGAGAAGCCGCGCGACCACTGGTACCGGGGCGTCGGCATCGGCGCGTCCTTCCCCGCCCTGGTCCGGGCGTGAACCCGGCGGTCAGGGGCCGGCTCGCCGGCTGGTACTACCGCTGGGACGCGTGGCAGGCCCCCGACGCCGTGCTGCGCCGCTCGCCCGCCCAGGCCTGGTGCCACCAGCGGGCCTGGGACCGGCTCGCGGTCCTCGGCTACCACGGGGTCGAGGACGCGGCGGTGTTCGAGGCGCATCTGGACCTGTTGCAGCGCTCCTTCAGCCCGGTTCCGCTGAGCCAGGTGGAGGAGGCCCTCCACGGCGGCCGGCCGCTGCCGCCGCACAGTGTGCTGATCACCTTCGACGACGGGGACCACACGGTCCACAGCCGGGCCCTGCCGCTGCTCGCGGCGCGCGGGATCCCGGCGGTCTGCTTCGTCATCGCCGACCTCGTCGGCACCGACACCCCGTTCTGGTGGGACGAGGTCGAGCAGCTGGTCCGTCAGGGCGGCCGGACGCGCCGCGTGCCGCCCGCGCCGCCCGAGATCACGGTGCACACCCTGAAGCTGCTGCCGGAGTACGAACGGCGGCTCGCCCTGGAGGAGTTGAGAGCCACCTCGGCGCTGGCGCCGCCCCGGCAGCGCCAGCTGACCGCCGTTGAGCTCCGGGAGTTGGAGGAGGGCGGGATCACGGTGGGGAACCACACCCTCACCCACCCGTGCCTGGACCGCTGCGACGACGGCCAGGTGCGGACCGAGGTGCTGGAGGCGCACGAGCGGCTGACCGGGCTGCTGGGCCACGCGCCGACCGCCTTCGCCTACCCCAACGGCAACAGCGACGACCGGGCGCACCACCTCCTCTCCCGGGCCGGCTACCGCTCGGCCTTCCTCTACAACCACCGGCTCGCCGTCCCGGGGCGGCGGCACCCGCTGCGGATCGACCGGCTGGTGGTCTCCACCCGGACCAGCGTCGACCGGCTGGAGACCATCCTCTCCGGCCTGCACCCGGCCCTGTTCCGGGCCGGGCGGGGTGCGGCCCGCACCCTCGCGCACGCGGGTCAACTGCTCGGCAACAGGTCATGACCCGGATCGAGGAGTCTGTGTGCGTCGTCGCCCCGGTACTGCGGCCATCCGCCTGTCGACGGCCGCCCTGTGGGCGGTCGGGCTCGGCCCTGCCTTCTTCGTGGTGGTGGTGTCGGACCGCCGTCCGTCGGCCCCCGGCCCGCTGCCGGGCTGGGACTACCCACCGGTCGAGCCGCCGGCGGCGCCCTGGCGGGTGGAGGCCGGCCAGCTCTACCTGCTGCTGACCGCGGCGCTGCTGTCCGGTGTGCTGATCTCCCGGTGGGCCGGACCGCGCCGGACGCCGGACGCGGTCGGCGCCGGCCTGGCGGCGACGGGTCTCGCCATGTACGCGGGCCCGGTGCTGTCCGCCCTGTTCGGCGGACACGGCGGCGCCGACGACTGGCGGCTCTACCTCGCGCCGCTGGTCGTGGCCGCCCTGTACGCGGCGCCGGCGGTCCGGCCGAGCCGGATGCTGTGGCGACTGCGCGCCGTCGTGCGCGTCTACACCTGGGGCAGCCTGGCCGCACTGGCCGTCGCACCCGGCTGGGCGCTGACCTCCAGCGTCATCGTGAACTTCCGGCTGCCCGGGCTCGGCTACTCCCGTCTCGCCGGGCTCACCGACCACCCCATCCTGCTGGGTACGGTGGCGGCGGCCGCCCTGGTCGTGGAGGCCGCGCCGCTCCACCGGTCCCGGCTGTGGCTGCTGCACAGCGGGGCGGCCCTGGCCACCCTGCTGCTGGCCCAGTCGCGAACCGCCTGGCTCGCGGCGCCGTTGGCCCTGCTGCTCCTGTACCGGCGCGACGTGCCGAGACGGCTGCACCCGCTGCTGGGGCGGGGGCTGATCATCGGTACGGCGGGTTGCGCCGCCCTGCTCGTCCCCGCGCTGCTCGGCGGACTCGAGCGGGTCGTGTCGGACCGCGAGGTCACGTCCTTGCACGGCCGCACCGAGGTCTGGGCCCTGGCGATGGGTGTCTTCCGCTCCCACGTGCTGCTGGGGTACGGTCCGACGCTCTTCACCGACCACTCCTCGCCGGTGCGCGGGATGTACGCGCACGCCCACGGTCAGCTGCACCAGACTCTCGCCACCTCCGGGTTGGTGGGCGCCCTCGGGCTGGTGGTGTTCGTCGTGGCCCTCGTGCTGGTGGCGGCGCGGACGGCCCGGGCGAGCGCGGGGCTGTCGTGGGCGCTGCTGGTCCTCACCCTGGCCACCTGCGTGACCGAGGCTCCGCTGCGCGGCCTCGAGTTCAGCCCGTTCCTCCTGTTGGTGCTGCTGAACGTCACCGTCCTGCTCACCATGTCGAGCAGCCGGCAGCCCCGGCCCGCTGCGGCCGTCGCTCAGGCCTTCCCCGGGCCGGCCGGTGACGCCCGGTCCTCGCGCAGCGCCGTGAACAGTTCCGAGGCGGCGGGCTGGGCCAGGACATCCCGGTCGGGGTCCTGCGGATAGGGCTGCCGAGGGACGGTGCCGAACTCGAGACCGCCCTCGGGGACCGCGCGGAGCCGCTCGACCAGGTCGTACAGCTTGCCGAGGGAGGCGAGGTCGGAGTCGGCGGTGATCGACGACGTCGCGGCGTCCAGCACCGGGTAGAGCCTGGCCGGGTTGAACAGCACCCCACTGCTGCGCAGCTTCGTCGAGAGCAGGCCCAGGAAGTGCTGCTGCCGAGTCATCCGGTTGGTGTCGCTGCCGTCCCCGACGTACTCGCGGGCCCGGACGTACGCGAGCGCGTCCGCGCCCTGCAGCAGATGGTGCCCGGCGGAAAGGTCGAGCCCGACGTTCGGATCCCGCTCGGCCGTCGGCAGGTCCACCTCGACGCCGCCGACCGCGTTGATGATCCTGGCGAACCCCTCGAACCCCACCACGAGGTAGTGGTCCACCCGAATGTCCGTCAGCCGTTCGAAGGTGCGGATGGTGCACGCCGGGCCGCCCAGGTCGAAGGCCCAGTTGAACTGCGCGAACTGGGCGCGGCTGGTGCCTCCGCCGGCTGTCGGGCAGCTCGGGATCGACACCATCAGATCCCGGGGGACGCTGACGACCCGAGCGCTCCTGCCGTCGGCCGAGAGGTGGAGCACCAGCACCGTGTCCGAACGCGCACTGCCCAGCTCGGGGCGGAAGTCCGAGCCCATGATCAGGATGTTCTGGGCCGCGCCGGACGCCCGGGGCCGCTCGCCGGCCTGGGCGGCGAGCGCCTCCTCCGTGGCCCGGTCGGTCCGGATGTTCCGGTCAAGGTGCCGGTACGTCCACCAGCCGAGGGCCGACGCGGTGGCGAGCAGGAGCACCGCCGCCAGGGCGAGGAACCGCAGTACGCGGCGGCGGGACCGCGGGACGGGTGCCGTCGGCCGGTCGTCCATCAGAAGCCGCCTCTCCGGTTGGAGCAAGGGTGCGTGGCGCACCCGGTGATTCCTTGTCACCGTGAGAGAGCATTGCCGAACACCGGGGGACTTACCTTCTGATGCAAAACATTCCTCCAAAAGGAGTGGGACGTGACGACTTCCGCTACGCGTCCGTCGCCCGAATGGCTCCCGGTCAGACGGCGGTCAGCCAAACGCCTCATCGATCTCATGGGCGGCTCGTTTCTGTTACTGATGGCCATTCCCGTGATGGCGGCCGTCTATCTCGCCATCAAGGCCACCACCAAGGGGCCGGTGTTCTACCGTCAGGTGCGCGTGGGTCACCACGGCATTCCGTTCACCATGATCAAATTCCGCACCATGCACGTCGGATCCCACCGGGCCCGAGCGGCCCTGGTGCACCTGAACGAGGCCGGCGGCCACCTGTTCAAGCTGCGCAACGATCCGCGGATCACCCCGGTCGGCCGGCTCCTGCGCCGCCTCTCGCTCGACGAACTGCCGCAGCTGGTCAATGTCCTGCGCGGTGACATGTCGCTCGTCGGGCCGCGCCCCCTGCTGCCGGAGGACTCCGACTATCTCGGACGGGCTCGGGACAGGCTGCTGGTTCCGCCCGGGGTCACCGGCCTGTGGCAGGTGAGCGGGCGGTCGAATCTGCCGTGGGAGGAGATGGTCCGGCTGGACCTGCACTACGTCGAGAACTGTTCCGCCCTCCTCGACCTCGTGATCCTGGCCCGCACGATCCCGGCGGTCCTCACAGCCCGGGGCGCGCACTGACGGACGTCCGGGTGAATGCGGCGTGTCGTGGGGATCCGAGCCGACCCGGTGTCGGATGTTTGGCTCGTGCCAGCACCCCGCATCGCCGTCCTGATGACCTGCCACAACCGGCGGGACAAGACCGTGGCCGCACTCTCCGCGCTGCGTCGCCAGCGCGGACTGCCGACCGGGTCCGCGCTGTCGGTCCATCTCGTCGACGCCGGCAGCGGCGACGGCACGGCGCAGGCCGTCGCCGAGCGGTTCCCGGAGGTCGAGCTCGTCGGCGTCGGACCCGACGTCTTCTGGGGCGAGGGAATGCGGCTCGCGAGCCGGAGCAGCCGCCGCGCCGGGATGCCCGACTGGGACCGGCAGCTCTGGCTCAACGACGACGTCGAGCTCGCCGACGACGCCCTCGCACAGCTGCTGGAGACCTCGGCCCAGGTCGGACCGGACGCCATCGTGGTCGGGCCGCTGCACTCCTCGGACGGGACCCGGACGACGTACTCCGGCAGGCGCCGCACGCTGCCCCGCTGGCATCCGCGTGGGCACACCCTCGAACTGGTCGACCCCGCGGGCCGGCCCGAGCCGTGCGACACCTGCAACGGCAACGTGGTGCTCGTGCCCCGCGCCGTGCACGACCGGCTGGGCGACATCGACGGCCGGTTCAAGCACTCGATGGGTGACTTCGACTACGGCCTCCGGGCCCGCCGGGCCGGCATCCCGATCTACGTCGCCTCCCGCTACGTGGGGGCGTGCGACACCAACCCGTTGCTCTCGGGTTCCCGGGAGCCCGGCATCGGTCCGCGCGAGGCCCTGCGGCGGGTGCTGTCGCAGCGGGAGCTGCCGCCCCGGCAGTGGTGGGCCTACTGCCGTCGTCACCTGTGGCCCTGGGCACCGCTGTTGATGATCGCGCCGTACGTCAAGACCGTGCTCCTCGCGATCCGCCGTCCCGCCCGCTCGCAGAAGTGACGCCACCGAACTCCGACCGATACCTGAGGGGATCGAGATGAAAACCCACGGCTGGTCTCCTGCGGGGCACGGCATCTGCATGCCCCGCTCGCTGGGAAGATGGCGGGGGGTGGGTCTGGGCAACGAGGTCTTCCCCTGGGCCAAGGCGTACCTCGCGAGTCGGGAACTCGGATTCGGGCTCCTGCAGCCTCCGTGGGGGCTCAACCCCCGGGACTACCGGACCGAGTTCGGCACCCCGAGGCTGGACTGGGTCGGACACGCGGCCCTGCGGGCGGTGCTGCCGAGCGAGACGGTGACCGACGAGATGGTCCGCTCGACCGGACGGATCGACTACGGTGAGGCGATCCGCGTTCTCGACGCCGAGCACGGCTGGTCCCGGCGGCGCGCGCTCCTGCTGATGCACGAGGGGATGTCGGGAGGCTACCTCGGGATCGCCCGGGCCCGGGACTTCCTCCGGAGCCGGCTGTTGGGCCGCAAGCCGGGCCAGGAGGGCCGCGAACCGGATCCGGCCAGGCTCCACGTCGTCGTCCACATCCGTCTCGGGGACTTCGGTGGCACCTCCGCCGGGCCGCGTCCCGGGGAGTGGAACGAGTCCGTGCCGGTCGAGTGGTACCGGTCGGTGCTGGCCGCCCTGCGGGCGCGCCTCGGGGACACGCTCCACGTCGACATCCTGAGTGACGACCAGGTCCGGGTCGCCGGGCTGCTTCCCGAGTGGGCGCGGGAGGACAGCCGCCGGCGGAGCACTCTGGAGGACCTCTCGGTCATGGCCTCGGCCGACCTGCTGATCTGTTCGGTCTCCTCCTACTCGATGCTCGCCGCCTTCCTGTCGGACGCCCCGTACATCTGGTACCGCCCCCACCTGGGCGAGCACGGTGGCTTCCTGAGCATCTGGGGGCACGAGCCGGACCAGCGGACCGGCCCGACCGCCGCGAACGTCCTCCGCGAGCGGCAGGACGCCGCCGACCCGGCGCTCACCCGCGGTGTCGCGATGGACACCGGCGACGACCTGCCCGGGTGGCTGGCCGACTACCTGGGAACGAGGACGGCGCTGCGCCGGCGCAGCGCGGATCTGATCCACTACGGGGTCGTCCCGCGTCACGCCGCCGTCTCGAACCACCGGGTGTAGGCCGCGGCGACCGTGCCGAGGTCGAAGTGGCGGCGCACCCGGTCGCGGCCCGCGGCGGCGAGCCGGGCGCGCCGCGCGGTGTCCTGACCGAGCGTCACCATGGCCGACGCGAACTCCTCGCGGGACTCCGGGTCGACGAGGACCCCGGCCTCCCCGTCGCCGAGGACCCAGGGCACGGCGCCGCTGTGCCGTCCCGCGATGACGGGCACCCCCATGGCCATGGCTTCCAGCAGGACCATGGGGCACGCCTCCAACCGCGACGGGTGGATCAGGACCGTTGCCTCCGCGGCGACGCGGGCGAGCAACGGGCCGTGATCCGTGGAGCCGATGAACTCCACTCCCGCCGTGAGCCCCTGCGAGCGGGACCAGGCCTCCGCCGCCCCGCCCGGGCCGAACCCGTCGCCGAACATCAGCAGGCGGGCGCCGGGCAGTTGGGCCCTGGCCCGGCCGAAGGCCCGAAGGGCCGCCTTTCCGTTCTTCAGCGGCCCCCAGCCGTTGAGGACGGTGGCGAAGGCGGGAGCGTCGGTCGGTGCGGGGGACGGGGCGCTCGGCAGCCCGGCGGGCTCAATGCCGTTGGGGATGACCTGGACCGGGCCGGGCGCGCGCAGCACCCGCTGCAGATGACGTGCGGTGTAGGGGCTCACCGCGCTCAGCGCCGAGGCCCGGTGGACGGCGGGCAGGGCAAGGGAGTTGCGCAGCCAGCGGAAGGCGGTGCCTTCCTCCCACGCGCAGCGGAGCGGGGCGTCGTGAGCGGTGACGAAGGCGGGCAGCCCGCTCTGCGCCGCGGCGAGCGCGAATTCGTACGTCCAGTGGGCGCTGACCACGTCGGCGGGACGGTCGCGCATGGCCGACGAGAGTGCCTCGCGTTCCACCCGGAAGAAGTCCCGCAGATAGTGCCGTGCGCGTGACCTCGTGGGGACCAGGACGAGGGTCAGCGGACCGGCTTCGTGGACCCAGCGCCCTGTCACCTCCTGGCTGACCGCGTAGACGGTGACGCGGTGCCCCTGTTCGAGCCAGGCGCGGACCAACTGGCCGGTGTACGGGAAGGAGTAGGTGGCCGGTGGCTCGCAGCCGAGCCGGTCGCGCAGCGGAGCGAGTGAGATCGGTCCGGCGAAGCCGATGTGCATGGCGGTCCTTAGCGCTTCAGATGCGGCCGGTGCGGGCCGACCAGGGGATGAGGCCGAGTGCGGTGGCTGTGGTGAAGACGGGCACGCTCCGGCGCAGGGCGAGCCAGAAGGCGACGACGGGGAGCAGCGCCAGCAGCCCCCAGACCGTCCGACTCAGCGGGCTGTGCCCGTACGTGGTCCCCGCGCGCCCGGCGAGGTACAGGGAGCCGCCGACGACGGCGTGGACCAGATGGATCCGCAGCATCCCGGACAGCTCGAGCAGGCCCGCGCGGTGCCATCTGCCCAGCTGCAGGGCGTGTCCGACGGCGGGGCCCAGGGCCATGGCGGCCGGCACGAGCGTGAGGCTGCGCAGGGAGGTGACGGCACCCACGGCGCACAGGACGGCCACGGTGACCGACACCTGGACGACGAAGAGCCCGCGCAGCTCCCGGCGGACCTCGTCGATGGCGTAGCCGATGGAGCACAGGAAGTAGAGCGCGGCGTTCAGGGCCATCAGCGGCACGAGCGCGGACGCGCTCTCCCAGCCGGGTCCGAGGAGCAGCGCGAGCGCGGGGGGGCCGATCGCGGCCACCACGCCGAACGGGACGAACGCCAGCGCGGAGGTGGCGCTGAGCATGTCCCGGATCCGCGGCCCGAGCGGAAGGCCCTGCCCGTGGGCCGCGGCGAGGGCGGGTGTGACCGCGTGGTGGAGGCTCTGGCAGAGCAGGTTCAGCGGGATCCCCACGGTCACGGACGCGCGGGAGAACTGCCCTGCCATGGCGGGGCCGAGCACGCGCGCGGTCAACCAGAGCGGGGACTGGATGGCGGCGGTCTGCAGCAGGCCGTACCCGGTGAAGGTGCCCGAGAGCCCGATCATGGACCGGGCCGGGACGTGGGGCCCCTCGGGGAGGTCGGAGCGGGTCAGCCGGGCGGCCGCGACGAGCAGGGTGCAGCCGGAGGCCAGGGGGAACGCGGCGGCCAGTCCGTACGGATTCCAGCCCAGGGCGAGCAGCAGCGAGCCGGTGCACAGCCCGGTCACCTGCCCGCCCAGGTCCGCCGCCACGGACGCGCGGGCGAGCCCGCACCGGCGGAGCGCGGCGGTCGCGACCGCGGCGGACGGAAGGACCAGGAACTGGACGCCCAGGATCCTCAGCAGCGGTTCCATCAGGGGGAGGTGCCACAGCGAGGCGCACAGCGCCGCGGTGGCCTGCACGGCCAGACAGCTCAGGACGCCGCAGACGGCGGAGATCCGCCAGGCGGAGCGCAGCAGCTGACGCGTGAGGTGTTCGGAGCGCAGCAGGTAGGTGGTCAGGCCGGCGTTGGAGAACAGGGTCAGGACCTGGAGGAGGGCGAGCGCGGTGGCGTGCGCGCCGTACGCGCCGGCGAGCACGACGCGTGCGGTGTACGCCGTGTAGCCGAGCTGGAGGACGGTGTTGACGGCGGCGCCGCCGTAGTTCCACGCCAGAGCGGCCAGTGCCGTGCGGGATCCCGACACCCGCTCGACGTCGCTCACCGGGCGGCCGGCGCGAGCAGTGCGGGCACCCCGGCCGAGGCGGGCCGGTGCTCGGTGGGTGACGCGTCCGGTGGCCTGAGCAGAAGTCCGATCAGCAGGCTCTGCTCGAAGGGCAGGGCGTAGGTCAGGCAGAAGCAGGCGATCCCCGCCGTGGCCAGCCACCGGAGCAGTCCGTTCGGGGACCGGTGGTCGGTGCGGAGCAACATGGCGACGACGAGTGCCACAGCAGCGATGAGGCCCACCAGTCCCACCCTCAGGAGGAGATGCAGATAGTAGTTGTGCGGCTGCTCCTCGACGACCCTGCCGTAGAGGAGGCGGGTGAATCCGGAGCCGAACGGCAGACCGAACAGCCAGTCGTGGAGTCCCTGCGGCCGGTCGACGAGCAGCCGCCAGCTGGCGACGCGCCAGGCCATGGTGTCCTCGTTGGTCGCCGACGAGGCGAGGCTGCGCGTCAGGCCCGCGTCCGGGGCGAACGAGCCGGCCAGCGCCGCCGTCGCGGCGAGCAGGACGGCCGCGCCGATCCCGGCGGCCTTGCGGCTGCCGTGTCCGGGGCGGAAGAGCAGCCATCCGGCGATCATCACCAGCGCGGCGAGCCAGACCGTGCGGTGCTGCAGCAGCACGACGAGCAGCAGCAGCGGGCCGACCAGCCACCCGGTGACGCGCGTGCGGTGGCGGCGGCAGAGCAGCATGACCGCGGCCTGCGCGATGACGAAGGCCGAAGCGGCGTCGACCGGACGCGAGTTGACCCGCTGACCGGCGATCAGGACGTAGTCGGAGTTGCTGCCGATTCCCACGCGGCTCCACCAGAGGATCGCGACCACGCCGTAGAAGCAGGCCAGCACCGTCCAGACCCGGTGCAGCGTCCGGTCGAGGTCGACATCGGGTCGCACCGTGGCGGCGTAGCCCGCGGCACCGAGCACGTGGAGGAAGTACACCCGTGCCTCGTTGCCGGCCGGTTGGACGCCGTAGCCGGAGACACCTCGGACGAGGGACGCGAACACCAGGAGGGCGAGCAGCACCAGCGCGGCGTGCCCGAGGTGCGGCCGGACGGGTCGCCGTACCAGGGAGACGGCGGCGGCGAGTGCCGCACACACGGTCAGCACGTCCAGCGGGTAGAGAGTGATACCGGCGTCCACGACCGGCACTTGGCCCCGCAGGGCCACCTGCCAGGCCTGGCCGCCCACGAGGGCGGCGATCCCGACGGTGGGGAAGCGGACGAAGACCAGCACCACGGCAACGGCGGCCGCGAGGGCTGCCGCTGCCCGGAGAACAGCCTCCGGGGATAGCGCTGTGCCGGCATGGGCCACGACTGCTCTCCTCGACACCGGTGGACTGACGCGCTCAGGAAGAAGAATTCGCCAGGACGCAGGCCCGGAGCACTCCGACACGCCGGGCGGTCCCGCCGGCGACGTACGGCACCGGGTCGCATTGGTGCATCTGGCGGGATCGGTCGTGAGCGGCTCACCTGAAAATGCTTCAAAGGTGCTTAAGCTTCCCAAAAGGGATGGACGACAGAGCAACCCGAAGAGGTGCACGGTGGATCTGCGCGGTTTTCTCAGGGCGCTCGCCCGGCGGTGGCTGTCCATCACCGCCCTGACACTGGCCGGCCTCGCCGCGGGGATCGCCGTCACGGCGTTCTCCACCCCGCAGTTCCAGGCGGGCAGCCAGATCTTCGTCTCCGCCCGGGCCACCTCCGACATCGCGGAGCTCAACCAGGGCAGCGCCTTCTCGCAGGCGCGAGTGCAGTCCTACGCGGACATCATCTCGAGCCCCCGGATCGCCGCCCCGGTCGTCGCCCGGCTCGGACTCCGCATGACACCGAGTCAGCTCTCCGACCACATCAGCGCCTCCGTCAAGCTCAACACGGTGCTCATCGACATCACCGTCACCGACACGGACCCCGAACTGGCCGCGATGATCGCCAACGCCGTTGCCGACGAGGCCGGTCGGCAGATCGTCGCGCTGGAGGCCCCGCCCGGCCAGGCGGCCGCCACCCCCGTCCACATCGGCGTCACCCGCTCCGCCGCGGCCCCCACGGGCGCCGTCTCCCCGAGGCCCCTGCTCAACGGCGTGGCCGGGTTGTTCGCCGGGCTGCTCGCGGGCATCGGCGTCGCACTCCTGCGCGACACCCTCGACACCACCCTGCGGACGAGCAAGGCGCTCGGCGATGCCACCGAGCTGCCGATGCTCGGTGTGGTGCCCTTCGACAAGGGGGCGCCGGACGCCCCGCTCGCCGTCGGCCCGGCAGCCCACGGCGCGCGCGCCGAAGCCTTCCGGATGGTGCGGACGAACCTGCAGTTCGCCCAGGTGGACCGCAAGCCTCGGGTGATCATGGTGACCAGTCCGCTGCCCGGCGAGGGGAAGACCAACACCGCCGCGAACCTCGCGCTGTCCCTGGCCGAGCAGGGCGGCCGGGTCTGCCTGGTCGACGCGGACCTGCGCAACCCGTGTGTCGCCAAGTCCTTCGGGCTCGTCCAGGACGCCGGCCTCACCAGTGTGCTGATCGGTATGGCCACCGCCGACGAGGTCCTGCAACCGTTCGGCAGGGGGCAGCTGAGCGTGCTCACCTCGGGGCCGGTCCCGCCCAACCCGGCGGAGCTCCTCGCCTCGGACCGGATGCGGGCGATCCTGGACGACCTCGCCCGGACCTTCGACACCGTCGTCGTGGACAGCGCGCCCCTGCTGCCCGTCGCCGACACCGTGGGGCTGGCCCCGATCGTCGACGGCACGGTCCTCGTCGTACGGGCCGGGCGCACCCCGCGTGAGCGCGTCCAGGCCGCGGTCGGTGCACTGCGCTCGGTGGGCGCCCCGATCCTCGGAGGCGTGTTGAGCATGGCGAAGCTGAAGAGTGAGGGCTACGGCTACGGCTATGGCTACGGGGAGCGGCCGCAGGGAACGGACGAGCGGCTGGCGGCACCCAGGAAGTCGGAGGCCGGTGCGATGGCCACGGAGCTCGGGCTCACCAAGTGACCGGGTTCGACGTCCTGTTCGTGTGTACCGGAAACCTCTACCGATCGACGATCGCGGAACGCCTGCTCGCCGTGCGCCTGGGCGAGCAGGCCGGCGGCTTCCGGATCGGCAGCGCCGGCACCCAGGCGCGCCCGGGGGCTCCGATGAGCCCTCGGGCGGCCGCGGTGATCAGGGAACTGGGCGGGGAGGCGGGCGAGTTCGAGAGCAGGCGGCTGACCGCCGAGCTCGTCGCCTCGGCGGATCTGGTGCTGGGGCTGGCCCGCGAGCACCGGGAGGCCGCGGTGCGGCTGCGCCCGACGGCGCTGCGACGCTGCTTCTCGCTGGAGGAGTTCGTGCGCCTCGGCGGCGGCCCCCACGAGGACGGCGGCCTCCACGCGGACGGCGGCGCGCCCGGTGCGGTGTCGCGGGCGGCCGCCCAGCGCGGCCGCGCTCCCGCGGTGGCGCCGGGGGCCGACGACATCGAGGACCCCGACGGCCGGTCGGCGGAGTTCCTGCGCTCGACCGCCGCGCGGATCGACCGGGCGCTCCAGCGGGTGGCAGCCCTCCTGACGGTCCGCCAGGACGAGCTGCTCGGCTGCTGACGCTACCTCGTGGCCACCAGCGACTTGGGAAGGCCGGCGAAGCGTTCGAACCAGAGGCGGGAGCCGGGGAAGTAGGAGCGCATCTCGGTCACCGACAGCAGCTCGACCTCCGCGACGTCCGCCACCGCCTGGGCGTGGTCGCCGGACCGGATGTGCCCGTACGGCCAGCGCTGCGAGATCGCGACCCTGGTGCGGAAGGGGAGGTACTGCATCCCCGGGAACACCCAGTGCGGCTCGATCGGGAAGTACCGGTAGGGCGTCTGCACCCAGTGGTGGTCCGCGCGCGTCCGCACCGCCTCGGCGAAGCGCTGCCGCCGGCTGTGCCCGCCGACGTGCTCCACGAGCGAGTTGGAGTAGACGAGGTCGAATCGCTCGGCCGCCAGCGACCCGGGCAGGTCGCAGGCGTCGGCGACCAGCGCGGTGAGGCCGGGTGCGGTGTCCAGCGCGGTCCTCGGGTCGAGGTTGACCGTCACCACGTGGGCCGGGCGGACCGGCGCGAACTGCCAGGAACTCGGTGTCCCGCCGAGGTCGAGGACGCGCATGTCCGCCAGGTCGGGGAAGCACCGCAAGAGCTCCGACCAGCGGCGTGCGCGTGCCGCGTGTGCCAACGAGCCGGGCCTCGACGGGTCGGCGATCATGGTCCTGAGCATGCCGGTCTCCGGTGGGTGTGGGGCAACGCCGGTCGCGCCCAGTGTGGCGCCGCCGCGTACGCCGGGCCGCTCATTACGCCGACGGCGGCATGTCCGCCGCCACTCCGATCCGGTGACGGTCCGTCACCCACTGCCGAGCCTAGTCTGGGCCGCATGACTGAGGAGTTCACCGCGCGGTACCTCTCCGGACGCGAACTGTGGGGGGACGACTTCGGGCCGGACCAGATCGCGGAGTGGTTCGAGGACGAGCGCGAGGCCTACGCGGACCTCGGGGCGGCCGCGTCCTCCGCCGAGGAGTACGGCTACAGCGGCTTCAACCGCCAGTACGGCTTCCGGCACCTCCCCGACCGCCGCTTCTCCCGCGCACTCGGTGTGGGCAGCTCGTTCGGCGGCGAGTTCATGCCGGTCCTGGACCGGGTCGACGAGATCACGGTCCTGGAGCCCTCGGCACGGCTCCGGTCGACCACGCTGCGCGAGACCCCGGTGCGGTACGTCGAGCCGGTGCCGTCGGGCGACATGCCGTTCGCCGACGCCAGCTTCGACCTGGTCCTCTGTTTCGGGGTGCTGCACCACATCCCCAACGTGTCGAAGGTGGTTCGCGAGATCGGCCGCGTCACCGCCGCCGACGGCTGGGTGCTCATCTGCGAACCGGTCGTCTCCATGGGCGACTGGCGAGGGCACGACCGTCCGGGGCTGACGAAGCGCGAACGGGGAATCCCGCGCCATCTGCTCGAGGGGGCGGTCCGCGGCGCCGGGCTCGCCATCAGGTCGAGCCTGTTCTGCGCGGCGACCGTGACCCCCAGGCTGGGGCGCGCGCTGCGCTGGAACCCGTACGCGACGCGGGCCGGGTCCGTCGTCGACCGGGCGTTCTCGCTCGCCACCGCCTGGAACTACCGCTACCACCCGGTGTCCTCCTGGCAGAAGCTGCGCCCCTCGTCGGTCTTCATCACCGCCCGGCGGGAGGGCTGACCCCCAGCACCTCGCGGTAGAGGCCCTCGGTGCTGCGCAGCCAGGTCCGCTCGGTGTAGCTGTCCTCGAAGACCCGGCGGCAGTGCGCACGGAGGCCGGGGAAGCGTGCGGCGGCGTGGGACAGGGCGGGCGGCAGCGGCTCGTCCCAGCTCACGACCGCCCCGGTGCCGTCGGCGCGGACGGACTCGGCGACGGAGGAGCCCTCGAAGGCGAGGATCGGCAGACCGGCAGCCAGGGCTTCGAGTTGGACCAGGGGAGCGCCCTCCAGGCAGCGGCTGGGAAAGACCAGGCCGAGCCAGGAGGGCAGCCGGCGGCGCAGCTCGGTGCGGTCCAGCCGGCCGAGGAAGCGGACCGACGGCGGTGCCAGTGAGCGGGCCCGGTCGAGGAGCTCGCCGTCGCCGACGATGTCCAGCGGCACGCCGGCGGGCCAGCGGCGCAGTAGGTCCAGGGCGCCCTTCTCGGCGGTGAGCCGTCCGGCGAAGACCCACCGTCCGGTCGGGGCGACCGGGTCGCCGGTCGCCGGGTCGTCGACGAAGTTGGGGATCAGGGCGGTGCGTTCGGCGGCGATGCCGGCCCCCAGGTACGTCCGCCGGCTGAGCTCGGAGAGCAGGACCAGCCGGTCGGCGCGGCCCAGCAGCGGATCGGCCGCAGGGCCGCGGCGGTTCGCCCAGGCGAGCGGCACGGTGGCAGCCCGGGAGTCGCGGTAGCAGCCGTGCCGGACGCCCGCCCAGCGATCGCCGTCCAGGCAGCTGCTGCACGGGGAGCCGCCCCGGTAGAGGGTCGCCCCGGCGCACAGCGGGCGGTAGTTGTGCAGTGTGGCGACCAGCGGGCCGTCCCAGCCCCGCACCCAGGCGCGCCCGAAGTTGGGGAAGAGGTTGTGGACGTGGACCACGTCCGGGGCGAAGGCGAGCAGGTCGGCGACCGGCGTGCGGCCCCGGCCGCTGGCGACGGTCGCGGCCGCCCGCACCGGGTAGAGCCGGCGGCGGGCCAGCTCGTCGGTGCGGGCGGCCACCACGGCCACCTCGTGACCGGCGGCCCGCAGCGCACGGGCCTGGTCCAGGACGGCCTCGTTCTCGCCGCTCGGCTGGGCGGAGGCGTAGAAGCTGTGCACCAGGGCGATCCGCAGGGTGGTCACCCGCACTCCTCGGGGGCGAGCCGTGGCGGCCGCACGGCGATCCGGGCCAGGTACGCAGGGTTGTTGCGCAGATAGCGGCGCCAGAGCCGGCGGGGCTCCTTGGCGAGGCGGTAGGACCACTCCAGGCCGCGCTGCTGCATCCACTGCGGAGCCTGCGGCTTGAGGCCGGCGTGGAAGTCGAAGGCCGCGCCCACGCCGAGCAGCACCGGCGCGGTCAGCAGCGGCCGGTGCGCGGCCATCCAGCGCTCCTGCTTCGGCGTCGACAGGCCGACCCAGACCAGGTCGGCGCCGCTCGCGTTGATCCGGCCGACGACCTCGGCGTCCTCCTCGGCGGTGAGCGGCCGGAACGGCGGCGAGTACGCGCCGACGATCCGCAGGCCCGGCAGCCGTCCGCACAGCCGCTCGGCGAGCAGCTCCGGGACGCCCTCCCCGGCGCCGTAGAGGTACGAGCTCCAGCCGCGCTCGGCGGCCCGGGCCAGGACGTCGAGCATCAGCCCGGGGCCGGGCACCCGGCTCATCCACCCGGCCCCGGCACGGTGTCCGGCCCACACCATGGGCATGCCGTCGGGCACGGTCAGCCCGGAGCGGTTGTGGATGCGCAGGAGCTCCGGGTCCCGCTGGCACTCCATCACGCCGTGCACCCCCGTCACGCAGACGTAGCTCGGCTCGCGGGTCCCGACCCACCGGGTGATCTCGTCCACGGCCGTACCCGGGTCGACCGCGCTGATGCCGACGCCGAGCACGTCGACGCGCCGGAGGGCGGGCATCAGTGCTGGTGGGGGCGGCCGTCGCGGCGCGCCTTCACCTGGTCGTACACCCAACGGTAGGTCCGCTCGAGGCCGGTCCGCAGCGGGACCGACGGTGCCCAGTCGAGTTCCTTGACGATGCGGGTGTTGTCGCTGTTGCGGCCGCGGACGCCCAGGGGGCCCCTGATGTGGTGGTGCTTCAGCTCGACGCCGGCGATCTCCTCGACCAGCGAGTACAGCTGGTTGATCGTGACCAGCTGGTCGGAGCCGATGTTCAGCGGCTCGGTGACCTCGCTCCGGGTGAGTCGCAGAGTGCCGGTCACGCAGTCGTCGACGTAGGTGAAGCTGCGGGTCTGCTCGCCGTCGCCCCAGATCTCGATCGTGTCCGCTCCGGTGAGCACGGCGGTGGCGACCTTTCGGCAGGCGGCGGCCGGCGCCTTCTCCCGGCCGCCGTCCCAGGTGCCGTGCGGGCCGTACACGTTGTGGTAGCGGGCGGCGCGGGTGGCCAGGCCGTAGTCCTCCCGGAAGTGCCGGGCCATCCGCTCGCTGAAGAGCTTCTCCCAGCCGTAGCCGTCCTCGGGCATCGCGGGGTAGGCGTCCTCCTCGCGGAGCGGGAGGACCGCGGCGTCGGTCTGCTTCTCGGCGGCGTAGACACACGCCGAGGAGGAGTAGAAGTAGCGGCCGACACCGCAGTCGCGGGCGGCGAGCAGCATGTGGGTGCTGGAGAGCACCGAGAGCATGCAGGCCGCCTTGTTGCTCTCGATGAACCCCATGCCGCCCATGTCGGCGGCCAGGTGGTAGACCTCGGTGGCGCCGCCGTCGAGAACCTCGGCGCACGACTCGCGGATCGAGACGTCGCGCACCAGGTTCTCCGCAGCCGGATGGAACTGGTACCACTCCTGCGGCGGCTTGCGGTCGACCGCCCGTACCGATCGGCCTTCGGCGAGCAGCGCCCGGGTGAGGTGCCCGCCGATGAACCCTCCGGCTCCGGTCACCACAGCGTCGACGTGTGCCATGACCCGATCTCCCTTCTGGCAATTCGGACAAAGTGCTAGAAAGGTACTCTCGCTCAGAGTCATCGGGCGGTTACGCTCCCGGAAGGAGGGGCTTCCCCCATCCTTTCGGCTCAGTGGTCAGCCCGCGGGAGAGGGACGGCCATGTCCGACTACGACGACTTCGCCGACCGGTACGACCGGACGGCCGAACTCAGTCCCACGCGTGTGCCGATCGAGTTCCACTCGGTCTTCAAGCTCCTCGGCGACGTCACCGGCCAGGCGTGGCTGGACGTGGGCTGCGGCACCGGGATCTACACGCGGGCGCTGCGCCGTCGGGGCGCCCGCCACGTGGTCGGCGTGGACCTGTCCGCGGAGATGGTGCGCATCGCGGACGAGGCCGAGGCGAGCGAGCCGCTCGGCGTGGAGTACCTGGTGCGGGACGCTGCGGACCTCGAGGAGATCGCCGCGTTCGACGGGGCCCTGGGCGCGTTCCTCCTGCACTACGGCACCGACCGTGACCACCTCGACCGGATGTGCCGGGGGATCGGCCGCAACCTCGCATCCGGCGGACGCTTCGTCACCTACCAGCTCAATCCGGAGATCTCCACGGCCCCCGGCTACTACCGGCCCTACGGCATCGACTTCCGGTTCCCGGACGAGACCCTGCGGGACGGCCAGGGGTTCACCTTCCGGTTCGACACACCTGACGTCGAGAGCCCCGAGTTCGGCATCCACTACTGGAGCCGGGCCGTACTCGACGACGCACTGGAGACCGCGGGGTTCCACGACATCCGCTGGGTCATGCCCGAACTCTCCCCACGGGCCGCGGCCCAGCGGGACGCCGGCCGGTGGCAGGACTATCTCGACCGGCCGATCTGCGTACTCATCGAGGCCACCAGGAACTGACCACCGCGTGGTGGCGGAACCGGCCGGGGACCGGAGCGGCGGCCATGTGTGATCTCTGCATCGTGCGGTGGGTGCGGCTGTCCACGTTCTGGCCGCGGACAGACGGCCGTGGTGGTCCGAGGTGACGGCAGGTCACCCCTGCCGGGGCAGGCCGTCGAGCCATCCGCGGGTAGACCTGTCGGGCAGCAGACGATCGTGATCCGGCCCCGGACACCGCGCCTGCGGTGTCCGGGGCCTTGTGGCACCGAGCTGCTCGCCCACTTGGGGGTCGGTCCAGTGCTGGAAGCGTGCGGGCACCGAGCCGGGCGGGCAGCTGAGGACCAGTACGCCACATGGCCGGCGAGCGGCCCGGGCCGTCGTCGGCCGCCTCCCGCTGCTCGGTGCGAGGATGCTCGCGTTGTTGGCTCGCCAGGTCGCCGCCGGACAGCATGCGACCGCGCACCCGACTCGCAGGAGGGGAGCGGATCCGGCACAGTGCAGCCCGCCCGCCCCCCAGTCGGCGCCTGACGCCTGGCGCCCGATCGTCAGTTCGCCCGGTCGTAGTGGCGGTGCATGGTCACGCTCGGGCCGGACTTCGCCAGGGGGGCCGTCGCCCCGCCCCTGGGGGCGGACAGCGCCTCGCGGTCGAGGAGCGCCTTGACCTGGGCGGCCAGGTCGTCGGCGCGCTCCTTGACGACGGAGATCGGGTCGTTCGAGGTGTCCAGCGCGTCCAGCCGGCGGTGGATGGCGGCCAGCTGGTTCCTGGCCTCCGGGCTGAGCGTGAACGGCTGCGCGGTGGAGACGACGAACTGGTAGGCGCCGGCCAGGGTCTGGCAGCCGGGGCATTGCTCGTTGACCGCCCGGCCGAGGTTGGTGGCGTTGAGCCGGACGTTGTCCCCGGCCATGGTGACGATCTGGAAGGACAGCGCGATCGACCGGCACGGGTGCTGGGTCGAGCAGCCGGCCGAGACGGCGGTGGCCCGGTTGTTCGCGCCGACGCTGAACACCGTGCCGAGTTCGTGGACGGTGAACGAGTCCTTGTACTGGTCCGGGTGGACGCGGTTGGCGTGCGTGGTCGCGCGGTCCGCGAAGGCTGCGGCACCGCGGCCGGGGTGGTCCGAGAACGGGACGGCGTCGGCGGGGGCGGCGACGGCGAGTACGGCCAGGCAGGCGCCGCTCAGCGCGCCGAGGCGTCCGGCCGTCCGGCCGATGATCGAACTCCGTTGCACAGTGCGGTTTTTCACGAAGACCTCCTGAGGGTGTGCACGGCGTCCGGCAGCTGTTCGGCCGAGGCGTGCGGGGCGGTTGGCGTGGGTCGGTGCGATGCTGCGGGGGCCCGCCTCCGCGAGAGCGGGCGGACGAGGATCCGGTGGAGCAGTCGGGCGATGGCCCGAGCCGCGAGGTAGGCGCCTCCGACCAGCGGGCACAGCAGGGTGAGAGTCCCGATGGCGCCGACCGCTGCGGTGGAGAAATGCCTGTCCGAGAAGGCGGTGAGGGTGTCGGCGGCCTGCGCGGAGAGCGAGTGCGCGGCCGTGGTGAGGATCCTCGGCAGGTTCCACAGGACGTAGCCGAGCTCGCCGGCGAGCAGCGGGACCACGGTCAGCACCCATACGGTGACCACCGCGCGGGCGGACCTCTTGAGGTCGGCGACCTCGGGTCTGACGGGGCGTCCGGGCAGCAGGCTCAGCAGGGTCGGCCGGATCTTGCCGAACAGGTCGGGGACGCCGGCGAGGTCGCCGAGGATGAAGTACCCGTCCAGGCGGACGATCGGCATGAGCTGTTCGACGATCTCGATGTGCGCGACGAGCACCGCGGCCAGGAAGAGCGGCCGGCCGGTGAGGGCGTAGCCCCCGGCCAGGCCCAGCATGAAGACGACGTTGAAGTAGACGCCGCCGAGATCGGTGCGCAGCCGGCCGGCCCGGCCGATCCGGTACACGTCGGTGACGTCGGTGTAGAGCGAGGGCCACAGCACGTACAGGCCGCAGCCGATGGGGCCCGGCCGTGCTCCGCCGTAGTGGCAGGCCGACGCGTGTCCGAACTCGTGGAACAGCAACGAGGCGACCGTGAGGCCGAACACGGCGAGCAGGAGCACGGGCTGGTCCAGCACCTGCAGTACGGGGCGCATCGCCCCGTGGAGGGCGAACAGCCAGACGTCCAGGGCGACGGCTGCCGTCAGGACGGTGGCCACCACCCACGGGCGGTGCAGCCAGGCCAGCGACCGTGCGATCCGGACGACCTGGTGCTCGCGCAGCAGGACGCGGCGCCCGGCGAGGGTGAGCAGCAGGTCCGAGCGGGGGGCGTCGACCGGGTGGCCGTCGCCGCCGGGCGGTGCGGTGATCCCCATCGGCCGGAGCTTGTGCTCGATGAGGTAGTCGACGTTGTCCGCGCTGACCTCGCGCCCGTAGCGGGCGCTGACCCGGTGCGCGATGGCCCCGGTGCCCCGGACGCCGTCGATCGATTCCGCCACCAGGTGCAGCAGCAGGGTCAGTTGCACCACCTGGCCGTCCCCGCGGCGAGCGAGGTAGCGGGGCTCGGTGAACCCGCCGCCCTGGTACTCGCCGTGCAGCCGCAGCCCGGTGGTCAGGCGCGGCACCGGGAGGGGCGCCGCCGGCCGCGGGCCGTCGGTCGCCGTCGGTAGGTCTCCAGCCACGCTGGACCCGTCCTTCCTCGTGAGCGGACCGCGCCCCGTGACGCGGTCCGCTCACGTGCGGGCTGTTACCGCTGGTAGACGTTGATCGACTGCGCCGCCTCGGCCTGCGCGACCGCGAACGGCGAGTAGTCGTTCACGGCCCACGACTCGTTGTGCGCGTGGATGAAGGCGACGTTGGCGTGGATCTTCACGAACTTCAGCCGTCCCAGCGCCTCGCGGCTCGGCAGCAGCTCCACGGTCTCGGCGTTGAGCTCGGTGACGTTCATGCTCATGGCAGTACCTCTCTGTTGGGGTCGGGGAGGTCCCCCGACTCCTGTCCAGTCAGATCGGACGTTCTGTCCGACGAGATTGGACGCTAGTCGCTGTCCGGTGACAACTGCAAGTACAGACACGAACACGGCGTGTCACCGGACGCTCGATAGGGGGAAATCGGCAGGTGAGATGCGTGATCGCATGGACGGCGCGCCGTGCGCCCGTAGAATCGGGGCCACCCGGACGTGTTCCGTCGGCTCCGACAGCAGGAAGCACACCATCCCGTGGACAACGCACTGCAGCGAATGATGAGGCGGCAACTGGACGAGCAGGGCTGGTCCTACGGCGACGTCGCCCGTCGCGGTGGCCTCCCCCGCTCCACCGTCCACCACCTCGCCACCGCCGAGCGCCTGGTACGGATGCCGCAGCCCGCGACGCTCGAACGCCTCGCCGCCGGGCTGGAGTTGCCACTGGAGGCGGTGCGGCGCGCGGCCGCCGAGACCTGTGGGATCTACCTGTACGCGGAGGGCGAGCCCGGAGCGACCACCGATCCCGAGGTGGCCACCCTCATCGCCAGCCTCCAGCAGCTGTCCGCCACCGACCGGCAGCATGTGGCCGCGCTCGTGGACTCCCTGCTGCGGCGCAGCCGGCGGCCGGACGGTGTGTGACGGGGTGGCATGCACCCGCCCTGTCGTGAACTCGGGCAGGGCATACCGCTGTTCGAGGGTCGAAAAGGTCGAAAAGGATAAGAATCGGGAGATCGGGGCTATCGTCTTCTCCTACCCGAGGCTGTGAGTCGCACGAGCCTCCGGCACGTGCTGCGTGCTCGTCGGACACGGAGGCGATGTTGCTTGTCGTCCACGGAGGCTCGAACACCGCGATCGTCCGGGACCGGACGGGCCGGCCCGTCGTCCTGCTGTCGGGTCCGCGCCCCGAGGACCTCACCTCGGCGATACTGACCGGTCTGCGCGACCTGGCAGCCGCCGTGCTGACCTCGGGGGAGAGCGAGCGGCTCGAACGCTGCCTCGCCGCGCTGCGTCGTGGCGACCTGGTCAAACACAGCCGCATGGAGGTCGAGGGCGTGGTCCTCACCCTCTACGGCGAGGTCTGAGCACCTCGTCGGCGGGATCCCGCTGTTCGAGGCAGCGCCAGTCGACACCGGCCGCCTGTGCCGCCTCCGCGGCATCGACCCGGACGGCTGCAAGGGCTTCAGTCAACGTCCGTGCAACTGCCCGACGCCACCTTGGTCGGCCACGGCCGGCGGCAACCCGGTTCCGGTGATCCTCTCGTGCACGGCGGTGATGCGCTCGGTCAGCTCGGCGTCGCGCACCGCACGGGGACCAGGGGTTCCGCCTCGGCGTGCGCAGAAGGCGGCTCGGGAGACCTGAAGCAGTGCACGCGCCTGCCTCAGTGGTTCAGCCGGAGGACGACGCGGACCAGGACTACGGTCACGGGGACGGCCGCCACCGCGACGGCGATCTCCCGGCCGCAACAACACCCGGCCCACCCCTCGGCACGACGTCCACACGGTCGGAAAGACCGGGGCCGCGAAGCCGTCAGCGAAGAAGAAACCTGAGATCAGCAGCCCTGGCCCACGCCGCACAGGTTGAAGATCAAGTCAGACCAGCTGCCACCACTGGTCGGGGTAGGCGTCGCCGCAGGACACCTGGGCCGCGGGCCGACCCGCTGCGGGGTCCTGGACCACTAGGCACTTGTTGCTGTAGTTGCTGAACAGCTGGAAGTACCCGAGCCGTTCACCGCTGCCCCACATCTGCTCCCACCGCTGACCGGTGGCTCCGGGGCCGCAGTCCTCCTGGCGGGTGGGGATCCAGTCGCCCGTGCCCCCGGCGGTCAGGCAGCGGCCGCTGGCGGTGTTGCGTACGGCGCGGGTTTCGGGATCGAGGGTCCAGGCCCGGTCGGCGGCCCCGGTGCAACTGTCCTGCACCGGGGTGAGGCCGGCGTCGAGGCCGGCCACCCGCAGGCAGAGGGAACTGCTGCGGTTGACCAGGTGCCGCCCGCTCACCGGTGGTTCCGTGGCGGGCGGGCTGGGCTGGGCCGTGCCCGGAGCCGGAGTGCGGCCGGTACCGCCACTGCCGCCACCGGTGCTGCCGCTGGTGCGGGTGACCGGGCCGGTCGGTGCGGCGCCCCAGGTCGCGCCCCCCGCTGTGCCGGGTGGTGGCGAGCCTGGGGGAGTGGCGGTGGCGGGGGGAGTGTCGGTCGGCGCGGTGACCGCTGTTGACGGCGCGTCCGTCACGGCCGGACCGCCGCCCGGGGTAGGGACCGCGCCGCCCGGGGTCGGCGTGGCGCTGTCGGCGCGGTCGGTGGTCGGGCCGGCGGCGACGGTACCCGGGCCGCTGTCCGCCAGGACCGCCGCCGCGGTCGCGGCACACACCAGGACCACCGCGCCGACGCCGACGAGGATGCCCGGCCTGCGGTGAGGCGTGCGGCGCGGCCGGCCGTGCAGGTTGATCTGGATGTTGTCGTTGCCGTGCATCACCCCGGTCTCGCCGTGGTAGGCGTTCCCGCGCAGACCGTCGCCCCCGGCGGTCTCGTTCCCGGTGCCGGTCTCGTTCCCGGTCATGGCTGGGATCCGAAGTGGTTGGTCTGGGCGTTGTGGTCTCCGGAGATCACTGCCGAGGGGCCGTTGAACACATAGTTCACGACGCCCCCGGCGGCCGAGCCGCGCGCCGGGGCGAGGTCGTCCAGTAGCGCCTGCAGGGCCGCCGCGAGCCTGGCACGCTCCTGCGCGTCCAACTCCTGCAGCAGGTCGACGGTACGGGTCCGCCAGGCGGCGACCGTCTCCCCCCTGGTTCGCTCCAGCTCCCCGGACCCAGCCGGGCCGGCCGCCGCCAGCCGTTCGGCGGCGTGGTCCAGCCGCTCCAGCTGCACGCTCTCCAACCGGCGATCCGCACGGCCCAGCAACCGGGCCAGCCGGGACCTGAACACCGCCCAGGTGTCCGAACCGGCCGCCTGCACCACTCCCGAACCCACCGACGCAGCCAGCGTGAGCATCGCCGCATCAATCACAACGTCCCCCTCGAAGTACCCACCCGCGACCACAACCCAGCGTCGCATGCTCCGGTACGCCACCGCTCTGAAAGACTGTCAGAACCCGTCGACAGGAAGCGTGTCAGGCCCTTCATGCCCGCGCCAGACGGCCCGGCGCCCGGGCCGGCGGCCCGGATCGACAACCGGACGCAGGACGGGCCGCCGGCGATCGGCCGCCCTACCGCCGTACCGCAGGTCGGGCCCGCCGTTGCTCCCCGTCCCGGCCCGACCGGGAGTGTGTGAGTGCCTGCGTCAGGGTGGAAGCGTCGCCTCCGGGTGGATCCGTATCGACTTGACCGGGGTCGGCGAGGGCCGGGCCGTCACCCGGTCGGTGTCCTCTCGGAAGAGGCTCACTGCGCCGTGGCGCGGCGCGTGCGTTCATCCGTCTCTTGACCATGGTGGGATCGGCGGAGCTGATGGCAGGCCATCGGTTCTACGTTTGGTCCGGCAGGTGTCGACGGTCGCGTGGGTAGAGCGAGGGAGAGCGATGAAGGTTGCGTTCGGGTGGACGATCCACGGTGACGGGAAGTCACCCCTTCCGGGGCAGGCCGTCAGGCCCGGCGAGCGGCTGACCTGGGGGCGGACGGTCGGCCTCGGCGCGCAGCACGTGGTGGCGATGTTCGGGGCGACGTTCGTGGCTCCCGTGCTGATGGGGCTGGACCCGAATCTCGCGGTGATGATGTCGGGTGTCGCGACGATCTTCTTCCTGCTGGTGACGGGGGGTCGGATTCCGTCGTACCTGGGGTCGAGCCTGTCGTTCGTCGGCGTGGCGGCGGTGATCAAGGCGCAGGGCGGCGATTCGGCGACGCTGACCGGTGCGCTGCTGGTGGTCGGCGCGGTGCTGGCGGCGTGCGGTGCGGTGGTGCAGGGCTTCGGCGCGCGGGTGGTGCACGCGGTGCTGCCGCCGGTGGTGACGGGCGCGGTGGTGATGCTGATCGGTTTCAACCTGGCGCCGGTCGCGGCGGGGACGTACTGGCCGCAGGACCAGTGGACGGCGCTGCTCACGCTGTGCTTCACGGCGCTGGCGCTGGTGGTGCTGCGGGGGTTCTGGTCGCGGATCGCGATCTTCCTGGGGCTGGTCTTCGGGTACGTGGTGTCGTGGCTGTTCGACCGGATCTTCGGGCGGATCCACTCGGCGACGGGTGCGGGGACGGTGACCGACCACTGGAGGCTGGACCTGTCGGGGGTCGGTAGCGCGGACTGGATCGGGCTGCCGACGCTGCACGCGCCGAGTTTCTCGCTGTCGGCGGTGCTGGTGGCGCTGCCGGTGGTGGTGGCGCTGATCGCGGAGAACGCGGGCCACGTGAAGGCGGTGGCGGAGATGACGGGTGATCCGCTGGACGACCGGATGGGCACGGCGATCATGGCGGACGGCGCGGCGACGGTGATGTCCACCGCGGTCGGCGGCCCGGCGACGACCACGTACGCGGAGAACATCGGGGTGATGGCGGCGACCCGGGTGTACTCGACGGCCGCGTACTGGTGCGCCGCGGGCTTCGCGATCCTGTTCGGCCTGTGTCCGAAGTTCGGTGCGGTGGTGGCGGCGATCCCGGGCGGGGTGCTGGGCGGGATCACGGTCGTGCTGTACGGCATGATCGGTCTGCTGGGCGCGCAGATCTGGATCCACAACCGGGTGGACCTGACCAACCCGTTGCACCTGGTGCCGGTCGCGGCCGGCGTCATCGTCGGCATCGGCAACGTGACGTTGAAGTTCAGTGACGACTTCGAGCTCAGCGGGATCGCGCTGGGCACCCTGATCACGCTGATCGGCTATCACGCCCTGCGCTGGCTGGCCCCCGCGCACCTGAAGGGGCCGGCCGTCGATCACTGAGCGGGGTTCAGCCAGGGCGGCTGCCAGACGGTGCGGCGCGGTCCCGGCGCGGGCCCCCAGGATCCTCGCGCGTAGGACAGCGGTGCGGGCGGGTGCTCCACCAGTGGCTGGATGACGCGCCAGGTCTCCTCGACGACATCCTGCCGGGTGAACAGCGAACGGTCGCCGGTCAGTGCGTCGTTGAGGAGCCGCTCGTAGGGCTCGGGGGGCTTGCCGAGCTCGGCGGCGAAGGACAGGCCCAGGTGGACGGGCATGGCGGAGTGCCCGGACGCCTTCTTGGAGAGCATGCCGAGCCGCAGGCCCGGGTCCGGGTCGATCCGCAGCACCAGTTCGTTGGGTGCCGGGTGCTCGGGCTGGTCCAGGAACGCCAGCCGGGGAGGGCGCTTGAAGACCACGCGCACCTCGGTGGCGCGGGCGGCCAGCGCCTTGCCCGCCCTGATGAAGAACGGCACCCCGCTCCACCGCCAGTTGTCCACCTCGAGCTCGAGTTCGACGTAGGTCTCGGTCGAGGATCCCGCCCGGACCCCGGGGACGTCCGGGTAGCCCTCGTACTGGCCGCGCAGGCACCGGGCCGGGTCGGCGTCGGGCATGGCCTTGAAGACGTCGACCCTGCGGTCCCAGAGCGCGTCGGAGCCCGGGCCGACCGGCGCCTCCATGGCGATCAGGGCGAGCACCTGGAGCAGGTGGTTCTGCACCACGTCCCGCAGCGCGCCCACCGGGTCGTAGAACGCGCCCCGGTCCTCGACGCCGAAGTCCTCGGCCATGGTGATCTGCACGGCCGCCACGTGGTCGCGGTTCCAGACCGGCTCCAGCAGGGCGTTGGCGAATCGCAGGAACTGGATGTCCAGCACGGGCTGCTTGCCGAGGAAGTGGTCGATCCGCAGGATCCGGTCCTCGGCCAGCACCCGGTGCAGGCGCGCGTTGAGCTCCCGGGCGGACGCCAGGTCGTGGCCGAACGGCTTCTCCAGCATCACCGTGGCGTGCTCGGTGAGCCCCGCCGCGGCCAGCGCCTCGACGACCGGGGCGAACAGCGACGGCGGGATCTCCAGGTAGAACAGCGGCCGCTCTGCGCCCGCCAGCCGCTCGCCCAGCGCCCGGTAGGTGGCGGGGTCGAGGAAGTCGCCCCGGAGGTAGGAGATCCGGTCGGCCAGCCGCCGGAACGGCGCGTCCGCCACCGTCTCGCCGGCGGTCCGGAGGGCGTCGCGCAGGGCGGAGACCAGGTGCTCGTGGGACCAGTCGTCGAGGGCCACCGCGACGATCGGGCAGTCGAGGAGCCCGGCCGCCTCCAGTCGGTAGAGCGCCCGGAAGGTCATCTTGCGGGCCAGGTCGCCGGTGATGCCGAAGATCACCAGGGTGTCGGCGGGACGTGTGCTCACACGGGCGACGATATAGCCGACGGTGAGCGTCTGCTCACCGTGCGTTCACCAGTCCAGGCTGCGCCGGGCCAGGGCCGCCAGTGCGAGCGACGCCGGGAGCTCGACCAGGAAGGCCATGGCCAGCGCCACGTACCAGGCGCCGCCGCCCTCGGCGGTCATCATGTCGAACCAGGCGTCGAGCAGCAGCACCGCCGAGGTGCCGGCGGCCACCAGGGCGACCAGGCGGGAGCGCCGGACCAGCAGCAGGCCGGTGGCGACCAGGCCGGCGGCCTGCAGCAGGTCGACCCCGATCCAGACGACGGACCAGTTCCGCACCTCGGCCTGGCCGCGGGTGGTCGAGCCGAGGACCAGGATCCAGGCGAACAGCAGCACCGCCACCGCGACGAGCGCCGCACTGAGTCGGACGCGCAGCCGCGCCGACGCCGGGTCGTCCTTCCCCAGGCGGTCCAGGACGGACTGGACGGCGCGGACCGCGCCGGCGGTGTGCATCGGTTCCCCCATGATCGGGAGCGTACTGCAGGCGGGGGCGTCCGATCGGGCGTTCGGCTGCCGACCGCTCGTTCGGGTACAGCCGTCAGGACCGTTGACGCGCCTGACGGCCGCGCCATAGGGTCACGCCCCAATGGACGCCGGTCGGCGGTCCGGACCGGGTGCGCGGCACGCTCCCGGACCCGGTCCGCCGTCCCTCGCCGGACGGTCCATCGAGGTGCCAACTGCCTTTGTGCTGTGCCGATTCCACCGGCCAGGGCGGTTGACCGCACCTTCCTTCGCGCTGCCCTGCCGCGGTGCCCTCCCGCGATGCGGTCGAGGCTGCGCGCGGTCCGGCGTCCCCCGCAAGTTCCGTCGTCGCAAGGGATGCACCGGTGACCCGTTCCACCCTGCTCAGAGCGTCCGTACCGGGCGTGGTTGTCGCACTGATGCTGTCCGGCTGCTCCTCGGTCGGCATCGGATCCGGATCGACCCTCACGGTCACCATCGGTGTGGACGGTCCGTTGACCGGCAAGCTCGCCGATCTGGGGCTCGGCATCCGGTACTCGGCCGAACTGGCGGTCGCCAAGGCCAATGCCAAGAACACCGTGCCGGGCGTGAAGTTCGTCCTCGACGTCAAGGACGACCAGGCCGACGAGCAGATCGCCAAGGCCAACGCCGAGGCGTTCGCTGCGAACCCGGACGTGATGGGTGTGGTCGGCCCGCTGACCTCCTCCGGCGCGCTCCAGATGGCACCGGTGCTGGCCAAGGCCGGGCTCGCCGAGGTCTCCCCGTCCAACACCGCGCCCGCGCTGACCTGGGGCGCCGACTACCGGGCCAACGGGAAGAAGCGCCAGTACCCCACGTACTTCCGCACCGTCACCACCGACGCCGTCCAGGGCCCGCTGCTCGCCCGCTACGCGCACAGCCAGCTGAAGGCGGGGAAGGCGGCGGTGGTGAACGACAGCAAGGCGTACGGGGCCAACCTGGCGGCCGAGTTCGTGGCGGCGTTCGAGGACGTCGGCGGCAAGGTCGCCTACCGGGCCACGATCGAGCAGGGCACCACGGACTTCACCAGGATCGCCCAGCAGATCGCGGCCGCCAAGGTCGACGTCGTCTACTACGGCGGTGAGCACCCGGAGGGCGGCCCGCTGGCCGTCGCGCTCAAGGCGGCCGGGGTGAAGGCGCCGGTGGCCGGCGGCGACGGCCTGCACACCGACGGGTACCTGAAGGCGGCCGGTGCGGCCGCCACCGGCGACCTCTCCAGCCAGCCGGGCGTCTCGGTGGAGGGGCTGGCCTCGGCGTACGGCTATCTCGACGCCTACCACGCCGCCGGCCACAAGGAGGAGCCCGGCCCGTTCGGCCCCTACGCCTACGACTCCACCTGGGCGCTGATCGAGGCGGTCGGCAAGGCCCGGCAGGGCAAGGACGGGCAGGACCTGACCGGCGCCGACCTGCGCAAGGCCGTGGTGGAGGCGATGCAGGAGGTCTCCTTCTTCGGCGTCACCGGCGACGTCTCGTTCGACGAGTTCGGCGACACCCGGAACCAGGTCGCGTCGATCTACCAGGTGCAGAAGGGCAGTTGGGTGGCGATCGTGCCCTTCGGCCGGCTGCGCGACTTCTGACGCTCCGCCGATGCCGCTGGAACGGCGTTCAAACCCGGGAGGGCCGTTCCGGCGGTGTGAGCCGCGTCACACAATGACGTACTGGTGAGTAATGTACGGGTCGTCAGGTGATCGCCGAAATCGCGTCGTGCGAACGGTACTTCGTCCACCGCCGGGGCCTTGCCAGTGTAAAGACGTCTGACCTGTTGATTAAACAGAGTTGTCATGCATAGACCGCCACGGCGCGGGCCCGGCAGGCTGCCGCCCCATGAAGCGACCCTTTCTGACGGGCTCGCTGACCCTCGCGGTCAGCACCCTCGTGATAGCCGGCGCGGGCATCACCGCGCACGCGGCCCCGGTCACCCCGGCCGCGCAGCCCAAGGTCTCCGAGACCCAGGCGCTGCAGGACGCCACCGCCCAGGTCTCCGCCCACCCCCAGGCGGTCCGGGCCGGCGCGCACGACGCGTTCCGCGCCAAGGGCGTCCAGGTCGACGTCGACGGCACCCGGCACGTCCACTTCGACCGCACCTACCAGGGCCTCCCGGTCCTCGGCGGTGACGTCATCGTCCACTCCGCCCCCGGCGGCTCGCTGGACACCGCCACGCTCAGCCTGCAGACCCCGCTCAGCCTCTCGGTGACCCCCTCGATCACCGATCGGCAGGCGGTCGCCGCGGCGACCCGGCTCTTCACCGGCAAGCAGAGCAAGGCCGCGGCCACCCTGAAGGTGGACGCGCTCGGCGACACCGCCAAGCTGGTCTGGGAGGTCGTCGTCGACGGCACCGGCCCGGACCAGGCCCCCAGCCACCTGCACGTCCTGGTGGACGCCCGGACCGGCGCGATCGGCTCCACCTGGGACACCTACTCGGCGTTCCTCCCCGAAGGCGTGAAGGCCAAGGGCGGCACCGGCGGCACCACCGCCAACACCCTCACCTCGGTCGCCGCCTCCGGCACCGGCAAGGGCTACATGGTCGGCCAGGTGAACCTGTCCACCAGCGGCTCGGGCACCAGCTACACCCTGACCGACGCCAACCGCGGCAACGGCGAGACCCGTGACGCGAAGAACCTGACCGCGACCAACGACTCGCCGCCGGCGGGCTGGGGCGCGGCCTTCACCGACACCGACAACGCGTGGGGCAGCGGCGCGCTGAGCGACCGCGCCACCGTCGCCGTCGACGCCCACTACGGCATCCAGGCCACCTGGGACTTCTACAAGAACGTGCTGGGCCGCAACGGCATCCGCAACGACGGTGTCGGCGCCCGCTCCTTCGTCCACTACGGCACCAACTACGGCAACGCCGGCTGGGACGACGACAGCTTCTCGATGATCTACGGCGACGGCGACACCGGCGCCAACCCGTTCACCGAGGTCGACGTGGCGGGCCACGAGATGACCCACGGCGTCACCGCCGCCACCGCGGGCCTGGTGTACACCGGCGACGCGGGCGGCCTGAACGAGGCCAGCTCGGACATCATGGGCACCATGGTGGAGTTCAACGCGAACATCGCGGCGGACGCCCCGGACTACCTCATCGGCGAGAAGATCAACATCAACGGCAACGGCACCCCGCTGCGGTGGATGGACGACCCGAGCAAGGACGGCAAGTCGGCCAAGTGCTGGTCCAGCACGGTCAAGAACCTCAACCCGCACTACTCCTCGGGCGTCGGCAACCACTTCTTCTACCTGCTCGCGGTCGGCTCCGGCCAGTCGCAGTGGGGCAACAGCCCGACCTGTGACGGCTCCTCCGTCGCCGGTCTCGGCAACGACGCGGCCACCAAGATCTGGTACCGCGCGCTGTCGACCTACATGACCTCCAACACCGACTACCCGGGTGCCCGGACCGCGACCATCAAGGCGGCCAAGGACCTGTACGGCGCGGGCTCCACCCAGTGCTCCGCGGTGGAGAAGGCCTGGGGCGCGGTCAGCGTCGCCCCGACCGCCACCACCTGCGGCGGCGCCACCCCGACCCCGACCCCGACGCCCACCCCGACCCCGGGCGGCAACCTGCTGGCCAACCCCGGCTTCGAGTCCGGTGCCACCTCGTGGACCTCCAGCTCGGGCGTCGTCACCAACAGCGCCAACGCGGCCCCCCACGGCGGCACGTACTACGCCTGGCTGGACGGCTACGGCTCCGCCCACACCGACACGCTGTCCCAGTCGGTGGCCGTCCCCGCCACCGCCACCGCGCCGAAGCTCACCTTCTGGAACCGCATCTCCACCGCGGAGACCGGCACCACGGCGTACGACACCCTCAAGGTCCAGGTCGTCGACGGCACCACCACGACCACCCTGGCCACGTACTCCAACGCCAACGCCACCACCGGCTACGTCCAGCGCACGCTCGACCTGTCGGCCTTCAAGGGCAAGACCGTCACCGTCAAGTTCCTGGGCACGGAGGACTCCTCCCTGCAGACCAGCTTCCTGATCGACGACGTCGCCGTCACCACCTCCTGACACGGGGTGACGGGTGGCGGGGGGGGGGGGGGGGGGGGGGGGGGCGGCGCCGGGGGGGGGGGGGGGGGGGACTAGAGGGGCGGGGGGGGGGGGGGGGGGGTGTGTGGGTGGTTGGGTGGGGGTGGG
>NZ_JBICYJ010000048.1:0-64169 GCF_043200835.1 Kitasatospora sp. NPDC048365
CAGTTCGGGTGCTCGGTGAACGCCTCCGGCGCCGCGATCCAGGAGATCTTCGGCAGCGTCCCGGCCTGCACGTCACGCCGCAGGATGTCGAACAGACCCTCGCCCGCCTTCGCGTTGGTCCCCGTCCGCGCCTTCTCGTACAGGGCGCTGCCGGGCTGCGCGTTGCGGTAGGTGTTGAAGTACAGCAGCGAGTTGTCGCCGTAGTTGCCGCGGTACGCGTCGTTGATCCAGCCCCAGGAGCCCGCGGCGTTCAGCCCGTCGCCGATGTCCTGGTAGATCTTCCACGAGACGCCGGCCTGCTCCAGCCGCTCCGGGTAGGTCATCCACCCGTAGCCGGCCTCCTGGTTGCCCAGCACCGGGCCGCCGCCCACACCGTCGTTGCCGGTGTAGCCCGTCCACATGTAGTAGCGGTTCGGGTCGGTCGAGCCGATGAACGAGCAGTGGTAGGCGTCGCAGATGGTGAACGCGTCCGCGAGCGCGTAGTGGAACGGGATGTCGTCCCGGGTGAGGTACGCCATGGTGGTGGCGGTCTTGGCGGGCACCCACTGGTCGTACTTGCCGTTGTTGAAGGCCTTGTGGCCGCCCGCCCAGTCGTGGTTCAGGTCCTGGATGAACTGCATGCCCAGGTCGTTGACCTGCGGCCGGAACGGCAGGATCTCCTTGTTGCCGCTGTCCTTCTGGTACCAGACCGGCTTGCCGCTGGGCTGGGTCACCGGTCGGGGGTCGCCGAAGCCGCGGACGCCCTTCATCGCGCCGAAGTAGTGGTCGAAGGAGCGGTTCTCCTGCATCAGCACGACGATGTGCTCGACGTCCTGGATCGTGCCGGTGACCCCGGCCGGGGCGATCGCCTCGGCCCGCGCGATGCTCTGCGACAGCGCGGAGAACGCGACGGTGGCACCGGCGAGTTGGAAGAAGCGACGACGGTTCAGATCAGCCATGGATGCAATCGACCTTTGCATGTCACGAGGGTGGGTGAGCGGTGCCACCTAGGACAGCGCCTGCGGGGTACCGATCGGCGGACCGCTCGTGACAGCTCGCTGTACGGAAAGCGAACGCCTCAAGTTGTCTGAACATTTCGCCCCAGGAACCGGACGATCCGGACAGCTGCCCGCGGCCCGGGGCAGCACGAGCGGTTCGTTCAAGACGCGGGGTGCCCGCCCGGCCGAGACTTCCGGCATGACGACAACCGGCTTCACCCCCGCGCTCGGCCGCTTCGCCCCCACCCGCCACTACGACACGGTGATCGGCACCCTCACCCGCGAACGCCTCTGGCGCAGCCTCGCCGCCATGCACATCGCGCCGCGCCCCGACGAGACGATCGTCGACATCGGCTGCGGCACCGGCTCGCTCGCCCTGCTGCTCGCCCGGATCGAACCGCGCGCCCGGATCGTCGGCCTCGACCCCGACCCCGAGGTGCTCGCCCTCGCCCGCCGCAAGGAACCGGCCGCCGGCACCGTCGACTGGCGGGTCGGCCTGGGCGACGCGGCCGCCGACCTCCTCGGCGCCGGCACCGCCGACACCGCGGTCTCCTCGCTCGTCCTGCACCAGTGCCCGCCCGCGATGAAGCGGGCGATCCTGGCCCAGATGTTCGCCCTGCTCCGCCCCGGCGGACGGCTGGTGATCGCCGACTACGGGCTGCAGCGCACCCGCGCGATGCGGCTCGCCTTCCTCGGTGTCCAGTACGCCGACGGGCGGGCCAACACGCAGCCGAACGCCGAGGGCGTGCTACCCGACCTGATCGCCGGGGCCGGCTTCACCACCGTCCGCGAGGCCGAACTCGTCCCCACCCTCACCGGCTCGATCTCCGTGTACACCGCCCGCCGCGGCTGACGCCCGCAGCAGCGGCAGCACCGCCGACGGGGTCAGGCCCATCATCTCCCGCAACTGGCGGCTGAAATGGGCCTGGTCGGCGAACCCGCCGGTCAGCGCGGCCTCGGCGAGCGACTGGCCCTCGCCGAGCGCCCGGGCCGAGCGCACCAGCCGCTGCCAGATCCGCCAGCGGGCCAGCGGCATGCCGAGCTGCTGCCCGGCCAGCGCCCGCAGCCGCTGCGGCGACAGCCCGACCCGGGCGGCCAGCACCGGCAGCGGCAGCTGCCGCTCGGTCAGCTCCGCGAGCGCCGCGCGCAGCCGGGCGTCCACCGCGCCCGACCGGTCGCCGCCGAGGCGCCGCAGCTCGTCCTCCGCCAGGCCCGCCAGCTCCGGCACCGCCGTGATCCCGGCCCCGCACCGGGACCGCAGCCGGTCCGCGAACGCGCAGTGCGGGTCCACGAAGAACATCCGGGCCGCCCCGATCGCCGCCAGCCGGTGCCGCACCATCGGCGGCACCACCAGCACCGGGGCCCGCAGCCACTGCCCCGCCGCGTCCGCCATCGCGACCTCGCCCGCCTCCGCGACCGCCACCTGGAACGCCGCGTGCCGGTGGTACCCGGCCTCCGCCACCGGACCCCGGTAGTACGCGTACCCCTCCCGCACCACGAAGTACGGCGCCCGCTCTCCCCCACCCATGCCCGGCATGCTCCCACAGCGCCGATCTCCCGCTGCTCCGCCACGGGCGGGAGTCCGACCTCGGACCGTGGGCGTGCCACCACGGCGGGACCTCCCCGACCGGGGCCGACCGGTGGTCACGTACGCTCCGACACCATGACGCGTGTCTGGATCCTGCCGGCCCTGCTGGTGCTCTGCGGTGCGGCCCTGACGGCCGGACGTCTGCGCGACGGATCGCCGGCCGACGCCACCGTGCTCCTGGCGGTGTTCCTCCTGCTCGCCGCCGTGACCTCGCCGCTGGCCTTCCCCCGCTCGGTCGGCGCGGAGGAGGCGCAGCGGCGCAGCGCGGCCGACGGCCGGCCGGTCGTCTACTGGCGGCCGGGCTGCGCGTACTGCCTGCGGCTGCGCCTCCGGTTGGGCCGCCGGGCCGGCCGGGCGCACTGGGTGAACATCTGGCGCGACCCGGCCGGGGCGGCGGCGGTCCGGGCCGTCAACGACGGCAACGAGACGGTGCCGACCGTCGTGGTGGCGGGCGGCGCCCACACCAACCCGGACCCGGCCTGGGTGCTGGAGCGGCTGCGCTGACCCGTCAGCGGTAGAACGTCCGCCCGGCGGCGCCGGAGGACACGGACCAGACCTCGACGATCCGGCCGCCCTCGACCCGGAACATGTCGATGCCGCTCCTGGCGACCTTCCCGCCGTCCTCCGTGGCGAAGGTCGCCAGGTACGGCCGCGCGACCGACCCGGCGGGCGCGCCGCCGACCGGGGAGAGATCCACCACGGCCGTGCCCTCCGCCGCGAAGACCAGCCCGGTACGCGTCCCGTGCCAGGCCTCGACGACCGCGGCGAGCTGCTTCGGCGTCCGCACCTCGTCGAACGCCTCGGTGCCCGCCTGCGCGTACCTCAGCACGAACTCCGGTGCCATCACGGCCTCGGCCATCGCCAGGTCGCCGTTCCACAGCGCCGTCCACCGGTCGAACAGCTCGACTCCGTACGCGCGCAGGTCGTTGTCGCCCACAGCACCCCCCGTGAGAATCCCAGGCTTCCTGCCCGGTCGTACCCGACCTTAACGGCGGGGTACGACAACGCCCCTACGCGCCGAGCGCGGAGACCAGCGAGGCGACCGTGACGGTGTTGAAGACGAACGCGATCACCGCGTTGGCGGCGACCGTGCGCCGCATCTCCCGCGACCGCACGTCCACGTCCGTGGTGCCGAAGGTGGTCATCACCGACAGGGCGAAGTACATGTAGTCGGACCAGCCGGAGGCGCCCTCGCCCGGGAACTCCAGGGCCCGCTCGTCCTCCACCAGGTTGTCGGCCTGGAAGGACACCGCGAAGGACACCGCCACGCACACCCAGGCCACCGCCACCAGGCCGAGCGCCACCACCGCGCGCAGCGCCCGGTCCCCCAGCGCCGAACCCAGGTGCCCCGGCAGCCACAGCATCGCCACCACCAGTGCGGCGGCCGCGATGAACACCGACACCCCCGGCCCGGGGGCACCTCCCAGCAGGTAGCGCTGCAGCACCGTGCCCCGGCTCTCCCGCCGGGCCCAGCTCCGCACCTGGGCGGGTGACGCGGTCAGAAAGGCCGTCAGCGTGGTGCCCAGGTAGGTGGCGAGGTAGCAGAACAGCACCAGCACACCCGAGTCCGCGGCCGACAGCGCGCCCGCGTCGACGTCGAGGACCAGCAGCAGCACGGCCGCGCAGACCGCGACGGCGGTGCTCACCGTGGAGCGGCGGCGTTCGGAGAGCCAGGTGTGCACGATCCGACGCTACGTCACGCGGCCGGGGAAAACCGGCCGCGCCGGGTGGGCCGCTCTGTTTCAATGCCCGCATGCGAACCTCTGGCATCCGGGCCTTCGTCCACCGGCAGCTCGACGGCCGGCTGCTCCCGTACAGCGACCGGCCCACCCTGCTCGTCGACCACCTGGACGAGGCCGCCGCCGGGGTCGCCGCCCGCACCGAGGACCCGGTCGCGGTAGCCGCCGTCCACGTCTACGGGCTGATCCGCCACGACGGCTGGACGCGGGAGCGCCTGGTGGCCGCCGGCTTCACCCGGGCTGTGGTCTCCGCCGCCGAGGCCACCCACCGGCACGTCAGCGGCCGCCACCGCTTCCCGGCAGCCGCCGCGCGCCGCGCGCACCTCATCGACGAGTGCGTCCGCGCCGTGTCCGGCAGGCTGCCGCAGACCCCGCAGGAGAGATCGAGCGACCGCGTCTGGACGGATCTCAACCGCGAAGGCCGACCGGACAGGGCCACCGTCGCCAAGCTGATCGGCGATCTGGACAGCGCTGACCCGGAGACCTGGTGGTACGCCGTCGGCATGCTCCCGCACGCCCGCTCGGCCGCGGCCGTCGAACCGCTGATCGCGGCCTGGGAGCGGCTGCGTCCGACCGCCGACGACCCGCAGGCCGGCTACGCGGAGCGCAGCGGCGTCAAGTACGCCTTGCGTGCCTCGCTCGCCGCCGCCGACCTCGAACTCCTGCTCCGCGTCGCCGACCACCCCGACGCGGCGGTACGCTGCGCCGCCGCCCACGCCCTGCGCGGCGTGGACGACGAACGCGCCCGGGCCGCCGTCCTGCGCCACGACCTCGCCTCCGCCGGGAAGCTGCTCGGCCTGGCCGCCACCGACCCGGCGCCCGTGCCCGGCGCGGACCTGACGGCGCGCCTGGTCGGCCGGCTCTCCGACGATGACCACCGGCATCGTCCCGGCGCTGTGGCCGGCCGGCCCCGCCACAAGGTCCTGGACGCGTTGGGCCGGCTCGGCGACGCGTCCTGCCTCCCGGCGCTCACCGCGTCGCTCGGCCGGACGGACGACGGCCACGGCCAGATCCGCGCCGAGCGGGCGATCGAGGCGATCGGCGGGACCGAGGCGCTTCGGCGGGCGGTCCTCGCCGTCCTGGACGACCCGAGCGCCGACCCGACCCGGGCCGCCCAGCTCGCCGCGCGGCTGCGGATGGCCGAGGCGATACCGGGGCTGACGGCGGTGGCGGCCCGTGCCGACGGTCCGATCATGATGGCCGTCCTGTCCGCACTGCTCGGGCTCCGCGCCCGGTCGGCCGTCCCGGTCCTCGTCGAGGTGCTGGACCGCCTCGAACCCCGGCGGTCCTGGCTGCGGCCCGACCTGCTCGACACCATCGGACGGCTCGACCCCGAACTCGCCGTCGAGCACTTCCTGGTGGCCGCCCGCCACCGCAGAACCCACCGCATCGCCCTGGACGCCCTCGCCCGCTGCCGCGACCCGCGGGCCACCGCCCTGGTCACCACCGCCCTGCTGTCCGGCGCGAGCCGGACGGCACTCGTCCGGCCTCTCGCCGAACGCGCCGACCCCGACCTGCTCGACGCGCTGGCCCACGTCGTGGCCACCACCCCGGACCGAAGGGTCCGTCAGGTCGCCACCCGCGGGATCCTGAGGACCCTGCGGGTCGCCCCGGACCGGGCCGACTCCACCCTGAGGTCCCTCGCCTTCTCCTCCGTGCAGGCGCGGATCGCGGCCGCCTGGCTGGAGGGCCGGCTCGGCCCCCAGAACCAGCGCGACCCGCTGCGCCGCCTGATCGAGGCGAGCCGCTCCCCCGACCCGCGGGTCCGCGCCCAGGCGGCCCGGTCCTTCGTCCTCCTCGGCACCCCGGACGCCCTCGACCTGGTCCGCACCCTGTGCGAGGACCCCAGCCGGCACGTCCGCGCCTGCGCCGTCGGGCACCTCACGGCGGCCCGCCCCGACCTCCGGCCGACCGGCTGAGGCCCCCGGTCCCGCTCTACGTCCCCAGCGCCCGGTGCCCGCCGAACGTCCCGGGGGCGCCCGACCCCCGCCCGATGCCCCGAGAGGAGCCCGATGCTCGACTACGACCACGAGGCCCGGACCTACGACGCCACCCGCGGCGGCGAGCCGCGCGCCGAGGCCGCCGCCGCGGCGGTGGAGCGCCTGCTGCCGCCCGGCGCCCGCACCGTGCTCGACCTGGCCTGCGGCACCGGCATCGTCACCCGCCGACTGCGGCGACCCGGACGGACCGTCATCGGCGTCGACCGCTCACCCGGGATGCTCGCCGCGGCCGCCCGCCGTCTGCCGGGCGGGCTGGTCCGGGCCGACGCCACCCGCCTGCCGCTGGCCCCCGGCGGCGTGGACGCGGTGGTGACCGTGTGGCTGCTCCACCTCCTGCCCGACCCGCTCCCGGTGCTCGCCGAGGCGGCCCGGGTGCTGCGCCCCGGCGGGGTGCTGGTCACCACCGTCGACAAGGACGACGCCTACTTCGCCGAGGACAGCGACCTCGCCCGGCTGACCGGGCCCCTCCGTCTGCGGTACGCGTCCCGGCTGCCCGACCACGCCCCGCTGCTGATCGAGCGGGCGGCCGGCCTCGGGCTGCGGTTGGCCGACGAGACCGTCTTCCCCGGCACCGGGCAGGGGCGCAGCCCGCGCGGCCTGCTCGCGGCGCTCGACCGCGGCCACGTGCCCTGCTGCAACCACGCCTCCCCGGTGGAGGTCGCGGAGGTCCGCCGCCGCCTGGCCGCCCTGCCCGACCAGGAGACCGCCCGCCCGGATCCGCTCTACCGGCTCATCGCGCTGCGTCGCCACTGACCGGCCCGCCCCCGGCGAAGGCGTTCGTCTGCCAGGCGGCCATGGCCGTGTTCCACTGCTCGCCGGTGAGTTCGGTCAGCGCGGCGGGGAAGAGGCCGTCCTCCTCCTTGGCGATGTGGTGCTCCAGTTCGGCCGTCGAGCGGACGAACTCGGCCCGCTGCTCGGCCGATTCCAGGTCGAGGCCGGCCAGGAAGTCGGCGAGCTCGCGGTGCTCGCGGACCAGGTCGTCGATGTAGGCCGCGTACTCGGGGTTCTCGTGCATGACCGCGAACAGGCCCTGCTCCTCGCCGGCCCAGTGCCGGCGCAGCTGCTCGGCCATCGGCACGACCAGCCGGCGGGCCCCGGCCACGTCGCCCGCGTCGAGCGCCCGGACCGCGGCGCCGGCCAGGTCGGTGACGGACGCGTGCTCGGCGATGAACTCCTTGATCAGCGGGATCTCACGACACCCGCAGTAGTGGCACATCCCTCACCCTCTCGTCCCCGCGATCGTGCCAGCACCGGGCGGCCGTCCCCGGCCACCACGCCGAACGGCCCGGCGCCGCCTCCTGCCCGACCGATCGGAACCCACCGTTCCGTCGTACGCGGTGACCTGCGAGAGTGGGCAGATGCTTCTCCCTCCCGAGCAGACCCTGTTCGTCCGCGGCACCGTCCCCGCGCTGCTGCTGGCCGCCGCCCCCGTCCACGACGACCTGCCGGTCCTGGCCGTCGCCGACGGCGAGGTGCCCCACTGCGAGGGGTGGAGCATCGTTCCCAAGCTCACCCTCTGCGTCGTCGACGGTCCGGGCGACGCCGGCATCGTCATCCCCGCGATGGTCGCGCCGGTCGTCGACGGGCATCAGGGACTGCCGGCCGACCTCGCCGACTGGTGCGAGGACGCCGAGCGGGCCGGCGGCGCCGTGGTCCTCTCCCTCGACGCCCTGCCCGAGTCCCTCGACTGGACGCACCTGCTCCGCTCCGGCACCTCCCGCGGCGGCTTCCTCCCCGCCCTGACCTGACACCCCCTCCGAGCCGGGGGCGCACCCCGGCGCGGCGGTGTCCTACGCGATCTCGGCGAGCTGGTCGACCAGGTCGTCCAGGCCGAGCGACCCCTGGCCGAGCGCGCCCATGTGCCAGGCCTTGAGGTCGAACGCGGCCCCCTGCCGACGGCGGGCGCTCTCCCGTCCCCGCAGCCAGGCGCGTTCGCCGAGCTTGTAGCCGATCGCCTGGCCCGGCCAGCCGAGGTACCGGACGATCTCGCTCTCCCGCAGCTGGGCCGGACTGCCGTTGAACTCGGCCATGAACGCGGTGGCCAGTTCGGGGGTCCACCGCTCGCCGGGGTGGAAGCCGGCGTCGGCGGGGATCCGCAGGCCGAGGTGCATGCCGATGTCGACGATCACCCGGATCGTGCGCAGCATCTGCTGGTCGAGGAAGCCGAGGCGGTGGGCGGGGTCCTCGAAGAAGCCCAGTTCGTCCATGAGCCGTTCCGCGTACAGCGCCCAGCCTTCGATGTTGGCGCTGACCGTGCCCAGGGTGGTCTGGTACCGGCTGAGCCGGTCGGCGAGCGCCACCCACTGGGCGAGCTGCAGGTGGTGGCCGGGAACGCCCTCGTGGTACCAGGTCGTGACGAGCTGCCAGGTCGGGAAGGCGGTCCGGCCGAGGGTGGGCAGGTAGGTACGGCCGGGGCGGCTGAAGTCCAGGCTGGGGCCGGTGTAGTAGGGCGCGGCGGCGGTCCCGGGGGGTGCTGTCCGGGATTCCACCCTGCGCAGCGGCCCGGCGATGTCGAAGTGGGTGCCGTCGAGCGCGGTGATCGCCCGGTCCATCACCTGCTGGAGCCAGTCCCGGACCGCCTCCTCGCCGTGCACGGTGTGGCCGTGCCGTTCCAGGTGGTCCACCGCCTCCATGACCCCCGCCCCGGGCAGGACGCGCTGCGCCTCGGTCCGCATCTCCGCGGCCGTGCGGTGGAACTCGCTCCAGGCCCAGGCGTACGCCTCGTCCAGGTCGGGGTCGGCGCCGGCGCTGTGGCGGACCGCGAGGCGGTAGCGCTCCCGGCCGACGGCGTCCGGGACACCCGCTGCGGCCGCGGCCGGCGCGTAGGTGTTCCGCAGCCAGTCGCGGAAGCCGGCGACCGCGGCGGTGGCCTGCCGGGCGGTACCATCCAGCTCGGTGCGCAGCCGCTCGGGCCCGGGTGCGACGAAGTCGGCGAACCAGCCTGCGCCGCCGGTCGCTTCCCCCGTCCAGGCGGTGAGCTGGTCGGCCACCGCGGCCGCCTGGCGCGGGGCCGCGAGCAGCCCGCGGGCAATCCCCTCGGTGAGGGTGGCACGGTAGCCGTCGAGCGCGGCGGGCAGGTTGCGGAGCCGACCGGCCACCGCCACCCACTGCTCGTCCGTCTCGGTCGGCATGTAGGTGAAGATGTCCCGCACCTGGTGCACGTGGGCACCGATGGTGCGCAGCTGACGGAAGTTCTCCCCGCTTTCGTGCAGGGCGAGTTCGGCGCTGAGGCGGTCCCGGAGCAGCCGCTCGCAGCGCCGGTCGGCGGGGTCCGTCCAGGCCGCTCCGACGGCGGTGGCAGCGGTGGCGGCGTCGAGCTCCGCGAGGGTGCCCCGGACGGTGTCGGCGTGTGCCTCGAATCCCTCCGGGGAGAGGCCCGGTTGCCTGTCGTCACCCGGGTGCAGACCCAACCAGGCGGCCTCCAGCGGATCATGGGCGGCCACCCGGTCGAGGTGGCGGTCGGCGATGGTGCGCGGAGTGATCGTTTCATCGGCCATGGGGCCATCATGTCCGATCCCCGTAACCATTCGGGCCCGAACCGCGTGTTGGGATAGGAGGGACCGGACGGTCGGCCGTCCGGTCAACCACCGGAAACGGAGGAAGACATGACTGTGCGTCCGAACAGGCGCGGGCTGCTCACCGGAGCCGCGGCGACGGCCCTCGCCGTCGCACTCCCCCTCGGCAGCGGCAGCGCCGCCGCCCACGGCCGGGGCAGCGTCCCCGACCTCGGCGAGGAGCTGCGCGCCCTCGAACAGGAACACGCCGCCCGGCTCGGCGTCTTCGCGTACGACACCGGCACGGGCCGGACGGTGCGCCACCGGGCGGACGAGCTGTTCCCGTACTGCTCGACCTTCAAGACGATCGCCGTGGCCGCCGTCCTGCGGGACCTCGACCACGACGGCGGCTACCTCGCCAAGGTGATCCGCTACACCGAGAAGTACGTCACCAAGTCCGGCTACGCCCCGATCACCGGCCTGCCGGAGAACCTCGCCCACGGCATGACCGTCGCCGACCTGTGCGCCGCCGCCATCACCCACAGCGACAACGGCGCGGCCAACCTGCTGCTGCGCGAGCTCGGCGGCCCGACCGCCGTGACCCGCTTCTGCCGCTCCCTCGGCGACCCGGTCACCCGCCTCGACCGCTGGGAACCCGACCTCAACACGGCCGAACCGGACCGGGTCACCGACACGTCGAGCCCCCGCGCCCTCGCCCGCACCTACGCCCGCCTCACCCTCGGCAACGCCCTCACCCCACCGGACCGGGAACGCCTCACCGGCTGGCTGCTGGCCAACACCACCAGCACCCGCCGCTTCCGCGCCGGGCTCCCCGCGGACTGGACCCTCGCCGACAAGACCGGCACCGGCAGCTACGGCACCACCAACGACGCCGGCCTCACCTGGCCGCCCGGCCGCGCGCCGATCGTGCTGGTGGTCCTCTCCACCAAGCACGACCCCACCGCCCCCGCCGACGAACCCCTGGTCGCCCGCACCGCCGAACTCCTCGCCACCGCCCTGGCCTGACCTGACCTGGCCTGGCCTGAGCCGAACCCCGTCCTCGAGAAGTTTCCGGAGAAACCCGCGCCCGGCTGTCACATCGCCGGGCCGGGATCCGTCGGTGCAGTGACAGCAACGAACGGAACCCCCGAGAGGACCACCCCATGACCACCGCGCCGCGCTCCCGGATGTCCGACCCGATCGCCCAGGTCCCCGAGCTGGAGGAGCTCTCCGGCTGGCTGTTCCGCGCCACCGGCAACCGCTCCGTCCCGCGCACCACCATCGGCCTGGTCCAGCTCCGGGCCGGGCAGATCGTCGGCAGCACCTACCTCACCGCCCTGCACACCGGGCTCCTCCGCAAGGCCGGCGAGAGCGAGGAGCGCCTCGACGCGGTCGCCACCTGGCGGTCCGCGCCGTACTTCACCCCCGCCGAGCGGGTCGCCTTCGCCCTGGTCGAGGCCGTGCTCACGCCCAACCCGCAGGGCGAGCGGGTCTCCGACGAGCTGTACGCCGAGGCCGCCGAGCACTACGACCCCAAGGCGCTGACCACCCTCACCCTCGCCATCGGCCAGGTGAACTTCTTCGTCCCGCTGGCCCTGATCGGCAAGCCCGTCCCCGGCGTCAAGCCCGCCGACCAGTGGACCTGATCCCGGGGAACAAGACCTGACCGGACCCGATCCGGAACCCGGCCGGGCGCCCACCGTGGGTGCCCGGCCGGGCGCTGCGCGCGACTGGGGGTGCGAATAGGTAGCGCCCGCAATTGAACCCCCAGTGATCCGCGCGGTCTGCTGGACGTGCCGCCGCAGCCCGGCGGCCCCGAGATCAGGCAGGTGGCATCGATGGACGCATTCGAGCGAGCCGGCGACGCCGGACAGCAGCCCCGTACGGCGGCCTACCTCCGCTCCTACCCCTTCGACCCGACCGGGATGGAGTGCCAGCGCTGGGCCCTGGACTCCCTCGCCGCCGACCACGGGCTGCCCGAACCGCAGCTGCACATCGACAACGGCCTGCGCGTCGCCGACGGCCTCCCGGCCCTGGACGCCCTGCTGCGCGCCGTCGCCGCCGGCTGGATCACGGCGGTCCTGGTCCCCGGGCTGTACGTGTTCGGCCTGCGCGCCGAGCAGACGGCCTCGGTCCTGCGGGTCCTGGACCTGCACGGCTGTCGCCTGCTCCAGCTGCCCTCCCGGCACGCCCGGGCGCGCGGCACGGCGCCCGACGACCCGATCGCCGCGGCGGCCTGACGCAGCCACCGCCCGGCCGGATACGTCCCCGGCCCGCGCCGCCCGGCCCGGACGGGCCCCCGGCGGGTGCCGTCCACCGCCCGGAACAGGACGGATAGGGTGCGGACGGGGCCACCACGGCCCCGTCCGCACCGCCGTCACCGTCACCGAGGGCCGCTCATGTCGCACGCACCGACCGCCGATCCCCGCCCGTCCGTCGCCCGGTACGGCCTGGGCACGGCCGCGGTCGGACGGCCCGGGTACATCACGCTCGGCCGCGACCGGGACCTGCCGGCCGACCGCACCGTCGACGCCCTCCGCGAGCGGACCCACGAGCTGCTCGACGCCGCGTACGCCGCCGGCGTGCGGTACCTGGACACCGCCCGCTCGTACGGGCGCGCCGAGGAGTTCCTCGGCGGATGGCTGGCCGCCCGGCCGGACGCCGCGGCGCAGTGCACGGTCGGCAGCAAGTGGGGCTACACCTACACCGCCGACTGGCGCGCCTCCGGGGTGCCGGTGCACGAGGTGAAGGAGCACTCGGTGGCGGTGTTCGACCGCCAGATCGCCGAGACCCGGGCCACCCTCGGCCGGCTGCCCGACATCTACCTGGTGCACTCCGTCACCCCGGACAGTCCGGCGCTCACCGACCCGGTCCTGCACGGGCGCCTCGCCGCGCTGGCCGCGGAGGGCGTCCGGGTGGGGCTCTCCACCAGCGGTCCGGCGCAGGCGGCGGCGATCCTGGCCGCACTGGACGTCACGGTCGACGGCCGGCCCCTCTTCACCGCCGTCCAGTCCACCTGGAACGTCCTGGAGACCTCCGCCGGACCCGCGCTCGCCGAGGCGAGCGCCCGCGGCATGCTGGTCGTCGTCAAGGAGGGCATGGCCAACGGCCGCCTCGCCGACCGCAACGCCACCGGCCCCGACACCGCCGCGCTGCGCGCCGTCGCCGCCCGCACCGGGACCACCTGCGACGCGCTCGCGCTCGCCGCCGCGGCCGCCCGGCCGTGGGCCGACCTGGTGCTCTCCGGCGCGGCCACCACCGGGCAGCTCGCCTCCAACCTGGCGGCCGCCGACCTCGCCCTCACCCCGGACGACCTGGCCGATCTCGCCCCGCTCGCCGAACCGGCCGACCACTACTGGAAGACCCGCTCCGCCCTCCCCTGGGCCTGAGCGCCTGAACCCCGGCGCCCCGGCCTGAAGGCCTGAGCGCCCACACCTCAGCCGCCCGGGCCTGCAGGCCTGAGCACCGCCGGTCAGCGGAACGCCGGCAGGTTGCGCGCGACCCACGCCTCGAACGGGCTCGCCGGGCGGCCGAGGACGGCCTCCGTGTCCGGGCCGACCGCCAGCTCGGCCGGCCGCGGCTCGCCGAGGATGTCCAGGGTGCCGGTGACGACCTGCTCCGGCATGAACCGGGCCATCGCCGCGGACGCCTCCGCGCGGGAGAGCTCCACGAACGCGACCTCCTCCCCCAGCGCCTCCCCGATGGCGGCGACCTGCGCGCGCGGGCTGATCGGCGCGGGGCCGGTCAGGGTGTAGGTGCGGCCCGCATGCCCGTCCTCGGTCAGCGCGGCCGCCGCGACGGCCGCGATGTCCGCGGGGTCGACCACCGGCAGCGCCACGTCGCCGAACGGCGCGAACGCCGTCCGCCCGGTGCGCACCGTCTCCGCCCAGGCGAAGGCGTTGGAGGCGAACCCGGCGGGCCGCAGGACGGTGAACGCCCGCCCGGACGCCCGCACCGCCGCCTCGAACTCCCGCAGCCGGGCGTGCGAGGGAGCGTCCGGGCGGGTCGCGCTCGCCTGCGAGGAGACCAGCACGATCCGCTCCACCCCGGCTTCGCCGGCCGCCTTCACCAGCGCGTCCGGGCTCTCACCACCGAGGTTGAGCTCCCCGCCGAGCACCAGGAACAGCGCACGCGCCCCGGCCAGCGCCGGCCCCATGCCCGCCGCCTCGCCGACGTCCGCCCGCACCCACCGGACACCCGCCGCGCCACCTCCCGCCTGCGGCCGCCGCGAGACCGCTACGACTTCCTCCCCCGCCCCTGCCAGCAGACCGACCAGCGTCCGCCCGATGTTGCCGGTGGCACCCGTCACTGTGATCATCACAGTCCCCTTCGATCGAGTGAGTTAGTTGACTGACTTGGTTCGACCGTAGCACGCTCCCACCGAAGGATGTCTATAGTCAGTTGGGTGACCAACTCAGTGGATCGACGGACCCAGGCCTCGCACAAGCGCCGGCGTCTCACCGCGGCCGCCGCCAAGGTCCTGCACGAGCAGGGCGTCGAACGCACCACCCTCGCCGACATCGCCCGCGAGGCCGACGTCCCGCTCGGGAACGTCTACTACTACTTCAAGACCAAGGACGAGCTGGTCCGGGCCGCCCTCTCCGAGCACACCGCGCACCTCGACCAGCTCACCGACACGCTCGATCGGTTCACCGACCCCCGCGACCGCCTGAAGGCCCTGGTCGTCAGCTGGATCGGCGAGCGCGAACGCTCCGCCCTGCACGGCTGCCCCACCGGCACCCTCGCCGTCGAGCTCGACAAGCGCACCGACGGCACCCTCGACGCCGAGGTCGGCGCGGTGATCCGCCGCCTCCTCGACTGGTCCGCCGCCCAGTTCCGCGCCCTCGGCCTCCCCGGCCCCGACGGCCTCGCCCTCACCCTGGTCGCCGGCTACCAGGGCATGTCCCTCCTCGCCAACGCCCTCCGCGACCCCGAGATCATGACCCGCGAAGGCACCCGCCTCCTCGACTGGCTCGACTCCCTCCAGCCGATGCCGTCAACCGCCTGACCATCCGTCACGCGGGCCCGGTCCACGGGCGTCAGTCCACGGGCGTCAGCGATCGACCGCGACAGGGGCGTCAGCCGGCCAGGAGCCCCTGCCGACAACGTGCGCCACGATCCTGAGCGCCTCGGCGAGGGGCACGGTGTCCTCGTCCGGGTACTCGTCGTGCTGCCCGTTGGAGAGGACGAACCCGCCGCTCGATCCCTCGGCCCCCGGTGTCACGGCGTGCTCGCCGGGATCACCCTCCTCCTCGAACAGCACGACCATCACGCGCTCGGCGTTGGTCACGAAGGCCAGCGACCGTCCGGAGGTGCTGGTCAGCCACGTCTCGAACCGGCCACTGACGATCCTCGACCGCAGAGTCTCCCCCACCGCTGCGGACGACACGGCAACACGGCTGCCGTCGTCGATCACCCATGTCTCGGTCACTGGTCGGTCCGTTCGGTCATGGTGGCGCCGCGGCCGGTCCGGGTGGTGAGGAAGGAAGTCACCGGGAGGCCGCCGGCGGGTGGGCGGGGCCCTTCGGCGCTCGCGGGGTCGGTGGCGGTGAAGGTGTCGGCGCCGACGCCCCACGTGTCGCCGGTGGAGCGGACGGCGGGGCCGAGGTCGGCGTCGCGGCCGTTGGCGGCGGCGATGTCGGACGAGGTGACGGCGGCCGCGTCGGGGAGGAAGAAGCCGACCAGGCCGTTGCGGTACGCGGTGTTGCCGGTGAGCCGGATCGCGCCGGGGTTGCCCTCGTCGTTGAAGCCCAGGCCCGTGTTGTCCCAGGCCGCGTTGTTGCGGACCAGGTGGGTGACGGCGGCGCGCCCGTTGCCGCCGCCCAGGGTGAACCCGTTGCCGTTGCGGTACGACCAGTTGCTGTCGACGGTGACCGGGCTGGTGAACCCGCCGAGGTCCAGGCCGTCGGTGGCGTTGCGGAAGAACCGGCAGCCGCGCACCACATTGCCCTCGCCCGAGCCGAAGGTGAGGCCCAGTCCGATTCCCGCCCCGCCGGCCGGGTCGCGGTTCGCGTAGAAGTCGCTGTCCAGCACGGCGTTGCCGCTCGTCCCGGCGTCGCGCAGCAGCAGGCCGGAGCGCGCGTTGTCGTGGAAGGCGAGCCGCCGGAACACGGTGGACCGGCAGCCGCTGCACACGTACGCGTGGCTCGCCGAGCCGCGCAGCTCCAGCCCCTGGACCGTCCAGTACCCGCCGGTCTGGGTGACCGCCCAGGCGGTGGCGGGCAGTGCGGAGGCGTCGAGGACGGGTCGCTCGTCCCGGTAGTTGCTCAGCGTGATGCGCTGCGCGTCCGTCCCGGCGGTGGTGATGGTGACGGGCGCGGCCATCCGGTACGTGCCGCCGCGCAGTGCGATCGACTGCCCGGGGCGTACGACGGCGGCCGCGCGGCCGAGGGTGGCGTACGGGCGGGCGAGGCTGCCGTCACCGGTGTCGGAGCCGTCCGGGGCGACGTAGAGGTCGGCGACCGCCAGCCCGGCCGGCGCCGCAGCGGGCGCGGGCGACCCGGACGGCGACGGCGGGGCGGGCGGCGCACCGACCGATGAAGGAGTACCGGTGACCGCGGTGGCGGGGGCCGTCGACGGTCCTGCCGACGCGGTCGGGGCGGCGGCTCCGGGCTGCGACGGTGCGGGCCCCGACCACGGCGTGAGGGCGAGGACCACCGCCACCACGACAGCAACGGCACCGGCGGTGGCCCCGGCCACCGCCCGACCGCCCGGCACCCGACTGCCCAGCACCCGGCGGCCGCCGCCGGCCGCGAGCGAGGTCAGGCGGTCGGCGAGGTGGTCCGGCACCAGCAGCAGGCCGAGGCCGGGCAGCAGCCGTTCCGGCGCGACCAGGCCGTTCGCCCGCGCGCCGCACGCCTCGCAGGCGCGGGTGTGCCGGATCAACCGCTTGCGCAGAACGGAGCCGGTGGTGGTGCCGTCCCAGTCGTGGACGAGCTCGGCGAGTGCGGCGCAGCGCGGAACGGCGTCGAGGGCGGCCACCACGGTACGGGCGGCCTCGAGTTGGGCCTTGGTCCGTTTCAGCCGGACGGCGGTGTGCGGCTGGTCGATGCCGAGCGCGTCGGCGAGTTCGGCGCGAGTGAGCAGGCCGGAGACCTCCTGCCACCAGAGGGCGAGGAGCTGCCGGTCGGCGGGTTCCAGCCACTGGCCGGCCCGGACGAGGTCGCGGCGCTGGGCGGACAGGACGAGTTCGGCGACGCTGCGCTCCGCGAAGTCGGTGGCGGGGTCGGGGACGTCCAGGACCTCGTAGTGGTGCGGGGTCTCGACGATGCGGCGGCGGCCGTGTTCCTGGAGTTGCCGGTAGGCGATGGCGACGAGCCAGGAGCGGAAGCGGTCCGGTTCGCGCAGGGTGGGCAGGCCGCGGACGGCGCGCAGCATCGTCTCCTGGACGAGGTCGTCGACGTCGGCGGGGCGTACCGAGCGGCCGACCACGTTGTAGATCAGCGGCAGGTGTGCGGCGAGGAGCTGGTTCAGGGCGCGGTCGTCGCCGTTCTGCGCGGCGTGGACGAGGTGGACGGTGTCCGGTGCGGCTTCGCGCTGGTTGCCCGTGAGCACTGGGTGTTCTCCTGGCCGCGACCGCCCGGGCCGGGGAGGCGTGGGCGGGCGGTGGCGGTGTGACGGGCCGGGGACCGCGACACGCTGGCGACCGGACACGCTGATGGCTGGGGTTCCGCATCCTGGCATGGCCCTGCTCGGCAGTAAAGCGCGGGTGTCTGAGGCCCCGTCGGGGGCCCCGTCAGGGGCGGTGCCGAAAAACTCTCCGAAATTCCTGTCATTCCCGTTCGGCGCCCCCGTCTACAAGGGGTGCCACCGCCCGACCGGGTCGGTGGCGCGCCCGGGAGCCGCCCGGGCACCGTCTCCCCGACCGAGAGGAGTCCCCGTGCTCGGGACCTCCGCCGCCGCCCGCCCGCGCCGGCGATCAGCGGCCGCGCTGTACGCCCTGCTGCTCGCGGGTGGCACCACGGCCGTCGGCCTGTCCGCCACCCATGCGGACGCCGCCGCCCTGCCCGCCCCCGGCACCTACCAACTCGCCGTCACCAAGAGCGGCCTCTGCCTCGACGTCCCCTCAGGCTCCACCACCAGCGGCACCCCACTCCAGCAATGGGGCTGCGCCACCGGCCAGACCAACCAGCAGTGGACCCTCACCCCCGCAGGAAGCACCGGCACCTACCAACTCGTCAACGTCAAGAGCCACATGTGCCTCGACGTCCCCGCCGGCTCCACCACCAGCGGCACCCCACTCCAACAGTGGGGCTGCGGCACCGGCCAGACCAACCAGCAATGGACCCTCACCCCCAGCGGCACCAACACCTACCAGGTGATCAACGTCCGCAGCGGCCTCTGCCTCAGCGACCAGAACGCCTCCACCACCAACGGCACCCCGATCATCCAGGAGACCTGCACCGCCAACACCAACAAGCAGTGGGCCTTCCGACCGGCCGCGACCACCGCCACGCCGACGGTGGCGAAGGACGGCACCGGCCGCTTCACCACCGTGCAGGCGGCGATCGACGCCGTCGGGACCGGCAACGCCAGCCGCACCGTCATCACGGTCAAGCCGGGCACCTACCGCGAGCAGGTCACGATCCCGAGCAGCAAGCCGTACGTCACCCTCCAGGGCCTCGGTTCGGCGCCCGACCAGGTGGTGATCGTCAACAACCGCAACGCGGGCACGTACGGCACCTCGGGCAGCGCCACGGTCGTCGCGCAGGGGCACGACTTCGCGGCGACCAACCTGACGCTGAGCAACGACTTCGACGAGAACAGCTCGGACACCGGTGACCAGGCACTCGCGCTGTACCTGGACGCGGACCGCGCGGTCCTGAACAACGTCCGGCTGCTCGGCGACCAGGACACCTTCCTGGTGAACGAGAGCGCCCGGGTGTACGCCGTGAACTCGTACGTCGAGGGCACCGTCGACTTCATCTACGGCGGCGGCATCGCCGTGTTCGACTCCTGCCGCATCCACGAGAAGCGCACCACCGGCGGCCCGATCACGGCGGCCAGCACGCCCGCGGCCCGCACGTACGGGTTCCTCTTCTACCGCTCGACGATCACCGGGGCGACGGCCGGGACCACCCGGCTCGGCCGGCCGTGGCGGCAGGACGCGCAGGTGGTGTACCGGGAGTCGTCGCTGTCGGACACCGTCGCCACCGCCCAGCCCTGGACGGACATGTCGTCCAGCACCTGGCAGAAGGCCCGGTACTTCGAGTACCGCAACACCGGCGCCGGGGCGGGGGTGAACGCCAACCGCCCGCAGCTGACGGACGCCCAGGCCGCCTCGTACACGCCGCAGAAGTACCTGGCCGGCGCGGACGGCTGGAACCCGCTCGGCTGACCACCCTGTCCACCCACCAGGAAGGAATCCCCATGCACCGGAACATGCACCGGAGGGCCCACCGGCCGCTCGGCCTGCTGGCCGCCGTACTGCTGGCGATCGGCGCCGCCGTGCTCGGCCTGTCCGCGACCCACGCGGACGCCGCCGCCCTGCCCGCCCCCGGCACCTACCAACTCGCCGTCACCAAGAGCGGCCTCTGCCTCGACGTCCCCGCCGGCTCCACCACCAGCGGCACCCCACTCCAGCAATGGGGCTGCGCCACCGGCCAGACCAACCAGCAGTGGACCCTCACCCCCACCAGCACCAACACCTACCAACTCGTCAACGTCAAGAGCCACATGTGCCTCGACGTCCCCTCGGGCTCCACCACCAGCGGCACCCAGCTCCAGCAGTGGGGCTGCGGCACCGGCCAGACCAACCAGCAGTGGACCCTCACCCCCAGCGGCACCAACACCTACCAGGTGATCAACGTCCGCAGCGGCCTCTGCCTCAGCGACCAGAACGCCTCCACCACCAACGGCACCCCCATCATCCAGGAGACCTGCACCGCCAACACCAACAAGCAGTGGGCCTTCCGACCGGTGACCACGGGCCGTACCTGGTCGGACAAGGCCGACGGCTTCGCGGCGACCGGCGGCGGGACGACCGGTGGCGCGGCGGGCAGCACGGTGACCGTGACGAACCTCGCCGACCTGGTGAAGTACGCGGGGTCCGACAGCCCGTACGTGATCAGGGTGGCGGCCTCCGTCACGGTCAGCCCGTACGGCTACGAGATCCCGGTGAAGTCCGACAAGACGATCGTCGGCGTGGGCACCTCGGGCGAGATCGTGCACGGCGGGTTCTTCCTCGGCACCGGCGTGCACAACGTGATCATCCGCAACCTGACCATCCGTGACACCCGCATGGCGGACGACGACCCGGACGACAAGCTGTACGACTACGACGGAATCCAGATGGACACCGCCGACCACGTCTGGATCGACCACAACCGGATCGAGCGGATGAACGACGGCCTGATCGACAGCCGGAAGGACACCAGCTACCTCACCGTCTCCTGGAACGTCCTCGGCGAGGCGAACAAGGCCTTCGGCATCGGCTGGACGGACAACGTCACGGCGCGCATGACCATCCACCACAACCGGATCCACGACACCAACCAGCGCAACCCCAGCATCGACAACGTGGCGCTGGCCCACCTCTACGACAACCACCTGCAGAACATCACCTCGTACGGCAACCTCTCCCGCGGCGCGTCCAGGACGGTGATCGAGAACAGCTACTACGACCACGTCGCCAACCCGTACTACAACGACACCGCGGCCGCCTCGCTCAGCCAGTCCGGCAGCATCGTCGTCAACAGCTCCGGGAAGCAGCAGACCAACGGCACCACCTTCACCCCGGGCTCCTACTACCCGTACACCCTCGACCCGGCGCAGGACGTGCCCGCCCTGCTCGACCGGTACGCGGGCCCGCAGGCCACCATCGGCTGACCCCGCGGCCCCACGGCCCCGCGGCCCCACGACCCCACGACCCGGCGGTCTCCGACTCGCGTCGGGGGCCGCCGGGCGCCGTCACCGAAGGCCCTGGTCGGAGCTCCCGGCTCAGGAACCCTGGTCGGCGCTCCCGGGGAGGCGGGGGCGGGTCCAGGGCGCGAAGGTCAGCGCGGGGGTGGCGTTGCGCACCAGGGTCAGCGCCTGCTCGGGCCACCAGGCGCCGGCCGCCGGGTCGACGATGCCGTACTCGGGGTCGACGGTGCCGCCGGGGATGTTGCGGTTGCACTGGCCGTCGGACTGGCCGATGGTCTTGATCCACAGGTAGGCGTCGACCAGCGGGGTGCCGGTGGCGGCGGTCGGGCGGTCGCCGATGCCGCGGCCGGGCGGGTTGCACCAGACCTGCGGGTCGCCCTCGTACTTGCCGGCCGGCGGGGTCCAGGAGCCCTTGCCGTTGCGGCTGGTGTCGACGACGAAGTGGGTGAGCTCGTTCAGCGGCGGGGTGCCGACGTTCTGCCGGAACCAGTCGTCGGTCCAGTGCCAGGTGGCCGGGTCCTCGACGTCGACCGCGTTGCCCGGCTGCCCGTCGTTGGGGGCGGCGGGCGAGTAGTACTGGCTGGCGCACCAGTCGGCATGCCCGCGCGCCCATTCCGGGCCCTTGGTGGCGAACCAGAGGCAGTCGGAGATCCAGGTGCCGTACCGGTCCGAGCGGTCGGTGGAGAGGAAGTTCGACACGTTCAGCGAGAAGCCCTGGGCGTGCTCGATGCCGGCCTGCTGCAGGCGCTGCGCGATGGCGCCGACGCCGTGCCAGCGGCTGTTGCCCGCGTCCAGGTAGACCACGCTGTTGGGCTGCTGCGCCAGGGCGTCGACCGCGTACCGCAGGTCGGCGATCCGGCCGGCGGTGAGCGCGCCGGTGGGGTCGCTGGTCGGCGAGCAGTCGGACGGCAGGTTGGCCAGGCCGTCGGGCTCGACCACCACCACCGCCTTGCTGCGGCCGATGCCGCGGGCCAGCGCGGAGATCCAGTCCCGGTACTCGGCGTCGGACTGCGCGCCGCCGCTGGAGTACTGCGAGCAGTCCCGCAGCGGGATGTTGTAGGCGACCAGCACCGGCACGGTACCGGTCGCGGCGGCCCGGCGGACCAGGGTGCGGGTCTGCTCCTCGACCTCGGCGGGCGTGCCGCCGGTGAACCAGTGGGCCTGCGGCCAGGTGGCGAGCCGGGCCATCGCGGCGGCCTCGGAGACGTTGTGCGCCAGCAGGTCGCGGACGGCCTGCTTCGCCGCGTCGCTGTCCGGCTCGACGTAGAACCGGGTGTCGGCGGGCAGCGTGTGGCCCCCGGCCTGCTCCGCCTGGGCCGCCAGGGCCGGAGCCGGCACGGCGAGCGCCAGCATCAGTGCGGCGATTCCGACCGGTACGGCGGGACGCGGGCTGCGGGACGGTTTCACGGGCCTCTCCTCGTGCGGTCGACTTCGGAAGAGGTGGGAGCGCTCCCACCGGTGCCTGATGATTCTGGCCGCCCTGATGCCGTGTCAATACGCCGGTACGACCCGGATCCCCCGGCGGCGCCGGGCGGGCGCCGGCCCCCGGGCCGGATAAGGTGGACCGAGATCCGTTCGTCGACGGTCGGAACCCACCGGCAGGAACAGGCAGATGGCATCCCCCTCCCCCTTCCCGGCGCCGCTCGGCGTGGACTTCACCGCCGGCGCCCGCCCCGACGCCGCGCTCACCGGCATCGAGCAGGCCGACCGGCTCGGCATCGACCGGGCGCTGTTCTCCGAGACCGCCCACGACCCGTTCCAGCTGCTCGCCCTCGCCGCCGGACGCACCACTCGGATCGAACTCGCCACCGGCGTCGCCATCGCCTTCGCCCGCACCCCGATGACCCTCGCCCACAGCGCCTGGGACCTCCAGCGGTACTCCGGCGGCCGGGCCGTCATCGGACTCGGCTCCCAGGTCAAGCCGCACATCACCCGCCGCTACGCCATGCCCTGGGACCGGCCCGCCGCCCGGATGCGCGAATTCGTCACCGCGACCCGGGCCATCTGGCACAGCTGGCAGACCGGCCAACGGCTCGCCTTCCGCGGGGACTTCTACACCCACACCCTGATGACCCCGTTCTTCGACCCCGGCCCGCTCGACCACGGCGCGCCCCGCCTGCTGATCGCCGGCGTCGGCCCGCTGATGTCCCGCGTCGCGGGCGAGGTCGGCGACGGCCTCGTCTGCCACCCGCTCAACTCCCCCTCCTACCTGGCCGAACGGCTCCTCCCCGGCGTCCTCGACGCCCGCGCCGACGCCGAGGCGGCCGGCGCCGCGTGGACGGCCGGGCGGCCCTTCGAGGTGTCGGTGAGCGTCCTGACCGCCACCGGCCGCACCGACGAGGAACTGGCGGCCTCCGTCACCTCCGTCCGCGAGCGGATCGCCTTCTACGCCTCCACCCCCGCCTACCGCGCGGTGCTCGACCACCACGGCTGGGGCGCGCTCCACGACGAGCTCCACACCCTCTCGATGCGCGGCCGCTGGCAGGAGATGGGCCGCCTCGTCGACGACGACGTCCTCCACACCTTCGCCGCCGTCGGCGACCCCGCCGAAGCTGGCCGCCGGATCGCCGACCGCTACACCGGCATCGTCAGCCGCGTCTCCGTCTCCCTCCCCGACGACGCCGACCCGGCCGACGCCTTCGACGTCCTCGCCGCCATCCGCTCCGCGGGGTAGCCCCCTCCCACACGCCCCGGAGTCCTCCGAGCCCTCGACGGACCGGAGGGCCGCCTGTCGGTGCGTTGTGGCACCATCCCCGTCATGGTTGATCACCCGGACGATGTGGAGTGGTCCCGGCTGTTCCACGGCTCGGGGCCCGCCTGCGACACACCGCGGCATCTGTCGGCACTCCTCGGCGACGATGCGACGACATTCGTCGACGGATACTCGCACCTGTGGTCGACGACGCTCCGCCGCGAGGGCAGAGCCTGGCCCTCGACGGCACCCACCGCGCTGCTTGTCGCCGAACTTCTCGACGATTCGCTGCTGGGGGCCGACGATCCCACGCTGCCGGATGCGATGCTCGCCTACCTGCACGCGATCGGTGTCGCCGCCGACCTCGGCGACCACGCCGCCGTGACCCGCGCCCGCGTCGAGCACCACGCAGCGGAGTTGCGCGCCTGGACCTCCGACTACCTGGCGGCCGATCGCGACGGCCGGGCCCGGATGTGGCAGGACGGCACGGGCCTGGGGGAACTCGTCCTCGATCAGGCGGCGCTCGCCTGCTTCGACCTGGTGCCCACGCTCCTGCGGCGCGTGCTGCCGCACCTCGCCTCGGAACGGCCCAGGCGCAGGGCGTGTGCCGCCGCCGCCATCGGGTCACTGGCCCGGCACCCCTCGGCCTCGGCGCAACGTCCCGCCCTGCTGGAGCAGTTGACATCGGCGGCCCGGGCCACCGAGTCCCCGCACGACCTGGCGACGATGCTGATCGCTGTCGGCGACCTCGGCGGCGACACCCGCCCCTGGCTCACCGCCCCGAACGCGGGCGTCCGGGGCTGCGCGGCCCTGGCCCCCGGCCTCTCCGGCGACGCCACGGCGGACCGGGTGCTCCTGGACCTGGCCCGGTCGCCGCGCGCGTTCGTCGACTCCTTCGGCGACATGGCCCCTCCGCTGCAACTCCAGTCCAGGCCGCACCAGGACCTGCTCGTCCGAACCCCTCCCCAGGGCCGGCGCCGCTGAGGGCACCACGCCGGGCGCCCCCTGCCCGACGCTGCGGGCGACACCACCGCCGGGGCCCTCTGGCCCTTGCGGATCTGCGGTGGCGGGATCGCACCCCGCCGTCCGATGACCGCGGCGGGCCGCGGACACCGCGCGTCCGGGTCGGCCGCTAGCGGTCCGCGGCCGGGGCGCCGCCCTGCAGGGCTGCCGCTCGGCGCAGGGTGGCGCCGATGCGGTCGAGGGTGTCCTTGTCCTGGGCGACGGGTTCGAGGACGGGGCCGTCCGTCGTGTGCCAGCGGCGGGCGACGGCGTCGGCGGCTTCGCCGGTGAGCAGGGCGGCGGCCTGCGCGGCGGCGCCGAGGGCGACGAGTTCCTCGGCGGCGGGTACCTGGACGGCGCGGCCGGAGAGTCGGCGGACGGTCTGCTGCCAGGCGTGGCCGCGGGCGCCGCCGCCGATGAGGAGCAGCGGCCGGTCGTCGGTGGCGTTCTCGCCGCCGGCGCGCAGGACGTCGTCGAGTGCGGTGAGCAGGGCGTGCGCGGCGCCGTCGTAGGCGGCCTGGAGGAGCTGGCCGGGGGTGGTGTCGTGGCGGAGGCCGTGGACGAGGCCGCTGGCGGCGGGGAGGTCGGGGGTGCGTTCGCCGTCGAGGTAGGGCAGGACGACGGCGGTGCCGCCGGCTTCGACGTTCTGGCGGTCGCGGCCGAGGAGGGTGGCGAAGCGGTCGACGGCGAGGGTGCAGTTGAGGGTGCAGGCGAGGGGGAGCCAGCCGCCGAGGGCGTCGGCGAAGCCGGCGACGGTGCCGCTGGGGTCGGTGGGGCGGGTTCGGCCGACGGCGTAGACGGTGCCGGAGGTGCCGAGGCTGAGGACGGGTTGTCCGGGGGTGAGGCCGAGTCCGAGGGCGGCGGCCATGTTGTCACCGGTGCCGGTGGCGACGGGGGTGCCGGCGGGCAGGGGCAGGCCGGGGCGGACGGTGCCGGCGGTGGCGCCGGCCGGCAGGACCTCGGGGAGGTGGACGGGGTCGAGGCCGATCCGGTCGAGCAGGTCGCGGTCGTAGCCGTCGGGGCCCCACCAGCCGGTGCCGGAGGCGTCGCCGCGGTCGGTGGTGGCGTGGCCGGTGAGCCGTTCGGTGAGGTAGTCGTGGGGCAGCCGGACGGCGGTGACGCGGTCGGCGGCGTCGGGGTGGTGGGCGCGCAGCCAGGCCCATTTGGGGGCGGTGAAGGCGGCGGTGGGGACGCTGCCGGTGCGGCGGGCGAGTTCGGCGGGGCCGTAGGTGGTGCGCAGGTCGGCGGCCTGCGGGGCGGAGCGGACGTCGTTCCAGAGCAGGGCGGGGTGGACGGGCCGCCCGTCCGGGTCGAGGGCGACCAGGCCGTGCTGCTGGCCGGCGACGGAGACGGCGGCGGCGCGGTCGGCCCAGCCGGTGGCGGTGAGGGCTTCGGTGAGGGCGTTCCACCACTGTTCGGGGTCGCTCTCGCGGCCGGCGCCGGTGGTGACGGTGTGGGCGGCCCGACCGTGGCCGAGGACGGTTCCGGTGTCCAGGTCGACGGCGAGGGCCTTGGTGGACTGGGTGGAGCTGTCGACGCCGATCACGACGCGCTGGGCTGCCATGCGTTCCTCCGCTCGGGGGTTCTGGTCGGCGGTTCCCGCTCGGGGGGTTCCGTTCCGACGTGTCGGGATACTAGTTTGTTTTCCGCGATGACAAATACCCCTTCGGCCGTGATTCCCGGAGCCGCATCATGAGCACCGACGCCCTCACCCCCTCCCCCGCGCACAAGTTCACCTTCGGCCTGTGGACCGTCGGCTGGCAGGGCCGCGACCCCTTCGGGGACGCCACCCGCCCCGCCCTCGACCCGGTCGAGACCGTCCAGCGCCTGGCCGCGCTCGGCGCGTACGGCGTCACCTTCCACGACGACGACCTCATTCCCTTCGGCAGCGGCGACGCCGAACGTGAGCAGGTGGTCAAGCGTTTCCGGGCCGCCCTCGACACGGCCGGGCTGAAGGTCCCGATGGCCACCACCAACCTGTTCACCCACCCGGTGTTCAAGGACGGCGCGTTCACCTCCAACGACCGAGAGGTGCGCCGGTACGCGCTGCGCAAGACCATCCGCAACATCGACCTGGCCGCCGAGCTGGGCGCCACCACCTACGTCGCCTGGGGCGGCCGCGAGGGCTCCGAGTCGGGCGCCGCCAAGGACGTCCGCACCGCTCTCGACCGGCTGAAGGAGGCCTTCGACCTGCTCGGCGAGTACGTCGAGTCCCAGGGCTACGACCTGCGCTTCGCCATCGAGCCCAAGCCGAACGAGCCGCGCGGCGACATCCTGCTGCCGACCGTCGGCCACGCCCTCGCCTTCATCAACGAGCTGGAGCGCCCCGACCGGGTCGGCCTCAACCCGGAGGTCGGCCACGAGCAGATGGCCGGGCTGAACTTCCCGCACGGCATCGCCCAGGCGCTGTGGCACGGCAAGCTGTTCCACATCGACCTCAACGGGCAGTCCGGCATCAAGTACGACCAGGACTTCCGCTTCGGCGCGGGCGACCTGCGCCAGGCGTTCTGGCTGGTCGACCTGCTGGAGACGGCCGGGTACGAGGGCCCGCGGCACTTCGACTTCAAGCCGCCGCGCACCGAGGACTTCGACGGGGTGTGGGCCTCGGCGGCCGCCTGCATGCGCAACTACCTGCTGCTGGCCGAGCGCTCGCGGGCCTTCCGGGCCGACCCGGAGGTCACGGCCGCGCTCACCGCCTCCCGCCTGCCCGAGCTCGCCCTGCCCACCGCGGCGGACGGCCTGGCCGGCCTGCTCGCCGACCGCTCGGCGTTCGAGGACTTCGACGTGGACGCGGCGGCCGCCCGCGGCATGGCCTTCGAGCAGCTCGACCAGCTCGCCCTGGAACACCTCCTCGGCGCCCGCTGACACCGGCCCCGGCCCGGCTCCCGACCAGCCGTCAGGAGCCGGGCCCGGTCCGTGGCAGGATCGGGCCATGACGACGGATCCCCTCCTGGCCATGGCCCGCCGACTGTGGGAAGGCCTCGCCTCGGCACCGGTGGCGTTCCCGTCCACCGGCGCCGCCGCCGTGGTCGTCTCACCACGGTCGGGGCTGTGCCCCGACGGCTGGGTCGGGGTGGTGTCCCTGGGCGGGGCGGCGATCGTGACCGCGCCGGACGAGGAGACGGCCGCGACCGTCCGGCGCGCGCTCGCAGGGCTGGCGGCGGAGGCGCTCACCGACGCCGAGGCCGTCCGTGCGGCGCTGCCCGTGTCCCGGCTGCTCGGGCCGGCCGCGCTGGCGTACGCCTCCGCGGACGGGTTCCGTCCCGCCGCGGCGGGGGCGCCGACCGTGGAGCAGCTGCCGGGCGACCACCCGGACCTGCGGGCCCTGGATCGGGCGGCGGGCGCGGACGAGGCGGGCGAGGCCGGCCTGGACGAGATCACCTCGCCGGCGTTCGCGGTCCGCGAGGGCGGCCGGCTGGTGGCCGCCGCCGGATACCGGACCTGGCCGGGCCGGACCGCCCACCTCAGCGTGCTGACCGCCCCGGGGTCCAGGGGGCGGGGGCTGGCCCGGGCGACCGGCTCGGCGGCGACCTCGCACGCGCTCACGGCGGGGCTGCTGCCGCAGTGGCGCGCCCGGCCGCCGGCGTCCCGCCGGGTCGCGGCCGCCCTGGGGTTCCGTGAGTTGGGCGCCCAACTCAGTATCGCGCTGGTGTGACGGGACGCGACCGACACGGGTGGCCCCGCGCCCGTGACCTGCGGTGCACCGCGACAGTTGTCCGCGCATGACCTCGATCAAGCGCGCCCTGGCCACCGTCGCCGTCCTCACCGCCGTCCTGCCGATCGCCGGCGCGGCCCACGCCACCGGCCCCCAGGGGCCCGGCGGCTCCGCCCCGTCGGGTGCGGACGCCGTCCACCACGCCCACCCCTTCGGCGGGCTGGACACCTTCCTGGCCGGGCTGAACCGCGGCTTCGCGCCGATGGGACGCTGAGCGAGTCACCCCATGGTCCGCTGAGCGGTCAGCCGTCCCGCCCGGGCATCAGCCCGTGCCGCCGGAACGCCTCCGCCACCCGCGAGAGCTCGCCCGGCGAGGCCTCCGCCTCGGTGGCCGCGGCAAGCCCGTCCAGCGCGCGCAGCCGTTCGGCGGCGGTCGCCAGGTGGGGCGCCCCGCCGAGGGCGACCCAGTGGCCGACCTCGGGGTGCAGGACCAGGGCGGCGTCGCGGTTCTCCGCGTCCGAGGTGGGCCAGTCGACCCAGATCTCGCAGCTGCCGGTCACCCCGACGGGCACGCCGCCCGCGGACCAGCCGACCGTGACGGTCACGGTGTGCCGGCCGGGCCGTTCCAGCGCGAAGCCCTCGGAGCTCCAGAACACCCGGTGGGACGCCTCCCGGGAGGCGCCGGGGGCGAGCGGTGCGAGGGCGGCGTTGTCGCAGCTGATCTCCGACGGTCGGACCGGCCGCTCCGCTCGGCTCTCGTCCCGGCACGACATGGTCGCGGACAGCGCTTCCAGGCGGAGATCCAAGGGGACCGTCAGCTCGGTGTCGGAGGTGTTGGTCACCCGCCAGCTGACGGTGACGGGAGCGCCCAGGGGCACCCGCTCCTCCTCGGCGGAGACCTCGAAGCGCAGCTCGTCCTCGTGGAAGAGGCTGCGGTCGGACGCCTGCGGGGCCCCGGCGGAGCGCCAGGAGTCGAACGGCCAGCCGCCCGGGCGGACGACCGGGTCCGGCAGGTGGGCGAGGCGGTTGCGCACCACGGCGTCGAACCCGAGCTCGATCTGGTCCGGGAAGACGCCGGGCGCGCCGCTGTCGGGCCCGCCCAGCACCCGGGCGACCGTGGGCGTCGGCGTCATGATCGAGTTGTCGGCGAGGCCCTCGGGGGTGTGGATCTGGTTGAACGCGTGGGTCACCTCGTGCGTGGCGGACCGGAGGTAGGCGCGGGGGACGTCGCGCTGCAGCCGGTTCTCGGCGGCGCCGAAGAACGGCGAGTCGCCGGGCGGGTAGCCGTCGTCGCTGAAGCTCGCGGCCCCTTCCCGGGGCACCCCGATGCCCATGTCGTACATCTTGCCGCGGTCGCAGCCGAGGGTGGCCGGGACGACCAGGAGGTGGGTGCGCCACTCGGCGTCGAGGTCGGTGCCGGGCTTGCGGGCGGCCGTCATCGCGGCGTGCAGGGCGGCGCTCGACCAGCGGGCGTGCGGGTCGGTGCCGGGCGGCGGCGGGAGGTCCGTCTGCGACTCGGCGCGGTCGACGACCAACTCCCAGCCGGCGGTGGCGTAGATGGTGTCGAAGTAGTCCATCCCGGTGCCGTCGGCACGGGGCACCGGCTGGGGCGCGACGGCCCCCGCGACGGTGTCGATCTCCAGGACGGCCCGGCGCAGGAAGTCCGAGACCCGGGTCAGGCTCACCGTGCCGACCTCGGCGCCGCCCTGCATCACCCGGCCCTCGTACCGTGTGCCGTGCACCCGGTGGAGGACGAACCGCAGGTAGCGGCTGGGCGAGTGCGGGAACGTCCCCCGGAAGGAGCCGCCGGTCGGCTGGGTGTAACGGAACTCGTCGACGCTCAGCGAGACCTGGCACCCCGTCCCGTCGGCGGTGGACGCCGGCAGCACCTGCAGGCGGGTGCCGCTGAGGTAGGCGTGGTAGCGGTTGCGCGGGTGGACGGGGATGGCCGGCGGCAGGAGGTCGGACGGACGGGCCGCCCGGCTCACCGCCGCCGCGACCGAGCCGCCCGGGCGGGCGCCGGCAGGGGCGGCCCGCAGCGGGCCCGGCGCCGGTTCCGCCGCGGGCCGGCGGTAGAGGTCGCCGCTGACGATCAGTCCGTCCGGCCCCGCGCCCGGTGCCGTCCGGTCGACCCGCAGGGTGCCGACCAGCAGGCGGGCGCCGGGCTGACGCGGACGGATCGTCACCGTGTAGCAGCCGTGCCGGAGCTCCGGGTCGCAGCCGCTCCCCGCCGCGGAGGCCGCCTCGTCCGCCGCGCCCGCCGCGGAGGCCGGACCGCGCTCGGCGGTGATCACCGGGGCGTCGGGGACGTCGGGCGGGAGGGGGTCGGCGCCGTCGGGCCGCGGTCGGGCGCCGGCCTCCGCCGTGGATGATCCGCAGTCGCACATGGCCTCTCCCGGGTCGACGGCACACCAGGGCGCGCACCGCCGTTCCGCGGGCGCGACGACGACCACTCAAGCAAGCACCTCGCGCCGCCGCCATCGCGGCGGCCTGTTCGGGCGAGTGTGACGCCGACTCAGCCGGTCGGTGCCGGACCCTCCTTCGGCGAGTGTGACGCAGGCTCAGCCGGTCGGTGCCGGAGCGTCCTTCGGGGGAAAGAGCAGGTCGCGGGTGAGCGTGCCGAGCGCCGCCTCCAGTTGCGCCGGGTCGGGTGCGACGGAGTACCGGAAGCCCTGCGAGGCGAGCAGCGACATCAGCCACCAGGCGCCGACCGCCGGATCCAGGTCCGCGCGGATACTGCCCTCGCGCCGGCCCTGCGCCAGCAGGTCGGTCAGCACGGTGGCGATCCGCTGGTTGGCGCGGCGCGCGGCCTCCTGGATGTCCGGCTCGGCGGTGAGGGTCATCGCGTCGGCGAACAGGACGCCGAGCGAGCCGCGCGCGTGCACCTGCGCCAGGTGGTCCGGGGCGAGCAGTCCGGCCAGCCAGGCGCCGACGGTCGGCATCGCCCGCGCCCAGTCGCTCATCGTCTGCGCCATCCGCTCGGCGGCGTGGTCGAGGACGGCGGCGCCCGCCCGGGCGACCGGGTCCTCGACGTCGGCTGCGGCACCGGCTACCTGACCTGGCTGATGGCGGACACCGTCACGGCCACCGGCAGCGCTCTCGGCGTCGACCCCTCCCCCGACGTCCTCGCGCACGCCCGGCGCCGCGCGGCGGGGCGGCCGAACTGCACCTTCGAGGACGGCATCGCCGAGCGGCTCGACGCGCCCGAGGGCACCTACGACGTGGTCGTCACCAGCCTGATGGTCCACCACCTGCCGGAGGAGGCGCGCGAGCGGGCCGCGGCCGAGATGTTCCGCGTCCTGCGCCCGGGCGGACGGGTGCTGGTCGCCGACTTCCGGCCGCCCGGCAATCCGGCGGCCCGTCACCTGGTCGGCGCGATCACCGGGCCCGTGATGGAGACCAATCCCGTCCACCTGATCGAACCGCTGGTCCGGGGCGCCGGCTTCACCGCCACCACCGCCGGCGACCTCCACCCGTGGATCCACTACGTCACCGGCACCAAGCCGTGAGCGCCGCCCCGCCCCGCAACGGCGCCCTCCGCGCCGGGGCGGTCGCGCTGATCGCGGCCGGCCTCGCCCTCCACCTGTGGCTGGGCAGCAGGCTCCCGCTCCTCGCCGTCGCCGCCGGCCTCGCCTGCCACCTCGTGGCCGCGGCCGGCACCCGCCGCTGGCTCCGCCGCCGCACCGGCCAGCCACCACCGGCCTGACCGGGCACCCTCCTCCCCGGGGGCCGGAGCCGCAGCTCGGCCCCCGGGGCGTCGAGAGCGCCCGGCACGGATCGTGCGCACCGCACATCGGCTTGCGGGCGTTCTTGCGGCGGCCGAGCAGCGACACGGTGGCGCTCCTCGGTGGGTCGGCGCAGCCGCTTCGGCTGACGCCACGACAGGGACGGTGCCCCAGCGTGCCAGTCGGCCGAAGGCGCCACCGCTCGGCGCCGGCGCCGAGCGGTGGCGGGCCGGATCAGGCGTCGCCGGGCTGCATGACGAAGTCGTAGTGGCGCGGGACGGGGACGTCGGCGCGGTGCTGCCGCCAGAGGTCGCTGAGCGAGGTCTCGCCCTCGCGCAGGTTGGCCACCTCGATGCCGCCGTCGAGGAGGGCGTCGCAGCGTTCACGGTCGCCGACCGCCAGCGCCGCGCGCGCCTCCAGCATGCGCAGCCGCCCGTCGTCCCCACCGGAGTCGCCGCAGTCTCCGGCCTGCCGGGCGTCGAGGTGCCGCAGGGCGAGCTCGGGCCGGCCGGCGGCGAGCAGGACGGTGACCGTCTCGCGGAGCAGCGGGAGGCTGTCGGGGGCGAGTTCCCGGGCGTGCAGGTAGGCGTCGACGGCCTGCGGCCACTGCTCGCGGTGGGCGGCGAGGGCGCCGAGGTTGCGCCAGGCCCAGCTGGTGGGACGGGAGTTCAGGGAGTCGGTCCAGGCGGCCCGGGCGCCGTCCGGGTCGTCGCGGGCGGCCCGAAGGACGCCGAGGTGCAGGTCGGCGAGCCAGCCGCCGGCCCGGCGCAGCAGCGGTTCCCACGCCGGGTCGGTCTGGTACGAGTCGGGGTCGGCGTCGGGCAGCCGGCCGTCGCGCAGCAGCGCGAGCCAGGGCTCCTGTTCGGGGCCGAGGGTGTCGTCGGGGAACGGGGTGGCGGCCCGTTCCAGGGAGGCGTCGCCGCCGAGGGCGCGCAGTCGGCGTTCCAGGGCACCCCAGCCGGTGCCCCGGTGCAGGGCGGCCTCCGGTGGGGCGGCGGTCCAGGTGCGGGCGTCCGCGAGTTCCCGTTCCAGGTCGTCCTCGGCGACCAGCCGGTCGACGGCGGCCCGGGCGGCGGCCCGGGCTTCCGGCCAGTCGTCGCCGTGCACGGCGGCGGGGTCGGCGGTGGCGTGCCCGTACGCCTCCAGCCAGGTCCAGCTGGTGCGGGCGGGCATCGGGAGGTGTTCGAGCTGGGTGCGGGCGAGGCCGGCCTGGATCTCCAGGTACGGGGTGTCGGGGGTGGAGAGCCACTCCTGCCAGCGGCGGCCGCCGCGGTGGCGGCCCCAGAGGAAGAGCTTGCGTCCGACGAGGCGACGGGTCGAGGTCTGGGCGAGGCCGGTGCCGTCGCCGTCCAGGGCGGTGATCCAGCGGCGCTGCGCGGGGTCGAGGTCGAAGAAGTAGTCCGCGGCGGCGTCGGCGCGCGTGGTGTAGGTGCGGTCGAGCCCGGCGTGCCGCGGGATCGGGACGCGGCGGACGGCCTTGTCGTAGGCGAACTGCCAGGCCCGGTCGGCGGGGGCGAGGACGCGGGTGTCGGGGCGCTCGGGCACGGCGATGTTGGACCACCAGTAGACCGGGATCTCGTGGTCGTTGGGGTTGACCAGGGTGACGTGGACGAGCAGCGCCTGCGACCCGTCGGGCAGGTAGGCGTCGATCTGCAGGACGGCGCGCCGGACCCGTTCGAACTCGTACATCCGCAGCACGGGGGTGCCGTCGGGGCGTCGGGCGCGGGCCGCGTGCACGGGTGAGCTGCTGGTGGTGGCGTGGCCGATGGTGCCGAAGTTCCACTCGACGCCGCCGGCCACCCAGGCGTCCCGCAGGGCGAGGTTGGCGGGCTGGAAGACGGGGTTGCGGAAGAGCAGCTCGCGGCCGGTGGGCTTGTGGACGAGCGACCAGAGCCTGCCGCCGACGTCGAGCAGGAAGAAGGCGCGCAGGGTCTCGTTCTCCAGCACCGCGACCCGGTGGGCCCGTTCGGTGCGCTCCCGGCCGTAGCCGTCCTGGGTCAGGTACGGCAGGACGGTGCGGACGCGCCCGTAGCCGATGTTGCGGCGCATCTCCTCGTCGGCCTCGCCGGCGTCGAGGACCTCGTGGCTGTCGAGGGCGGGGAAGAGCGGCGGCAGCGGGTTGGACGGGCCGAGCTCGGCGGTCGGCATGGTCAGGTCGGTGATGCGCAGGTCGCTCATCGGGTGTTCCTCCGGGACGGCAGCGGGCAGCGACGGGCGGCGGAGCGGCGGGCAGCGGAGCGGCGGGCAGCGGAGCGGCGGGCAGCGGAGCGGCAGGTGGCGGACCGGCCGGTTCAGACGGTGGCCGGCGGGAGCTCGACGGGCGACACCTGCGTGGGGTCCTCGTAGAGGGCCTCCAGGGCGACGGCGGCCGCGCCGTGCACCGCGGCGGCGAAGCCCAGGCCCGACCCGGTCACGGTCACGCCGGGGGCGCGGTCGGGGACCAGGGTGCGGGCGTCCAGGGCGGCCTGCGCGGCGGGAACGAAGTGGTCGGCGAGCACGGCGAAGTAGCCGCCGAGGACGATCGTCCGGGGGCCGATCAGGTCGCTGAGGACGGTGAGTCCGTGGCACAGGTGGCCGGTGACCTCGGCGAGCGCGCGCAGGGTGCGCGGGTCGCCCGCGTCGGCGCGGCGGCGCAGCTCGGCCAGCCGGTCGGGCAGGGCGCGGGCGGGATCGCGGACCGGGTCGTCGGCGTCGGCCGCCAGGTCGAGCAGGGCCGGCACGCCGACGACGGTCTCCCAGCAGCCGCGGCGCCCGCACGGGCAGCGGGTGTCGGCGGGGCCGAGCGCGGCGTGGCCGACCTCGCCGGCGAGCCGGGCGATCCTGCCGTCGACGGCGACGCCGGCGGCGACACCGCTCTCCCCGGTGAGCAGCAGCAGCCCGCCGGCGGCCTGCGGGGTGAGGGCGGCCTCGGCGAGGGTGGCGGCGTGCGCGTCGTTCTCGACCCGCAGGTCGGGCGCGCCCGGCCCGAGGCCCCGGCGCAGCAGTGCGGCCGCCGGGACGTCGCGCCAGCCGAGGCCGGCGGCGAGGAGGACGGTGCCGTGGTCCGGGTCCACGGTGCCGGGGGTGGCCAGGCAGATCCGCAGGGTCTGGACGCCTCGCCCGTCGGCCTCGTCGAGGGCCCGGCGGGCGAGGAGGGCGACGCGGGCCAGGGTCTCCTCGGGGCCGAGGGCGGCGGCGTCGAGCGGCTCGTCGGCGGCGGAGACGGTACGCCCGTCGGCGTCGACGGCCAGCGCGCGCAGGGCGGTGGCGCTGATCTCCAGGCCGAGGCCGCAGACGCCGCGTCCGTCGAGTTCCAAGGTCTGGCCCGGCCGGCCGAGGCCCTGGCCGCGGGTGAGGTCGCCCTCCCTGAGCAGTCCGCGTTCGATCAGTTCGGCGATCAAGGTGGAGACGGTGGCCTTCGGCAGGGCGGTCTCGGCGGCGAGCCGACTGCGGGAGCGCGGGCCGTGGTCGCGGAGCAGCTTCAGGATCACGCCGAGGTTGGACCGGCGGACCGAGGCGACCCGGTTGGCGTCGACGCTCACGGTCGGCTTCGGGGCACCGCTGGGCGTCATCGTGCTTCCCCTCCCGGTGGACTTAGTTCGGACTTTAGTCAAACTAAGTCTCCGGCCACAAGGGGGCTGGGTTCAGGTTCAGGCGAGCGGCAGGTCGGCGATGACGCGGGTGCCGGCGAGGGTCCGGTGGACGGTGACTCGGGTCGCGCAGGCCTCGACGATCCGCAGGCCGCGGCCGCCGCAGGCCAGGTCGTCGTCCTCGGCCGCCGGCCGGGCCTGGGACGGCCGCCACCGGCCGGAGTCGCGGACCTCGACGGTCAGCGTGGACGCCGAGGCGGACAGCAGCACGCTCACGTCGGCGCTTCCGCTGTGCCGGACCGCGTTGCCGACCAGCTCGCTCACCACGAGCGCCAGTCCGGTGTCGTCGGCCGCCACGCCCCACCGGGCGGCCGTGCGGCGCGCGAAGCTGCGCAGTCCGCAGACCGCGACGGCGGTCGCCCGCACCGAGCACTCGGCCATCCCGGCCATCCCGGTCGGGCTGTTCGGTCGCGCGTCCGAGCCGGCCGGCTGCCGTCCGACAGCCCCGGTGCGGTCGGCGGTGGACGACGCCGTGGCGGTGGCCGTGGCGGCGACCGTGGCGGTGGCGGTGATGTGCATCGGCTCTCCCGAGGTGAGCTGGCTGTCCCCGCTCTCCACGGTCGGCGACCCGCACGCCGGGAACAATGCGGGTGCCCGACTTTGGGGGTGCCCAGGAAATACCCGGTGCTCACCGCCAGGACCCACGCGGTTCACTCAGCGTTGCCGTTCACTCAGCGTTGGCGTGCACTCAGCGTTGCCGTGATTCGGCGACGGCCTTCCGCGTGGTGCCGAGCTTCTTCAGCACGCTGGCCACGTGGTGCTCCACGGTCCGGGGGGACAGGACGAGCGTGTCGGCGATCTCCTGGTTGGTGGCGCCGGTGGCGAGCAGGTCGGCCACCTCCTCCTCCCGGGGGGACAGCCGGTCGCCGTAGCCCCGCCGCCCGGCCCTCGCGACCTGCCCGACGCCGAGGCTCTGTTCCAGGCGCCGGATCCTGGCCAGGTCGGCCGTGGCGTCGAGCGCCGTGAGGATCTCGGCGGCCCGCGCGAGGGCGGCGGCGGCCTCCTCGGCGCCGGTCCGGTCCGGCACTGCGCCGAGTGCCCGGGCCTGGGCCTCGGCGGCCCGCGCCGCGTGGTACGGGCGCCCGATGTCCTCCCAGACCCGCCGGGCGGCGGCGTACTCCGACGCCGCTGCCGCGGGGTCCGGGTCCTCCAGCAGGAGTCCGCGGACGGCGTGCAGCTCGGCCGTGCTGCCGGGGGCGGTGCGCCCGCGGATGCCCAGTTCGGCCTCGTCGGCGAGGGCCTCGGCGGCCGCGCGGTCGCCGCAGGCGAGGGCGGCGGCCACCGCGGCGGGGAGCAGCCCGCAGGCCTTCTGCCAGGCCCGGGCCCGGCGCACCTCGGCGAGGGCCTGCCGGGCGGTGGTCCAGGCGGCCTGCGGGTCGGCGCGGGCGAGCTCGGCCGCGGCCGTGCCGGCGGCGGCCCGCGCGGCGATGCTCAGCGCCAGCTGTCCCACGCTCTGGTCGGCGGCCCGGGCGAAGTGCTCGGCGGCCGGGCCGGTCCGGCCCTGGGCGAGGGCCCGCGTCCCGAGGAAGACGGCCTGTTCGACCCGGACCACCGAGGTGTCCGGATGGGCGGCGGCGAGCGCCGCGAACCGTTCGGCGAGGCCGTCCCAGTGCCCGGCCAGTGCGTCCCGGCGCAGCAGGTCGATCCCGGCGTTGAGCACCAGGATGGCGTACCCGGTGGCCCGGCCGAGGGCCAGGCTCTCCTCGATCAGTGCGGCGGCGCGGCGGTCCTCCCCCAGGTCGAAGGCGCAGTCGCCGACGTTGTAGAGGGCGCGCGCGGTCTGCCGCAGCACCATGGTGTCGCCCTCCTGCCGGGGCAGCTCCGCCAGCGCGGCCCACACCGCGGGGTCGGCCGCCTGGGCCATCAGGGTCAGGCGGCTGGCGCGGACCCGGGCGACGAGTTCGGCGTCGGCGCAGCCCCGGACGGCGTGCTCGGCCCGGGCCATCCACCGCTCGGCCTGCGTCGCGTCCGCCGACTCGTCGAGGGCGAGGGCGACCATGGCGGGCACCGCCTTCCCCGGGGTGTCGCCGAGCTCGTCCACCGCGAGGGCCAGCTGCTCGAAGCCGGTCCGGTCGGACGCGCGGTTCAGCAGCAGCATGCCGAGGCCCAGCCGGATCTCCCCGCGGGTGGCCGGCGGCAGCCGGGGGTCGTCGAGGATGGCGCGCAGCGCCTGGGCGTCGGCGGTGAAGTCGACGCCGTGGGCGGCGATCGGGGCGAGCCGCAGGGCGGCCCGGGAGCGCGTCGGCGGGTCGAGGTCGGGCTGCTGGAGCAGTTGCCCGAGCAGGGCGGCGGCCGTCCCGGCGTCGCCGACGGCGAGGGCCAGGTCGGCGGCCTCCTCGGTCCGGCGCAGCCAGGCCTGCCGGTCGCCGAGCGCGAGTACGTGGTGTGCGATCTGGACCAGCGGTGGCGGTGCCTGTGCCTGGAGGACCTCGGCGGCGGTGGCGTGGAGCCTGCGGCGGGTGGGGCCGGGCAGCCGGCGGTAGGCGACCTGCTGGGCCAGGACGTGCCGGAAGGCGTACCGGCCGCCGTCGGTCTCGCGCAGGATCGAGGCGCGGAGCACCTCCTCGATCGCCTCGGCGGCCTCCTCCGGGTCGAGCCGGGCCACCTGGTGGAGCACCTCCTCGGTGGAGGGCACGGCCAGGACGGCCGCGGCGGCGACCACCGCCTCGGCCGGGGCGCTCAGCCGCACCAGCCGTTCGGTGACCGCCTCGCGCAGGCCCCGGGGGACGTCGGCCTCGCGCAGCCGGGCGGCGTCCTCGCCGGGGCCGGCGGCCGGGGGGTGCTCGCGCAGGGTGATCAGGTCCTCCTCCGCGACCAGCGGCAGGCCCTCGCTGCGCCGGTACAGGGAGTCGACCAGGTCCTCGGTGGCCCGGTCGCCGAGTGCGGTGGCGGCGAGCTCGCGGACGTCGGCCTCGGCCAGCGGGGCGAGGCGGAGCACCGTGCCCCCGGTGCCGGGCGGGAGGCGGTGGGCGGCGCCGAGCACCGGGGTGTCCGGCGGCAGGTCCTCGGCCCGGTAGGTGAGGACCAGGCAGAGCTGCTCGGGCAGGTCCCGGGCGAGGAGCAGGAGCAGGTCGCGGGTGGCGTCGTCGACCCAGTGCAGGTCCTCGACGACCAGGACGGTCGGTCCGAGCGCCGCCAGGAACGCCCGGACGGCCTGGACCAGGTGCAGGCGGCCGGCCGGCTGCCCGTCGCGGGCGGGCGGCAGCCGGTCCGCGAGGCCGGGCAGCAGGGCGGCCAGCGGGGCGGCGGCCGGGGGGAGGCCGCCGGGCGGGAGCCAGGGCCCGGCCTTCTGCAGCGCGTCGACGACCGGCCCGTACGGCAGCGGCTCGCGCAGCGGGTGGCAGAAGCCGGTCAGCACGCAGCGCCCGCCGTCGGCCAGTGCCAGCGTCGCCTCCCGGACCAGCCGGGACTTGCCGATGCCGGCCTCCCCCTCGACGAAGGCGGTCGCGGGCGGGTGCCGGGCGACGGCCAGCAGCAGCTCCAGCTCCCTGGCGCGACCGACGAACCGGAACCCCCCGGCCGGGCGCCCGGCGGCGTCGAAGCCCTCGGTCAAGACGATCACCTGCCCTGTCGCCCTCACCGTAGCCCCGGCCCCTGGCACCGGCAATCGAGCCCCGGCCCGGGCCGGGCAGGTTTCCCAAGGGCCCGGGGCAGCCAGGAGCAGAGGAGGGAACGGATCGGCGAGATCGGTGACCGGAGGTGGGCCGGATGAATCCCTTCGAACGGGCCCTGCGCGGCCTCGACCGCACGCAGCGACGCCACACCGCCCCGGGGATGGTGGTCGGGGTGGTGAAGAAGTACGGGGACGACCGCGGCGGGCTACTGGCGGCACTCATCACCTACTACGGCTTCGTCGCCCTGATCCCGCTGCTGCTCCTGCTGAGCACCGTGCTCAGCTTCGTCCTGCACGGCCACCCCGACGCGCAGCAGGCCGTCGTCGACTCCGCGCTCGCCGACTTCCCCGTCATCGGCGACCAGCTGCGCGGGAACGTCCACTCCGTCCAGGGCAGCGGCCTCGCCCTCGTCGTCGCCCTCCTCGGCATGCTGTACGGCGCACTGGGTGTCGCCCAGGTGCTGCAGCACACCATGGCGGAGGTCTGGAACGTGCCCGGGGTGGTCCGCCCCGGCTGGTTCGCGCGCCTGGTGCGCGGCCTGCTGCTGTTCGCCGCGCTCGCCGTCGGCCTGCTGCTCGCCACCGGCGCCGCGACCCTGGTGGCCACCGCCCTCGGCGGGCCGGCCGCCCGGATCGGCGGTCTGCTGGTCTCGGCGGTCCTCAACACGGCGCTGTGCCTGGCGTGCTTCCGCATCCTCACCCCCAAGGAGGTGCCGAGCCGGGCGCTGCTGCCGGGGTGCGCGGTCGCCGGCCCGCTGTTCACCGTGCTGCAGGCCTTCGGCGCCCTGCTGGTGGCGCACCAGCTGCGGCACACCACCGCGGTCTACGGGTTCTTCGCGACCGTGATCGGCCTGCTCTGGTGGCTGTACCTGGCCGCGCAGATCACGGTGTACGCCGCGGAGACCAATGTGGTGCTGCACCGGCGGCTGTGGCCGCGCAGCCTCCTGCAGCCGCCGCTCACCGAGGCGGACGAGGAGGTCCTCGGGTCGATCGCGCAGCAGGAGGAGCGGCGCCCCGAGCAGCGCGTCGACGTCGAGTTCGAGGACCCGGAGGAGCCGGCCGACGAGGGGCAGGGCGTGGCTAAGCGCGGGCCCCGCGGTTGAGCGGGGCTCAGGCCTCGGCCGGGTCGGGGCGGCGGGGCTGGGCCGACCAGGCGGGGACGGCGTGGGCCAGGGCGCGGCCCTCCAGGAGGGTGACCATCCGCTCGAAGAGCCGGGCGGCGGCGGGGCCGGCCCAGTCCGCGGGCAGCACCTCGGGCGGCAGCCCGGGGTCGCGGAAGGGCAGCTTGCGCCAGTCGTCGATCACCGCGAGGTAGCCGACGAAGGCCTGCCGGCCGTCGACGAACGCGGCCTCGGCGAGCCGGTCGGCGGCCGCCGCGTGCTGCTCGGTGAACGCGCGGTAGCGGCGGTCGATCTCGTCGAGGTCCCAGCCCTTGCGGACCATGGCCGGGAGGTCCTGGCCGGCGACGTGGTCGCCGAGGAAGACGGCGCACTGCTCGGTCAGGTCCAGTTCGCCGATGGCGCGTTGGGCGGCGGGCAGCAGCCGGGCGGGCGCTATCCACACGGCGGAGCCGATGTTGCCGAAGCCGAGCGAGGTCAGGTGGGCGGTCAGCTGGTGGCGCTTGGCGCGGGCGGACTCCGGTACCGAGAAGTTGACGAGGCACCAGCCGTCGGCGAGGTCGGCGGCCTGGCGGGCGTGCCAGATCACCTCGTCGCCGACGGCCAGCGCCTCCAGGGCCATGGGGGTCAGCGCGTAGCCGCGGACGCCCGCCCGGGTCTCCGGCTCCAGCCAGCCGCGCTTCTTGAGCCGGAAGACCGCGGTGCGGACGCTGGCGGCGTCCAGTCCGGCCTGGCTGAGCAGGTCGACGGTGCCGGCGATCGGCATCCAGTTGCCCATCCTGCGGACGACGGCGCCGAGGAAGGTCACCAGCACGGTCCTGGATCGGCGTCCTGCGGTGGGCCGGGTGTCCGTCGTCTCGCTCATCCCGTCGAGTATGGCGGACGCTCCTCGGATGATCGTACGGCGGTCGGGTCCGGCGTCCAGCGCAGGTGCGTGGTCCGCGGGGTGCCCTCGCGCAGCAGCGCCAGCCGGGGCGGGACGCGGTCGGTGCGGGCGGCGGGCGGCTTGCGGCGGCCCGCCCGCCAGGGGGCCGGCCACTCGGCGCCCGCGCCCCGGTAGTCCTGTTCGGCGGCGGCGTGCAGGCTCCACTGCGGGTCGTACAGGTGGGTGCGGCCGAGCGCGCACAGGTCGGCGCGGCCCGCGAGCAGGATCGAGTTGACGTCGTCGTAGGAGGAGATCGCCCCGACCGCGATCACCGGCACGCCGGCCGGTCCGGCCACCCGGTGGCGGATCCGGTCGGCGAACGGCGTCTGGTAGGAGCGTCCGTAGGCGGGCTTCTCGTCCCGGGTGACCTGGCCGGTGGAGACGTCGATCGCGGCCGCGCCGTGCTCGACGAACGCCCGCGCGATCGCGACGCCGTCCTCGCCGGTGTTGCCGTCGGGCACCCAGTCGGTCGCCGAGATCCGGACGGTCACCGGGATCGCGGCGGGGACGGCGGCGCGCACCGCGTCGAAGACCTCCAGCGGGAAGCGCAGCCGGTTCTCCAGGGAGCCGCCGTACGCGTCGGTGCGCCGGTTGGCGACGGGCGAGAGGAAGGACGACAGCAGGTAGCCGTGGGCGGCGTGCACCTCGACCAGGTCGAAGCCGGCCCGCACCCCGCGCCGGGCGGCGACGACGAAGTCGGCAACCACCCGGTCCAGGTCCGCGCGGCTCGCCTCGCGCGGGACGTGGCAGCCCGGCCCGTACGGCAGCGCGGACGGCCCGACCACCTCCCAGTTGCCGTCCTCCAGCGGTTCGTCCATGCCCTCCCACATCAGCCGGGTCGAGCCCTTGCGCCCGGAGTGGCCGAGCTGCAGGCCGATCCGTGCCGAGGTGTTCTCGTGCACGAAGGCGGTGACCCGCCGCCAGGCGTCCAGCTGTTCGTCGTTCCACAGGCCCGGGCAGCCCGGGGTGATCCGGCCCTCCGGGGAGACGCAGACCATCTCGCTCATCACCAGGCCCGCGCCGCCGAGCGCCTTGGAGCCGAGGTGGACCAGGTGGAAGTCGCCGGGGACGCCGTCGACGGCGGAGTACATGTCCATCGGCGAGACGACGACGCGGTTCTTCAGCTCCAGCGCGCCGATCCGGACCGGCTGGAACATCGCCGGGGCCGGCCCGGGGGCCCGCTCGCTCCGGGCGAACTCGTCCTCCAGCAGCGCCGCGAACTCCGCGTCGCGCTCCTTGAGGTTCTCGAAGGTGATCCGGCGCGAGCGGGTGAGCAGGTTGAAGACGAACTGGGCCGGCTCCTGGCCCACGTACATGCCGATGTCCTCGAACCACTCCAGCGAGGCCTGCGCGGCCCGTTGGGTCGACTCGACCACCGGCTTGCGCTCGGTCTGGTACGCCTCCAGCGCCCCGGCCACCGTCGGGTGCTCGTGCAGGCAGGCGGCCAGCGCCAGCGCGTCCTCCATGGCGAGCTTGGTGCCCGAGCCGACGGAGAAGTGCGCGGTGTGCGCGGCGTCGCCGAGCAGCACCACGTTCCCGTCGTACCAGCGCTCGTTGCGCACGGTGGTGAACTCGAGCCACTTGGAGTTGTTGGTGAGGACCCGGTGGCCCGCCAGCTCCTCGGCGAAGATCTCGGCGATCCGGGCGACCGCCTCGGTGTCGGACTCGCCCGGTGCGAGCGGCCGGTCCTCGCCGCGGTCGAACCCGGCCCGGCGCCAGACGTCCTCGTGCATCTCGACGATGAAGGTCGAACGGGAGGCGGAGTACGGGTAGCCGTGGATCTGCATGGTGCCCCACTCCGTCTGCTTGACGAAGAACTGGAACGCCTCGAAGACCAGGTCGGTGCCGAGCCAGATGTACTTGTTGCGGCGCCGGTCCAGCGCCGGGCGGAAGACGTCCGCGCACTTCGCCCGGACGGCCGAGTACGCGCCGTCGGCGGCCAGCACCAGGTCGTGGCCGCGGCGCAGTTCGTCGACGTCCGGCGCCGCGGTCCGGTAGTGGACCTCGACGCCCAGCTCGGCGGCGCGCCGCTGCAGGATCTGCAGCAGGTCCTTGCGGCCCATCGCGGCGAAGCCCTGCCCGCCGACGGTGCGGCGCCGGCCGTCGACCTCGATGTCGATGTCGGTCCAGCTGGCGAAGCGCTCCTCCATCGCGGCGTGCACGGCGTCGTCGGCGTTGCCGATGCCGCTGAGCGTCTCGTCGGAGAAGACGACGCCGAAGCCGAAGGTGTCGTCGGGGGCGTTGCGCTCCCAGACCGTCACCTGGTGCCCGGGGTCCAACTGCTTCATCAGGGCGGCGAAGTACAGTCCTCCGGGGCCGCCGCCGACCACGGCGATCCTCATGCCGTTCCCTCCTCCTGCGCGACGATCCGGCGCAGCTTGAAGTGTTGGAGCTTGCCGCTGGGGTTGCGCGGCAGCGCGTCGACGAACCGGACCCGGCGCGGGTACTTGTACGGGGCGAGCTGCTGCTTGACGTGGTCCTGGATCTTCTTGGCCATGGCCGGGTCGCCGGTGGTGCCCTCGCGCAGCACCACGAACGCGCAGACCACCGAGCCCCGTTCGGGATCGGGGGCGGCCACCACCGCCGACTCCAGGACGTCCGGGTGGGTGTCGACGGCGGCCTCGACCTCGGGGCCGGCGATGTTGTAGCCGGCGGACACGATCATGTTGTCGCTGCGCGCCCGGTACCAGAAGTAGCCGTCCTCGTCGCGGGTGAAGGTGTCGCCGGTGAGGTTCCAGCCGTTGACCACGTAGTCCAGCTGCCGGTCGTCGTCCAGGTAGCGGCAGCCGACCGGGCCGATCACCGCGAGCCGGCCCTCGGCGCCCGGGCCGAGCTCCTCGCCGTCCGGGCCGAGGACCGCGGCGCGGAAGCCGGGGACGGGCCGGCCGGTGGCGCCGGGGCGGATCTCGTCGCCGGAGGCGGAGATGAAGATGTGCAGCAGTTCGGTGGCCCCGATGCCGTCCACCACCCGGAGCCCGATCTCGTCGCGCAGCCGCTCCCAGACCTCGCGGGGGATGTGCTCGCCCGCGCTCACCGCCCGCCGCAGCCCGGAGAGCCGGTGCACCAGGCCGGACTTGACGATCTGCCGGTACGCGGTCGGCGCGGTGGCCAGCACCGTCACGCCGTGGTCGGCGACCAGTTGGGCCAGCTCCGCGGGCGTGGCCGACTCGGTCAGCAGCGCGCAGGCGCCGGCCCGCAGGGTGAAGACGACCAGCATGCCCAGGCCGAAGGTGAAGGCCAGCGGCGCGGTGCAGGCCACCAGGTCGTCGGGTACCAGCCGCAGCGTGCACTTGCCGAAGGTGTCGTCGATGGAGAGCAGGTCGCGATGGAAGTGCACGGTGATCTTGGGTGTGCCGGTGGTGCCGGAGGTGGGCCCGAACAGCGCCACGTCGTCGGCCGCCGTGTCCACCGCGGCGAACTCGCCGGACTTGGCGGCGGCCCGCCGGGTCAGGTCCTCGTCCGTGTCGCCGCCGTAGGCCACCACCGCCATCTCCGGCGCGGCGCTCGCGCGGACCTCGTGCACCACGTCGAGGAAGCGGTGGTCGACCAGGGCGATCGCGGGCCGGGTCTTCTCCACGATCGGCCCCAGCTCGCGGGCGCGCAGCGCGGCCATGGTGGTGACGGCGATGCCGCCGGCCCGCAGCACGCCGAGCCAGGCCGCCACCGTCCAGGGGTTGTTGGGCGAGCGCAGCAGCACCCGGTTGCCGGGCACCAGGCCCAGGTCCTCGGTGAGCACCTGGGCGACCTGGCGGGAGCGCCGCAGGAGCTCGCCGTAGGTCCACGTCTCGCCGCCGGGCGTACGCAGCGCGGGCCGGTCGGGGCCGAGCTCCGCGGCCTGGCGGTCCAGCAGTTCGACGGCCGCGTTGAGGCGTTCGGGGTGGCGCAGCAGCTCGGTGGTGAACTCCAGCACCGGCCACCGGTCGGCCGGGGGCAGGTGGTCGCGGGCGAAGCCGTCGCTGAACCCGGAGGGCGAGAGGGTCATCCGGCACCTCCCGGGAGGGCGGCGCGGATCATGCCCTCCTGGAGGACGGTGGCCAGGTGGACGCCGTCGGGGGTGAAGAAGCGGCCCTCGGCGAGCCCGCGGCCGGACTCGGCGGCCACCGCCTGCTGGGCGTACAGCAGCCAGCCGTCGAGGTCGCCGGGCCGGGGTGCGCGGTGGAGCCACATCGCGTGGTCGAGGCTGGCGGTGACCAGGCCGGGCCCGGCCCAGGCCAGGCCGAGGACCCGCAGCACCGGCTCCAGGATCGTGTAGTCGCAGACGTAGGCCAGGGCGGCGGCGTCGCGCTGCGGGTCGGTGAGCCCGTCCACGGGCCGCAGCGCGTCGAACGGCCGGACCCAGACGGCCTGGTGGGGCGCCCGGCCGCCGTCGACCTCCAGGTAGACCGGCCCCGGCACGTGCCGCATGTCGAAGCTGCGCCCGGAGGACCAGTAGGCCTTGGAGCCGTCGGTCATCGTGCCGCCGCTCCGCCCGGCGAGGTAGTCGGCCGAGGCGGGGAGTTCCTCGGGCCCCGGCAGGTCGGGGACGGGGGCTGCCCAGCTGCCGCCGGGCTCGCCGGCCGCGAAGTTGGCCAGGCAGACGTAGAGCGGCTTGCCGTTCTGGTAGCCGCGCACCTGGCGGGTGGCGTAGCCGCGGCCGTCGCGCAGCAGCTCCACCTCGTAGCGCACCGCCTCGCCGATCTCGGCGGGCCGCATGAAGTACGAGTGCACGGAGTGCAGCGTCTTGCCGTCGTCGACCGACCGCATCGCGGCGGCGGCCGCCTGGGCGACCAGGTCGCCGCCGTACGCCTTGGGCCAGGGGCAGGGCTGGGTGACCGCGGTGAACGCGAGGTCGAAGTGCTCGGGTTCGGCGGGGGCGAGGGTGACCGCGGCGGTGAAGAACTCGGACGTGGTGTCGGTCATCAGGGCCGCTCCAGCCAGTCGCGCAGGTCCGCGTCCGGGACCTCGGGGAGGTTGACCACGATGTTCTCCGGGGTGCGGGTGGTCATCCAGGTGAGCGGGCGGTTCCGGTCGAGGTTGCACTCGACGTGCGGCATGAACGGGGGCACGAACACCCAGTCGCCCTCGGAGAGGTCGATGTAGTCCTCGAACTTGGTGCCGAAGTAGATCCGGGCGCGGCCGGAGAGCACGTAGCCGCCGGTCTCCGCCTCGCCGTGGTGGTGCGGCACCGAGCGGTAGCCGGCGTCGTTGCCCACCTTGCCGAACCAGAGCCGGGTGGCCGGGGTGTGCTGGATGCTGATGCCGGAGATCCGGGTGGCGCCGGCCGACTGCCCGGTGTCCCCCGGCTCGGTGCCGGCCCGGGTGACGACCGGCACCACCAGGCCGCTCGCGGTGGCGTACATCGAGTTGTCGCCGTCGAGGACGTACGAGCTGTAGTCGGCGGCGGTGCCCGGGGTGGGGTCCATGGGTGCTCCTCGTCGTGGGTGGGTCGAGTTGCGGTGCCGGGTGGTGCGGGGCCGAGCGGCCCGGGGTGCGGGGTGGCTGCGGGGTCGGGCGGCTCGGTCTCGGGTGGCTCGGTCTCGGGTGGTGCGGTGTCAGCCGGTGAGGCGCACGGTGTTGCGCAGCGTGCCGATGCCCTGGATCTCCGTCTCGACGAGGTCGCCGTCGGCGAGGAAGCGCTGCGGGTCGCGGGCCGCGCCGATGCCGCCGGGGGTGCCGGTGAGCACCAGGTCGCCGGGGCGCAGCACGGTGAAGGTGGAGATGTAGACGAGCAGTTCGGCGGAGTCGAAGACCAGCGTGCGGGTGCTGTCGCGCTGCACTTCCTCGCCGTTGATCCGGCAGAGGACGTCCAGGCCGGCGGCCGGGTCCACCTCGTCGGGGGTGACCACCGCGGGGCCGACCGGGCAGGATCCGTCCCAGGCCTTGCCCTGGAACCACTGCAGCGTCCGGTACTGCCAGTCGCGCACCGAGATGTCGTTGGCCACCGTGTACCCGGCGATCGCGGCCCGGGCCTGCTCCCGGTCGGCCCGCCGCAGGGTCGCGCCGACCACGACGGCGAGTTCGGCCTCCCAGTCCACCTGGAGGCCGCGCGGCAGGACCAGATCGTCCCGCGGGCCGGTGAGGGTGTCGGCGTACTTGGCGAACAGGGTGGGGAACGCCGGGAGTTCGCGTCCGGTCTCGCGGATGTGGTCGGCGTAGTTCAGCCCGCAGCAGATCACCTTGCCGGGGGCGGGCAGCGGGAGCACCGGGACGGCGCCGTCGATCGCGGCTCCGGCCAGGTCGGCCGCCGCCGCGGCGGGCGCGGCGCGCAGGAAGGCCGACAGGTCGGCGGCGGGGAGCGCGTGCCAGGCCTCGCCCCGGAGCACCGCGGCGCTGGTGCCGCCCGCGTGGGCGACGGTGGCGAGGCGCATGGGGAGTCTCCCTCCTGTTCGGCACAGCCGACCGTGCCGCGATGTTTCAATACTTCTGCGACCGTCACAACAGTGTCAATAGATGATGCTACGGTGGGCGCCCAGACGGAATCCGACGCGCAGGAGTCCTCCATGGCGACCTTCTCGGCCCCCGTTCCGGTCAACCCCGCCTCGCTGCCGAAGCCCAGCGGCTACTCGCACGGCACGCTCAGCGGGAACCTCCTGCACCTGGGCGGCCAGACGGCCCTCGACCGGGACATGCGGATCGTCCCGGGCGGCATCGTCGAGCAGTTCCGCCAGGCGTTCTCGAACGTCCTCGCCACGTTGGCGGAGGTGGGCGGCATCCCGCAGGACCTGGTGTCCGTCACCCTCTACCTCACCGACATCCCCGACTACCAGGCGCACGGCAAGGAGATCGGCGAGGTCTGGCGCGAGCTGGCGGGCCCGGTCTACCCGGCGATGGCCGGCATCGGGACGACCGCCCTGTGGCAGCCCGAGGCCATGATCGAGATCCTCGGCGTCGCGGTCGTCCCCGACGAGCGCCTGATCCGCCCCGCGTCGCACTGATCACTGACGACCGAGACCGCAGGGGAACACCAGCACGCCCCGGACACGACGACGGCGGGGCCGCGTCCACCAGGACGCGGCCCCGCCGTGCGCGGGCAGCTCGGTGCTACCGGACCAGCTTGGCCCCCGCCCAGTCGGCGTGGTCGCTGTTGATGCCGTCACCGGCGTCGGTGACCCGCAGCTCCAGGGACCGCACCCCCGTCACGTCCACGTCGATCGCCTGGGTCGCGCTGCTCGGGGTCAGCACGCTCGGGCTCTGGTAGAGCCTCACCCCGTCGCCCCACACCTCGAACCGGACGGTCGCGTTCGCGGTCACCTCGTCGTCCACGCCCGCGTCCGACTGGAAGCGGGAGTAGCCGCCGTTCAGCGCGTACGTGATGGAGCCGTTGGCGTGCGTGCCGATGCCCTTGGCGTACGTGGTGCCGTTCAGCTTCAGCGCGTGCCCGTCCACGCTCAGGTCCTTGCGGACGGTACCGAAGTCGCTGCGCGCACTGCTCCAGGTCAGGTCGCTGACGGCGGTCGGCGCGTTGGCGATCAGCTTGGCGCCGGCCCAGTCGGCGTGGTCGCTGTTGATGCCGTCACCGGCGTCGGTGACCCGCAGCTCCAGGGAGCGCACCCCCGTCACGTCCACGTCGATCGCCTGGGTCGCGCTGCTCGGGGTCAGCACGCTCGGGCTCTGGTAGAGCTTCACCCCGTCGCCCCACACCTCGAAGGTCACGGTGGCGTTGGCGGTCACCTCGTCGTCCACCCCGACGTCCGAACGGAACCGGGCGTAGCCGCCGTTCAGCGCGTAGGTGATGGAGCCGTTGGCGTGCGTGCCGATGCCCTTGGCGTAGGTGGTGCCGTTCAGCTTCAGCGGGTGCCCGTCCACGCTCAGGTCCTTGCGGACGGTACCGAAGTCGCTGCGCGCGCTCAACCAGGTCAGGTCGCTCAGGTCGGTGCCCTGCCCGGCGCCGCCGCCGGTGGTGACGGTGGCGGTGTTGCTGGCCCCCGAGGCGTTCCCGGCGGCGTCGACGGCCTTCACCGTGAAGGCGTACGCCGTGCCGGCGGTCAGCCCGGTGGCGGTGAAGGAGGTGCCGGTCGCCGTACCGACCTGGGCGCCGTCGCGGTAGACGGTGTAGCCGCTCACGCCGACGTTGTCCGTCGAGGCGGTCCACTTCAGGTCGACGCTGCCGGCGGTGACGTTGCTCGCGGTGAGGCCGGTCGGGGCGCTGGGGGCGGTGGTGTCGGCGGCCACCGTCCCGGCGTCGGCGGTGACGCTCGCGCCGGCGGCGACCGGCACGCTCACGTAGGACACGGTCTGGCCGTACAGCGTCTTGGTCTGCGGGGTCTGCGCGACGCCGTTGACCTTGATCGTGGACGGGGTGCCGTAGAACTGGGCTTCCCAGGTGACGGTGCCGCCCGAGTTGTTGGTCAGCGTGGACGCGGTCGTCCCGGTGTGCTTCAGCTTGAGGTCGTTGCCGCCGACCTTGACGTGGTCGAGCTCCACCCACGGGGTCTCGGAGGTCAGCCGGGAGACGGTGGCCACCTTGCCGTGCGGGGCGTCCGGCTGGATGCCCATCATGCCGTCGGTGACGCTGCTGACGGCGAGGAAGGAGATCTCCGGGTAGCTGTCGCGGCCGGTCATCAGCTTCTTCAGCCAGGCCCAGCCCTCCGCGGAGCGGTTGTACTGGTAGTACATCTCCGGCAGGTAGGAGGTCGCCTCGACGTTCAGGTTGTCGTCGTTGGCGGCGATGAAGTCCAGGTAGTTGCTGGTGCGCGGGCCGTGGTCGCCCAGGCCGGTGAGCATCATCAGGAAGCTGGCCTCGTGGCCCCAGCTGCTGTAGCCGGTGCCGGCCGCGTCCTTGCCGCGGTAGTAGCGGCCGTTCGCCGCGTCCCACCAGTTGGCCTCGAAGTACGAGCGCAGGCGCTGCGCCCGGTCGGCCCAGGTCGCGCTGCCGGCGGTGTCGCCCTTGGCCTTGAGGATCTCGGAGTAGGCGACCATCGACTGGTACTGGTAGCCGAGCGAGTCGCCGGCGGAGACCAGGTTCTCGTTGGGGAACTCGAAGAAGGTCGCGGTGTACTCGCCCGCCTGCTTCTTCGACACCGGCTGGTCGTTGGCCGGGTTGTTGTCGCTCCACCTGACCTCGTGGCCGGTCAGGAAGGAGCCCATGGTGGAGTCGTAGTACGCGGACAGCGTCGGGTCGTTGATCCACGCCGCGTTGCCGGTCCACTGGTACTGCTTGTACGCCTTGGCCATCACGTTGAAGGGCGAGGGCAGCTCGCGGAAGCCGGTGCCGTCGATGTAGTACATCGCGCCGGTCGGGCTGTGCGCCCACAGCGGCCAGCCGTTCTGGCCCGCGTCGTCGGCGTCGCCGGCGAAGGTCTTCAGCATGCTGAAGGTCTCGGCGTCGAGGCCGAGCATGTGCGCGCCGTCCGACTGGTGGGAGATGTCCCGGTTGTAGTACGACTCGCGGTTGGTGTACGCGCCCCAGTAGCCGGGCTGCACCGTGGGGTGCGCGGGGTTCTGCAGGCGCCACCACTCGGGCTCGTGACCCATCATCGGGTTGCCCGGGTAGAAGGTCATGCCGAGGGCGCGGTTCTTGCCCCAGGTGAAGCCGTCGTTCAGCGTGGTGTTGGGCGAGTTGATGGTCAGTGTGCTGGTCGGCGCGCCGACCCAGCTCTGCACGGTGATCCGGTCGACCCGCGGCACCTCGCCGGCCGAGGTGGCGGTCAGCTCGATGACGTCGCCCGGCTTGAGGTCGACCTTGCTGCTGGTGCGGGTGTCGATGTTCTTGGGGTCGGTGTAGTCGGCGCCCCAGCGCTGGGAGGTCCCCCAGCTGTCGACCTGGGTGCCGTTGACGGTGAGCCTGTACGTCACCCCGTTGGCGGTCATGCCGTTGTAACGGGTGATCAGGTCGTAGGTGCCGGCCACGCCGCTGAACGCGGAGCGGGCCGAACTCGTCTGCCCCGCCACGCCCTTGGCGTAGGTGGCGTGATCGACCACGGTGTTGTTCCAGGTGTGGTCGACGGTCTCGGTGGTGAAGTTGGTCAGCGCCATGCTCTCGACTTCGAGCACGTAGGGCCCGGCCGCCGACGATGACGACACCGGTGCCTGCGCCGCGAAGGCGGGCGGCACGACGACGGCCGTACCGGCCGAGACGAGCAGTGCTGACAGTGCACAGGCCAATCGACGCATGCGCGGTCGATCCTCTCGAGTGGGGGTGCCCGCGGCCGTGGGGGACGGCGGTGATGTTGGAACCCGTTGAAGCGTGTTGCCTATTGAGGGCTTCCGGGTGAGTCCCTGTCAAGAGGCTTGCACGATCCACTCGAAGGCTTGCAGTTCGACAATGACGCATCGATTGGAAGTTTTCAGTTGTGTGTTGCGTGACATGTCACACGTGAGTAGTGTCACCGCCGTACCGGAAGCCGGCGAAGTCGGCGTGCCCACCGTCCTCGCCGTACGCGTACAGGCCGACCAGGGCACCGGTGAAACCGCCCGCGGTGGCGGTGGTGAGCACTCGGGCGTCGAACGCGGCCAACTGCCGCCACCCCTCCTCGCCCCGGGCGGTGAGCAGCACGCCGTCCGGGCCGTCGACGCGGACGGCGAGGCGCACCGGCCCCGGCCGGAGCGGCAGTTCGGCGAGCACCCGCTCGTGCCCGGCGCACCGCACGGTCGCCCGGGCGCCGCCGGCGCCGACGGTGAGCAGCACGTGGTGGTCCTCGTCCTGGAGCAGCGCGAGGCCCGCCCGGAAGGTGCCGACCGGTGCGGTGGGGTCGAGCAGGGTGGTGGTGGCGGAGAAGCGGTGGTGCTGCAGGCGGCGCCCGAGGAAGGAGGGGCTGCCGCGTTCCGAGAGCGGGACCGGGGCGGCCTCCAGGCGCAGGACGCCCGACGTCGGGTCGAGCCGGTGGATCCGGCGGCGCGGGGTGCGCACCCGGCACCACTGGGGCCCGAGCTCCGCCGGGTCCTCGGCGCCCACCGGCCACGGGTGCGCCGGCAGGTCGACCCGGACGAGCTGCTGGAGCCGGCCGATGCCCGGGTTGACCACGGGCCAGCCGTCCTCCGCCCACCCGACCCGGGCGAGAAAGGTCTCCCGCCCGAGCGCGGTGTGCCGCCCCTCGTACGGACGGCTGCCCAGCACCACCGCGTACCAGTCCCCGCCGGGCGTGTCGACCAGGTCGGCGTGCCCGACTCCGGTGACCGGACACCCCGGACCGAGGTGGCGGTGGGTCAGCAGCGGGTTGCGCGGGCAGTTCTCGAACGGCTCGTCGAGCGAGCGGCTGCGGGCGACGGTCACCGCGTGCAGCTCCTCGGTGCCGCCCTCGGCGAGCAGCAGGTAGTACCAGCCGTCGCGGTGCAGCAGGTGCGGGCCCTCCGCCCAGCGGGCGTCGACCAGGGCGCCGCGGAACAGGACCCGCTCCTCCCCCGTGAACCGCCAACTGCCGTGGTCGATCGGCCGGGCCCAGATCTCGGTGCGTCCCTCGGACTCGAGGCCGGGCACCGGGCGGGCGCCGAGCAGCCAGGTGCGGCCGGTGGCCGGGTCGACGAAGAGGTCGGGGTCGAAGCCGGGCGCCTCGGGCAGCCACACCGGCTCGGACCACGGCCCGGCCGGGTCCTCGGCGGTGACCACGAAGGTGCCGCTCTCCCGCAGGCCGTCGACCAGGGTGCAGACCACGTGGAAGCGGCCGTGCGCGTACCGGATGGTGGGCGCGTACAGCCCGCCGGACGGGCGGACCCCGTCGAGCGGCAGCTGCCCGGGCCGGTCCAGGACATGGCCGAGCGGCCGCCAGTGGACCAGGTCGCGGCTGTGGTGGATCGGCAGGCCGGGAAAGTACTGGAAGCTGGAGTTGACCAGGTAGTAGTCCTCGCCGACCCGGCAGATCGACGGGTCGGGGTGGAAGCCGGGCAGGATCGGGTTGGCGGCGTACGGCACGTCACTCCTTCGGCGCGAGGTGCCGGGCCAGGAACTCCAGCGCGGCCCGGTCGTCGTCGGCCTGCCCGGCCTCGTGGCCGTTGTACCGCCAGACGGTGATCTCCTTGGGCCCGGCGTAGGCGTGGTAGGCGCCGAACACGGTGGCGGGCGGGGTGACTTCGTCCATCAGGGCGGCGGAGAACCGGGCGGGGGCGGTGGCCCGGCGGGCGAGGTTGACGCCGTCGACGTAGGAGAGGGTGCGGTGCACGCGCTCCTCGGCGTCGCGGTGGACGGCCAGGTAGTCGGCGATCTCCCGGTACGGGTAGGCGTCGGTGCCGGTGACGGCCCGGGGGAAGTCGCAGAGGAACGGCACGTACGCCACCACCGCCGCCAGGTCCGGCAGGAGTCCGGCCGCCGCCAGGGCGAGGCCGCCGCCCTGGCTCGCGCCGAGGACGGCCACCCGCGCCGGGTCGACGGCGGGCAGGGTGCGCGCGGCGTCCACGGCGCGGACCGCGTCGGTGATCAGCCGCCGGTAGTAGTAGCCGTGCGGGTCGGTGATGCCGCGGGTCATCATGCCGGGGGCCTGCGGTCCGGCCGGTCCGGAGTCGGGGGTGGCGCCGCGGCTCCAGCCGGAGCCCTGGCCGCGGGTGTCCATCTGCAGGTGCGCGTAGCCGGCCGAGGCCCAGAGCAGGTTCTCCAGGACGTCGCCGCGCCCGCCGCCGTACCCGACGTACTGGACGACGGCGGGCAGCGGGCCCGCCGCGCCGCGCGGCAGGCGCAGCCACGCCCGGACCGGTTCGCCGGCGAAGCCGGGGAAGGTCAGGTCGTAGGTGTCGAGGGTGGTCAGGCCGGTCCTGACCGGGTCGAGCCGTACCTCGCCGCCGGCGGTGCGGGCCTCGGCGAGGGTGCCGGCCCAGAAGGCGTCGAGGTCGGCGGGCTCGCGCTGGCTGCTGCGGTAGGTGTGCAGTTCGGCCTCGGTCAGGTCGCCGTGCATGCGGGTCTCCTCAGAGCTGGTCGACGGTGACGGCCGGGTGCAGCCGGCGGGTGTGGTCGACGGCGCGGACCGGGCCGGTCAGGCGCAGCGGCGCGGTGAGCCGGGTGTCGGTGCTGGAGGCGGCGATGCGCAGTTCCAGGGCGCCGGGTTCGACGATCCGCCGGCCGTCGCGTCCGGTGAACGAGGCGGCGTCGGCGGGGAGTTCGACGGCGATCCGGCAGCCGGCGCCGGCGGCGAGCTCGATCCGCCGGTAGCCGACCAGCCGTTGGACCGGCTGCACCACGCTCGCCACCGGGTCGTGCAGGTAGAGCTGGACGACCTCGGTGCCGGCCCGGTCACCGGTGTTGCGCAGCTCGAAGGCGACCCGGAAGGCGCCGTCGGTGCCGCTCTCACCGGTCTCCACCGTGAGGTGGGACCAGGTGAACTCGGTGTAGCCGAGGCCGTGTCCGAAGCCGTAGGCGGGCGTCGGGTCGCTGCTGGACACCTCGCTCGCCTGGCCGAGCCGCGCGGCCAGGTAGCTCGACGGCTGGGCGCCGGGGTGCGCGGGGACGGAGACCGGGAGCCGCCCGGAGGGGTCGACCCGCCCGCTGAGCACCCCGGCGAGGGCCCGGGTGCCGGCCTCGCCGGGGAAGAAGGACTGGACGATCGCCGCCGCCTCGTCCACCGCCCGCCCCAGCGCGTAGGGCCGGCCGGCGAGCAGGGTGACCACCACCGGGGTGCCGGTGTCGAGCACGGCGTCCAGCAGTTCGCGCTGCCGTCCGGGCAGGTCGAGGGAGGCGGCGTCGCAGCCCTCGCCGCTGGTGCCGCGGCCGAAGAGTCCGGCGCGGTCGCCGAGGGCGAGCACCACCAGGTCGGCCGCGCGCGCGGCCCGGACGGCCTCGGCGATGCCGGCGGTGTCCTCGCCGTCGACCGTCACGCCCTGGACGGTCCGCAGCTCGCTGCCGGGGAATTCGGCGGCCAGCGCCTCGCGCAGGGTGGGGAGTTCGATGCCCAGCGGCATCTTCGGGTGCTGGCCGCCGACGTGCACGGGGAAGGCGTAGCAGCCGAGGACGGCGGTCGGCTCGTCGCCGTTCGGTCCGATCAGGGCGATCCGGGCGGGGCGGCGCAGCGGCAGGGTGCCGTCGTTGCGCAGCAGGACGACGGCCTGCTCGGCGATCCGCTCGGCGAGCGCCCGGTTCGCGGGCGGGTCGAGGTCGACCAGGCCGCGCAGCGTCTCCGGCTCGCCGGGGTCGGCACCGGCGAGGGCGGCGGGCACGGGACTCCAGTCCTCGTCCAGCAGGCCGAGTTCGGCTTTCTGGGCGAGCACCCGGTGCAGGGCCCGGTCGACCAGCGCCTCCGGTACGGCGCCGGACGCGACGGCGTCCAGCAGGGGCGCTCCGAAGGTCTTCACGGTGGGCAGTTCGACGTCGACGCCGCTGGCCAGGGCGAGGCCGGCGGCGTCCGCCCAGTCCTCGGCGACGCCGTGCAGCGCCTTGAGGAAGGCGATGCCGAAGTAGTCGGCGACGACGGTGCCGGTGAAGCCCCAGGTGTCCCGGAGCAGGCCGGTGAGCAGCGCCTCGTCGGCGGCCGACGGGAGGCCGTCGGTGTCGGTGTAGGCGTGCATCACCGAGCGGGGGCGGCCCTCGCGGACGGCCATCTCGAACGGCGGCAGGATGACGTCGGCCCGTTCGCGGGCGCCCATGCTGACCGGTGCGAGGTTGCGGCCGGCCCGGGAGGCGGAGTACCCGGCGAAGTGCTTGAGGGTGGCGACGATCCCGGCGGACTCCAGGCCCTGGACGTAGGCGGTGGCGACGGTGCCGACCAGGTACGGGTCCTCGCCGATGGTCTCCTCGACCCGGCCCCAGCGGGCGTCGCGGACCACGTCGAGCACCGGGGCGAGGCCCTGATGGACGCCGACGGACCGCAGGTCGCGGCCGATCGCGGCGGCCATCTCGCGCACCGCGCCGGGGTCGAAGGTGGCGCCCCAGGACAGCGGCACCGGGTAGGCGGTGGCGCCCCAGGCGGCGAACCCCGCGAGGCACTCCTCGTGGGCGAGGGCCGGGATGTTGAAGCGGTTGGCGGCGGCGATCCGCTGCTGGCTGCGCTGCAGCGACAGCGCGCCGAGCGCCGGGTCGACGGGGGCGGTGCCGAACGGGCGGGTCAGCTGCCCGAGCCCGTGCGGCAGCAGCTCGTCAAGGTCGGGCGGCTGCTCCATCTCGTGCTGGTGCGGGGCGACCTCGCCGCCCTCGTCGTTGGCGCCGACCCAGACGCCGACCAGCTGGGCGAGCTTCTCGCGCAGGGTCATCTCGGCGATCAGGACGTCGGCGCGCTCCGACGGTGCGAGCGCGGTGTCGCGCCAGGCGGGCAGCGGATTCTGACGGTCGTTCACTTTCCTCCGACTCCCATCAGCCCCTGGACCAGGGCGCGGCGGGCGAACAGGTAGACGATGAAGATGGGCAGCATGGACAGCACCACGGCGCTGAGCAGACCGGGGACGTCGACGCCGTGCTCGGTCTGGAACTCGTACAGGCCGAGGGTGACCACCTTGGTGGCGTCGGACTGGGTGAGGATCAGCGGGAAGAGGAAGCCGTTCCAGGCCTGGAGCGCGGCGAACACCACGACGGAGGAGAGTCCGCCCCTGGAGAGCGGCAGCACCAACTGCCGGAACACCCGGGCCGGGGAGGCGCCGTCCATCGCCATCGCCTCGTACAGCTCCGGGGTGATGTCGCGCATCGCGCCGGTCAGCACGAGCGTGCACACGGGCAAGCAGAAGGCGGCGGTCGGCAGGATCACCCCGATCAGGTGGTCGTACAGGCCGGCCTTGCTGATCACGTAGAACATCGGCACGATCACCGCCTGCGCGGGGATCGCCAGGCCCAGCAGGAACATCCGGAACACCCACCCGGTGGTCCGCCCCCGGGCGCGCACGATGGCGTACGCGAGCGGCGGGACGAGCAGCAGCACGACGGCGACCACGCTGGCGGTGACCACCAGGGTGTTCAGGAAGTCCTGGCCGAAGCCGTTGGACAGGTCGGTGAGGTAGTTGCGCAGGGTCCACTCGGCGGGGAGGGAGAGCGGCCCCTCGGTGGAGTAGTCGGAGCGGGTGCGGAGGGTGGCGAGCAGCAGCACGTACAGCGGCAGGCCCACCAGGGCCAGCCACACCAGCGAGCCGAGGCCAGCGAGCCAGTTCGGGCGTCGACGCATCACAGGCCCTCCGCCGAGGAGCGCATCCGGTCGTAGCCGGAGAGCCGGACGACCGCGAGCGAGATCAGGGTGGCGACCACCACCAGGACCAGCGCGATCGCCGAGCCGGCGCCGAAGTCGAAGCTCTTGAAGGCCTTCTGGTACATGTAGTAGGCGCTCACGGTGGTGTCGGTGCCGGGGCCGCCCTGGGTCAGGATCAGCACCGTGTCGAAGGTGGTGAGCCCGCCGACCACCATCAGCACCATGGAGGTGATGACGGTGTTGCGCAGCTGCGGCAGGGTGATGTGGAAGAACTGCCGGACGGTGCCGGCGCCGTCGACCGCCGCGGCCTGGTAGAGCACCTGCGGGATCGCCCGGGCGCCGCCCTGGTAGATCAGCGCGTGCAGCGGGGTGAACTGCCAGACGCCGACGAAGGTGAGCACCCCGATCGCGCCGGCCCTGGTGCCCAGCAGGTTGCCGTCGCCGAACAGCCAGCCGGCCTGCGAGGGCACCCCGAAGTTGGGGTCGAGGACGGCCCGCCAGACCACCGAGACGGCGGTCGCCGAGAGCAGCAGCGGCACGAAGTAGATCGCCGAGAGCACGGCCCGGTTGCGCTGGTGACCGGCCGCCCAGACGCCGAGCAGGATGCTGATCGGCGTCTGGGTGACCACGCCGAGGACGGTGAGCAGCAGGGTGGTGCCGACCGACTGGAGCATGACCGGGTCGTGGGCCAGGCCGGTCCAGTTGTCCAGACCGTTGAAGCGGGGGTCGGTGATGCCGTCCCAGCTGGTGAAGGAGAGGACGGCGACCAGCAGCAGCGGCACGATCGCGAACAACAGGAAGAACACGGCGGCGGGTGCCGCCCAGGCGAAGCCCGGACGGGTCACCCCCGCGCCGGTCCGCCCGGCGCGCGTCATGACGTCGACAAGGCCTGCATGGCCTTGATGAACCCGTCCGCGTCGAGCTTGCCGTTGAAGAACTGCTGGACGGCGACGTGGATCGGGGTGATGGCGCTCGGCGGGTAGGCCTGGTCCCAGGAGAGCTGGAACGAGGGCGCGGCCTTGACCAGCTCGTACTGGTACTTCGAGTACTCGGGGCTGGCGGCGGTGTCGAGGAAGTTCGCGGTGTTGGTGGTGGTCGGCAGGTTGCCGATGGCCAGCTGCGCCTTCACGAACTCGTCGGAGTACATCAGCTTGAGGAAGGCGGCGGCTGCCTCCGGGTGCTTGGTCTTCTTGAGCACCGAGTAGAAGTTGTTGGTGTTGCCGACCACGTCGGCCGCGTCGCCCTTGCCGCCGCCGACGGTCGGGAAGCCGGTGTAGCCGAGGCCGGCCTTGGCGAAGTCGGGGTTGGCGTCCTGCTGGGTGGAGTAGTACCAGGAGCCCATCAGCTCGAACCCGGCCTTGCCCTTGGCCACCAGGGCCGGGGAGCCGCCGTCGGTGAACTTCACCGAGTCGTAGGTGGTGCCGAAGGCGCCCGCGTCGACCAGCTCCTTGAGCTTGGCGAGGGCCGCGCGGCTGTCCTCGCCGGCCCAGGCGGCCGGGTCGCCGCCGAGCGCGCGCTGGAAGAGCCCGGGGCCGGCGATCCGGTCGTAGAGGTACTCGAACCACATCAGCGTCGGCCACTGGTCGGCGCCGCCGAGGGCGATCGGGGTGATGCCCTTGGCCTTCAGCGCCTTGGCGTCGGCGACCAGCTCGTCCCAGGTCTTCGGCGGGGTGATGCCCGCGTCGGCCAGCACCTTCTTGTTGTGGAAGAGCAGCACCGGCTGGGTGCCGCGCATCGGCACGCCGTACGGCTTGCCGTCGACCACCGCCGAGTTGAAGACGGAGGGCAGGAAGTTGTCCTTCAGGCCCGGGTCCTGGGCGATGAACCCGTCCAGCGGGAGCAGCAGGTCGGCCTTGACGAACGGCTGGATGGAGCCGCCGCCCCAGTTGAAGAAGACGTCGGGGGCCTGCGGGGTGTTGATCACGGTCTGCAGCTTCTGCTGGTAGTCCGCACCGGGGACGGTGTCCAGCACGACCTTGACCTTGGAGGTCTTGTTGAAGGTCTCGACGATCTGCTTCTCGACCTTGTTGGTGGCGTCGCCGTAGACCATCACGTGGATCGTCCCGGAGCCCCCGTCGGCGGAGGTCCCGCCGGAGGAGCAGGCGGTGGCCGTGCCCAGGACGAGTGCGGTGGTCACGGCGACGGCGACGAATCTCGGTCTCATATCCTGCCTCGCGTTCGAATGTTTCGAGCAAGTTGCCGAATGTTGTGGGAAACTTAGGGCCGCCCCCGCCACCCGTCAAGGGCCCGGGCGGGATCCGTTCAGGCCCGTCGAGGGGCTAGCATCCGTGCCGTACGACCGGCCATCAGCGAAGTTCGCCCAGCAGGGGCAGTGCAGGAGGGACTCGTGACCAGAGCGGCCACGCTCGCCGAGATCGCGCAGGAGGCCGGGGTCTCCGCGCCGACAGTTTCGAAAGTCCTCAACGGGCGCGCCGACGTCGCGCCCGCCACCCGGGAGCGGGTCGAGGAGCTGCTGCAGCGGCACGGCTACCGGCGCCGGCGCTCCGGCAGCCAGGCCGCGCCGCTGCTGGAGCTCGTCTTCCACGAGCTGGAGAGCGCCTGGGCGATGGAGGTGATCCGCGGGGTCGAGAACGTGGTCCGCGAGGAGGGCCTGTCGATCGTGCTCTCCGAGTCCTCGGGCCGGCTCAGCCCCGGGCAGTCCTGGGTGGACGGGGTGCTCGCCCGCCGGCCCACCGGCGTGGTGCTGGTCCTCTCCGGCCTGGACCGCTCCCAGCAGGAGCAGTTGGCCAGCCGGGACATCCCGTTCGTGGTGATGGACCCGGCCGGCGACCCCGGCCAGCAGGTCCCCGCCGTCGGCACCACCAACTGGGACGGCGGCCTGGCCGCCACCCGCCACCTGCTCGACCTCGGCCACCGGCGGATCGGCCTGATCGGCGGTCCCGGGCGGATGATGTGCAGCCGGGCCCGGGCCGACGGCTACCGCGCCGCGCTCGACATGGCCGGCATCGCGTACGACCCGGAGCTGGTCCGCGAGGGCGACTTCCACCACGAGGCCGGACGCCGGGTCGGCCTGGAGCTGCTCGGCCTGCCCGACCGGCCGACCGCCGTCTTCGCCGGGAACGACCTGCAGGCGCTCGGCCTGTACGAGGCTGCCCGCGAGCTGGGGCTGCGGATCCCCGAGGACCTCAGCGTGGTCGGCTTCGACGACCTGCCGCTGGCCCGCTGGGTCGGCCCGCCGCTGACCACCGTCCGCCAGCCGCTGACCGAGATGGCCGAGGTCGCCGCGCGGCTGGTCATCGACCTGGCCCGGGGGGTCCGGCCGGGCACCCAACGGGTGGATCTGGCCACCAGCCTGGTCGAGCGCAGCAGCACCGCCCCGCCCAGGACGGCTTGACGAACCGTCGGTCCGGCCCTAGGGTCACCGATCGGAATCGGCGGCCGTTCCGAATGTTTCGATATTGTTCGACACCCATGCGGGGCGTCCGCACCTGTCAGCGTTCCATGCTCCACCGCACGTCCAGCTTTCTCTGCCCCCACCCGAGAAGAGAAGGGACCACGCCGGTGCCAGTCCGGACGCTCCGCACCCCCACCCCCGGGCGCGCCCGCCGCGCCTTCGGCGCGCTCGCCGCCACCGCCGCCGCACTCGCGGCCGCCACCCTGCTGCCCGCCGGCCAGGCCGGCGCGGCCGGGACCTCCCTGCGCGCCCTCGCCGAGGCCAAGGGGATCTACTTCGGTACCGCCCTCACCCAGGGCGACCTCAACAACTCCGCGCTCACCGCCGTCGCCGGCAGCCAGTTCGGCGTCGTCACCCCCGGCAACGAGATGAAGTGGGACACCGTCGAAGCCAGCCAGGGCAGCTTCAACTACGGCCCCGGCGACCGGATCCTCGCCTACGGCCAGGCCAACGGCATGAAGGTCCGCGGCCACACCCTGGTCTGGCACAGCCAGCTGCCCTCCTGGGTCAGCAGCCTGCCCACCGCCCAGGTCCAGGCCGCCATGCGCAACCACGTCACCAACGAGGTCACCCACTACAAGGGCAAGCTCTACGCCTGGGACGTCGTCAACGAGCCGTTCAACGAGGACGGCAGCTACCGCACCGACGCCTTCTACAACGCGATAGGCAGCGGCTACGTCGCCGACGCGCTGCGCACCGCCCGCGCCGCCGACCCGGACGTCAAGCTCTACCTGAACGACTACAACATCGAGGGCCAGAACGCCAAGAGCGACGCCATGTACAACCTGGCGAAGACCCTGATCGGCCAGGGCGTCCCGCTGGACGGCATCGGCTTCCAGGCGCACTTCATCCTCGGCCAGGTGCCCTCCACCCTCAAGGCCAACCTGCAGCGCTTCGCCGCGCTCGGCCTCGACGTCGCCATCACCGAGCTCGACGACCGCATCCAGCTCCCGGCCACCGCCGCCAACCTCACCCAGCAGGCCAACGACTACGTCAACGTCATCAACACCTGCCTGGCCGTCAGCCGCTGCGTCGGCGTCACCCAGTGGGGCGTCGGCGACGCGGACTCCTGGATCCCCGGCGTGTTCTCCGGCTGGGGCGCCGCCACCATGTACGACAACGGCTACCAGCCCAAGCCCGCGTACACCGCCTCGGTGAACGCCCTCGGCGGCTCCACCTCCAGCCCCTCGCCGTCCACCTCCACCTCCCCGTCCCCCTCGCCCTCGCCGTCGCCCAGCCCGTCGACCGGCACCGGCTGCCGGGTGACCACCGCGGTCAACGCCTGGAACACCGGCCTGACCGAGAACGTCACCCTCACCAACACCGGCTCCGCGACCCTGACCGCCTGGACCCTCGGCTTCACCCTGCCCACCGGCCAGACCGTCACGTCCGCGTGGAACGCCACCATCACCCCGGCGAGCGGCGCGGTCACCGCCAAGAACCTCGGCTACAACGGCACCCTCGCCCCGGGCGGCTCCACCTCGTTCGGCTTCCAGGCCAACCACACCGGCAACACCGCCGCCCCCACCCAGTTCACCCTCAACGGCGCCCCCTGCACCACCGCCTGACCACCACTCCCCCACGGGCCCGCATCCTTCCCACGGGATGCGGGCCCACCCGCGCGCCCCGCGGAGCGCACAGCCGCGCCGGCCACTGCCGCAACCGCGCTCAGTGGGGGAAGTGGTGCGGCAGCTCCGCGGTGAGTGCGGCCGCCGCCGGGGAGATCCAGCGACGACGGTGGCGGGCCAGTTGAACGGTGACGTCGGGGAACCGCGGGCCCGGCACCTGGGCCAGGCGGCCCGCCGCGAGAGCGTCCGCGACATTGGCGCGGGCCAGCAGGCTGAGGCCGAGGCCCGCGGCAACACAGGACCTGGCGGCCTCCAGACTGCCGAAACGGGTGATCCGCAGCGGCGTTCCCCCGGCGGCGGCGAGTAGCCGCTCGATGAAGCGGTCGCTGTACGAACAGCCCTGCTCGTGCAGGAAGTAGTCCTCGTGGGCCAGGTCCGCCCAGCCGGCGACCGAGTCGGTGGCGTCACGGGTGGCGGCGGGGTGCCGGGGAGAGCAGACGAGCACCAGCGGCTCGTGGGCCAGAGGCGTGCACTCGATGTCGCGGAACTCCGCCTCGTCCTCCAGCAGCAGCGCCAGGTCCAGTTCGCCGGTGCGGAGCGCGGCGACGGCGGAGGCGGTGCCCATCGTGTGCAGGTCCACCTCGATACCGGGGTGGCTGCGCCGCAGCGCGGCGACGACTCCCGGCAGCCGGGCGGACACCAGCGTCTCGCCGGCCGCGAGCACCACGCGTCCGGTCACCCGCCCTCCCGCGCCACCGGCCGAGGCGGCGACCGTCCGCAGCCGGGACTCGGCCTCCAGTACCGCCTCGGCCTGCGCCAGCACGTCGCGTCCGGCGCCGGTGAGCACCACCCCACGGGGCAGCCGGTCGAACAGGCGCAGGTCGAGTTCCTTCTCCAGCGCCTGGACGTGGGCGGTCACGGTGGACTGGACGAGGTGGAGGCGCTCCGCGGCGGCGGTGAGGCTCCCGGTCCGGGCGACGGTGGCGAAGGTGCGCAGCAGTCGGGTGTCCATGCCGTCGACGATATCCCTCGGCCATCGTGGACGGCGATGAATGCCATCGAGATCCATCGCTTGTCCTGATGCCTGATTCGGGCCACGATAGGCACATGAACACGCAGACGTACCCCGAGATCCTGCGCTACGCCGCCTTCACCACCGACCCCTCCGGCGGCAACCCGGCAGGTGTCGTGCTCGACGCGACCGCGCTGGACGACGCCGCCATGCTCAAGACCGCCGCCGAAGTCGGCTACTCGGAGACCGCGTTCGTCACCGCCGCCGACCACGCGGCACGCCGGTTCCGGCTGCGCTACTTCAGCCCGCTTGCCGAGGTCGCCTTCTGCGGTCACGCGACCGTTGCCACCGCGGTGGCCCTGGCCGAGCGGATCGGCCCCGGCCCGCTCGTGTTCGACACGCCGGTGGGTGAGATCCCCCTGGACACCTCGGCGGCGCCCGGAGGCTCCGTGACGGCGACGCTCACCAGCGTTCCCACCCGCTCCCGGCCGGCGAGCGATGCGGAACTGCACGCCTCCCTCGCCGCCCTGCGCTGGCTCCCGGAGGACCTCGACCCGGCGCTGCCGCCGCACGTCGCCTTCGGCGGGAACGAGCACTTGGTCCTGGCAGTGACCAGCCGCGAGCGCCTCGCGGCCCTCGACTACGACTTCGATGCCCTGGCCGAGGTGATGCGCCGTCACGGCTGGACCACGCTCCAGCTGGTCCGGCGTGAGGCCCCCGATCTCTTCCACGCCCGCGACCCCTTCCCGATCGGCGGCGTCGTCGAGGATCCGGCCACCGGTGCCGCGGCGGCCGCCTTCGGCGGCTACCTGCGCACCCTCGGCGCCCTCCCGCCCTCCGGCGCCTTCACCATCCACCAGGGCGAGGACCTCGGCCGGCCCAGCCTGCTCCGGGTCCAGGCCTCCACGACGGACCCGCACGTCCGAGTGAGCGGACAGGCGGTGGCAATCGCGACCGCAGGCGCGAGCACCGGCGAGGAAGCGGCCTGAGCCGGGCGGGATCGCCACCCGGTCACCGATCGCGTTCGACCACCGGCCGATCCGGCCCCTGCTCGCCTAGGGTCCGTCTTCAAACCCCCGTCGTCCGCCCGAAGGGCGGGCGGGGCGTCGTTGGGGTGCGTGCATCGGCGGCGCCGACGAGGGAGTCCATG
>NZ_JBICYJ010000049.1:0-63557 GCF_043200835.1 Kitasatospora sp. NPDC048365
TGCAGATGTCGCAATCCACACCTGGCCAGAAGGCCCTCACTCATTTCAAGATCACACCGCCGTGAACCCCGTCACCAACCTCCGTGGTCAGTACACCTAGCGCTTGCTGGGCTCCGCCTCGGCGAGCCAGTCGAGTTCGCCCTCGGGGGCGTACGCGGCGTAGGTCTCCTCCTCGCGCAGGCGGCGGGCGGAGCCGAGGACGAAGGCGTCCGGGGCGTGGTCGAGCACGCCCCCGGACGGGTCGTCGCTGCCGTCCCAGCGGACCGGGTCGCGCTCCGGCTGGAGGATGTCGCGGACCACCAGGTAGCAGAGGTACAGCGTGCCGACCAGGTGGACGACGATCGCCAGGTGGTACCAGTCCTGGCCGATGCCGTGCTGCTTGGAGTCGCCGGAGTAGGCCAGGTACGACCAGACGCCGAGGAAGTACAGCACCTCGCAGGCCTGCCAGATCAGGAAGTCCCGCCAGCGCGGCCGGGCCAGCGCGGCGAGCGGGATCAGCCAGAGCACGTACTGCGGCGAGTAGACCTTGTTGGTGAGCACGAAGGCGGCGACCACCAGGAAGGCCAGCTGGGCGAAGCGCGGCCGGCGCGGGGCGCTGACGGCCAGCCAGCCGACGCCCAGGCAGCACAGCACCAGCAGGGCGCCGATCCAGGTGTTGAGGGTCTCCAGCTGCTTGCCGCGGTCCTGCATCAGGATCAGCCAGAAGGAACCGAAGTCCTCCTTGCGGGTCTGGCTGAAGGTGTAGAAGGTCGACCAGCCCTTCCAGTTGGCCATCATGATCGGCAGGTCGACCAGCAGCCAGGCGCCGACCGCGCCGCCGGCCGCCTGGAAGAAGGCCCGCCACTTGCCGGCGCGCCAGCACAGCACCAGGAGCGGGCCGAGCAGCAGGACGGGGTAGAGCTTCGCGGCGGTGGCCAGGCCGATGAACACGCCGGCCCAGACCGGGCGGGAGCCGGACCAGTAGGCCATCGCGACGGCGCACAGCGCGACCGCCAGCAGGTCCCAGTTGATGGTGGAGTCCAGCGCCAGGCAGGGGGCCAGGGCGAACAGCAGCGCGTCCCAGGGGCGGCGGCGGTGGATCCGGGAGAGCGCCACCACGGTGACCACCGCGCAGATCATCAGCATCCCGGCGTTGACCATCCAGAACCACTGCTCGCGGTCCTGCACGGTGCCGTTGGGCGTGGTGAGCCAGGCGGCGACCTGCATGAAGAGGCCGGTGAGCACCGGGTACTCGAGGTACTGCATGTCCGGCGAGGGCTGCGGCAGCTGGTCCAGGTACGGGTGCAGCCCGGTGGCGAAGCCGCGGCCCGAGAACAGGTGCGGGATGTCGCTGTAGCAGGCGTGCGTGTACTGGGTGGTGGCGCCGTGGAACCAGCCGTCCTCGTAGCAGGGCGCCTTCTGGGCGAGGCCCAGCACGAAGGTCACGATGACGACCAGGACCAGGAACTTGGCGGGCGTCCACCAGCTCACGCCGAGCAGGGCGCGCCGTCCGGGCGGGCCGCCGAACAGCTCGCTGCCTGCGGCGGAGACCGGGTCCTCGTCCGCGGGGACGACCACGGTGTTGGGCAGCGGTCCCTCGCTCGGCCCCTCGGTCGGCCCGTTGGCGGGCCCGGGGGTCTCGTCACGCGTGCTCGACGTCATGGCGCACATCCTGCCGCACCGCTCCCCCGCCGAGCGAGCCCCTGACCCGAGTCGGCCCCGAGTGGCACAGACCACTCGACCGCGCGGAGGCGGGAACGGCCGAGGGCGGCCCCTCCCTTCCGGGAGGAACCGCCCTCGGTGGCACCGCTACTGTCCGGCTCCGCCGGCCGGCGGTGAGGCGGTGGTGGTGTCGGTCGGGCTGGGTGTCTTGGTGGGGGTGGGCTTTCCGCCGCCACCGCCGGGGGACCGGCTGGGCGGGCAGAGTCCGAGCAGGCAGCTCTGCGAGGAGCTGGGACTGGGGCTGGTGCTCGGGCTCGGTCCGCTGCTGGCGCTCGGGCTGGCCTCGGCCGTGGCGCTCGGCGTGGCGCTCGGCGAGGCCGAGTCGGACGGGGAGGCCGACGGGCTGACCGGGGCTCCGGAGGAGTCGACCTTCTCACCGAACGGCTCGGAGACCGGGAACTCCTTCGGCTGGCCCGGGCCGACCACCTTCATGTAACGGGTGAAGATGTCGGCGGGGAAGTCACCACCGTGGATCTCGCTCTTGCCCGCGGTGCCGTCCAGCGAGAGCAGACCGGGCTTGCCCGGCTCCTCACGCCACATACCGACCGAGGTGGCCAGGCTCGGCGTGTAGCCGACCCACCAGGCCGAGGTGCCGGCGTCGGTGGTACCGGTCTTGCCGGCCACCGGGAAGCCGAGCTCCCGGGTCTTGCTGCCGGTACCGTTCTTCGCCACGTTCTGCAGCACGTCGGTGATGGTGTCGGCGACCGGCTGGTCCAGCGCGGTCTTCGCCTGGGGCTTGGTGAACTGCGGCAGCTCCTTGCCCTTCTCGATCACCTTGGCCACCGAGTACGGGTCGGTCTGCTGGCCGCGGGCGGCGAACACCGAGTATGCCGAGGCCATCCGGATCGCGCTCGGGGTCGAGGTGCCGAGCGGGAAGGTGAGGGTCGAGGACGGCGCCAGGCTCTCCTTGCGCAGACCCAACTTGATCACCATGTCCTCGACGTTCTTGCCGCCGACGTCCTGGCCGAGCTGCACGAACGGCACGTTGTACGAGTACTGCATGGCCGTCTTCAGCGAGACGTAGCCCTTCTTGCCCGGGCTGCTGTTGCGCTGCTTGTACGGCTTGCCGTCGTCGCCCATGACGGGCGTGCCGTCCTTCTTGTAGATCTGCGCCATGTCGTCCGCCAGGTACAGCGACTCGGGGCTGATCCGGGCCGGCTTGCCGTCCTCGCCCTGCTTGGTGAGCACGCCGGTCTGCATGGCGGTCGCCAGGACCAGCGGCTTGAAGGTCGAGCCGACCGGGATGCCGGTGCCGTCGGCGTTGTTGGTGTAGTGCCCGTTCTCGATGCCGGCACCGCCGTAGATCGCCACGATCGCGCCGTCGTTCGGGACCACCGAGGCGGCGCCGATCTGGACGAACTTGTCCTCGTTGCGCTTGTCCGGCTTCAGCGTCTGCGACTGGAACTCGTCCACGGCCTTCTTCAGCGACTCCACCTTGTCCTTCTGGAAGGTGGTGTAGATGCTGTAGCCGCCGCGGTCGATGGAGGCCTGCGGAATGCCCTTGGCCGCCAGGTACTTGTTGGCGGTCTCGACGAGGTAGTAGACCTCGCCGTTCATGTTCGCCGAGGCCTTCTGCTTGATCGGCTCCGGGAAGTCGGCGCACTTGGCGCGCTGGTCGGCGGTGAGCGCCTTGGTGATCACCATCCGGTCCAGGATCCACTTCCAGCGGTCCACGGCGCGCTGGTGGTTGGCCGTGATCGACGGGTCGTAGAGGGCCGCGCCCTTGAGCAGGCCGGCCAGCATGGCGCCCTGACAGGCGTTCAGGTCCTTGGCGTCCACGCCGTAGTAGGCCTGGGCCGCGGCCTGGATGCCGGTGGCGCCGCGGCCGTACCAGGCGGTGTTCAGGTAGCCGGTGAGGATCTGGTCCTTGGTCTGGTCACCGTTGATCTTCAGGGTGATGAAGAACTCCTTCACCTTGCGGGTGAGGGTCTGGTCCTGGCTCAGATAGGCGTTCTTCACGTACTGCTGGGTGATGGTCGAGCCGCCCTGGGTCTCGCCGCCGGTCGCCATCTTGTAGACGGCGCGGCCGATGCCCTTCGGGTCGATGCCGCTGTCGCTGCGGAAGGTCTCGTTCTCCGCCGCGATCACCGCGTCCTGGGCCTCCCGGCTGATCGCCGAGAGCTCGACCAGCTGACGGTTGGTGTCGCCCTTGCGGGTCATCTCCGAACCGTCGGCCCAGTAGTAGATGTTGTTCTGATCGTGGATGAAGTCCTTCGGGTCCGGCACCGGCGTCATCGCGTACGCCGCACCGACCGCGGCCACGCCGCCGCCGAAGAAGATCAGGAACAGGCTGAGGACCTGCTTCCACGAGGGCACCCAGCGCCGGAAGCCGGCCTTGCCGAACCGCGGGTAGTCGATGAGGCGCTTCTTGCCGGGCCGACCGCCGCGGCCGGCCGGAGCGGTGCCCGCGCCGCGGCGTCCGCCGCCACCGGCACCCGAACCGTCACCGGCGCCACCGCCCTTGCGACCCTGCTTGCGCATCTCGGCCCGGGTCATCCGGGGCTGCTGGGCGGTCTCCCGCGCACCGCGTCGGATGCCCTCCGAGCGCAGCTCGTCGCGGTTCTGGCCGCGGCCGTAGCTGGGAGCACCCTCCACCGGGGTGCCGTAGGCGTACGGATGCCCGCTGTCAGGCCCGTGGCCCGGGGGCTGCTCGCCGCCCGGGTTGTTCGGCCTCCGCCGCTGTCCGCTCATCTCTCAGCCACTCCTCGGTACCCGCAGGTGGTCCTCGTGCACACGCGACAGCGTACGCATCCCTGAAACCGCACCAATCGGGCATCCACGACAAAGGCTCACAGACCGACGCCCGATCATTACACGCCCGTTGCCGAACACCTTGTGATCACCTTCACGCGTGCCCCCCTTGCCCGTTCCGTTACCCGGGTTTACTGTTCTCGATATATCGAGCCGATACATCGGCGCGACACATCGCTTCGGCATACTGCGGAGAAGGGAGGCGGACGGCATGAGCAGACGCTCCGGCGTTCTGGAATTCGCCGTCCTCGGCCTGCTCCACGACGCGCCGATGCACGGATACGAGCTGCGCAAGCGGCTCAACGTCCTGCTGGGCTCGTTCCGGGCCTTCTCCTACGGCACGCTCTACCCCTGCCTGAAGAGCCTGGTCGCCCAGGGTTTCCTGGTCGAGGACAACCCGGACGTCGAGTACGTCCCGGCCACCGCGCTCAACGGCAAGCGGTCGAAGATCGTCTACCGGCTCTCCCCGGAGGGCAAGGAGCGCTTCGAGGAGCTGCTGGCCGACTCCGGTCCGGAGGCCTGGGAGGACGAGCACTTCGGTGTCCGTTTCGCCTTCTTCGGTCAGACCGACCGGGCCGTCCGGATGCGCGTCCTGGAAGGACGCCGCAGCCGGCTGGAGGAGCGGCTGGAGCGGATGCGCAGCTCGATCGCCCGCACCCGCGAACGGTTCGACGACTACACGCTGGAACTCCAGCGCCATGGTCTGGAATCGGTGGAGCGCGAGGTCCGCTGGCTCAACGAGCTGATCGAGACCGAGCGGGCCACCCGGACGGCGCGCGCCTCGGATCCGCCGGGGCACGACCAACCGGGGCGCTCCGGCACGGAGCACTGAACCTGCGCGTCGGCCCCGTGCCCGCAGCAGGTGAGGGCGCTCCGCGCGCCCGTCAGACAGTCAGAACAGATGTTGAACGAGGAACCACCACACCACGGTGGACCTCATGAGATTCAGGGAGCAACCGGAATGGGTTCGGTTCGCGTAGCCATCGTCGGCGTGGGCAACTGCGCCGCCTCGCTGGTGCAGGGTGTCGAGTACTACAAGGACGCCGACCCGGCCGGTAAGGTCCCGGGCCTGATGCACGTGCAGTTCGGCGACTACCACGTCAGCGACGTGGAGTTCGTCGCCGCCTTCGACGTCGACGCCAAGAAGGTCGGCTTCGACCTGGCCGACGCCATCGGCAACAGCGAGAACAACACCATCAAGATCTGCGACGTGCCGCCGACCGGCGTCACCGTGCAGCGCGGCCACACCCTCGACGGCCTGGGCAAGTACTACCTGGAGACCATCGAGGAGTCCGACGAGGCTCCGGTCGACGTCGTCCAGGTCCTGAAGGACCAGCAGGTCGACGTCCTGGTCTGCTACCTGCCGGTGGGCTCCGAGGCCGCCGCCAAGTTCTACGCCCAGTGCGCCATCGACGCCAAGGTCGCCTTCGTGAACGCCCTCCCGGTGTTCATCGCCGGCACCAAGGAGTGGGCGGACAAGTTCACCGAGGCCGGCGTGCCGATCGTCGGTGACGACATCAAGTCCCAGGTCGGCGCCACCATCACGCACCGCGTGATGGCGAAGCTCTTCGAGGACCGCGGTGTCATCCTCGAGCGCACCATGCAGCTGAACGTCGGCGGCAACATGGACTTCAAGAACATGCTCGAGCGCGAGCGCCTGGAGTCCAAGAAGATCTCCAAGACCCAGGCCGTCACCTCGCAGATCCGCGACCGTGAGCTGGGCGCCAAGAACGTCCACATCGGCCCGTCCGACTACGTCGCGTGGCTCGACGACCGCAAGTGGGCGTACGTCCGCCTCGAGGGCCGCGCGTTCGGCGACGTCCCGCTGAACCTCGAGTACAAGCTCGAGGTCTGGGACTCCCCGAACTCGGCCGGTGTCATCATCGACGCCGTGCGCGCCGCGAAGATCGCCAAGGACCGCGGCATCGGTGGCCCGATCCTGTCGGCGTCCTCGTACTTCATGAAGTCCCCGCCGGTGCAGTACTTCGACGACGAGGCCAAGGAGAACGTCGAGAAGTTCATCCGCGGCGAGGTCGAGCGCTGAGCTTGACGCTCTCGTGCTGATCGGGGCCCCGACCGTCAGGTCGGGGCCCCCTTCCGTTGGCCGATGTTTCACGTGAAACATGCACCGGGCGTGGCACCCTTGGCGGGTGATCACCGAACGGGCACCTGAAGGGACCGGCCTGCGCGCGCTGCTGCGCGGCCAGGACTTCCGTCGGCTGCTGGCCGTCCGGATGCTCTCCCAACTCTCCGACGGCGTCTTCCAGGTCTCGCTGGCGGTCTTCGCGATCTTCTCCCCGGAGAAGCAGTCCTCCCCCGCCGACATCGCCGCCGTCCTGGCCGTGATGCTGCTGCCGTTCTCGGTGATCGGCCCGTTCGCTGGCGTGATGCTCGACCGCTGGCGCCGCCGCCAGGTGCTGCTCTTCGGCAACCTGGCCAGGTTCGGACTGGGCCTGGTCACCGCCGCCCTGCTGCTGGGCAAGGCCCCCGAGTGGCTGTTCCTCACCGCCGCACTGCTGGTCACCGCGCTCAACCGGTTCATCCTGGCGGGCCTCTCCGCCGCCCTCCCCCTGGTGGTCCGCCCGGTCGAACTGGTCACCGCCAACGCGGTCTCCCCCACCCTGGGCACCGTCGCGGCCGCCGGCGGCGCCGGCATCGGCTTCCTGGTCCACCAGGTACTGCCCACCGGCCAGCGGACCGACGCCCTGCTGGTCACCGTCGCCGCCCTGCTCTACCTCTCCGCCGCACTCGCCGCCCAGCGGATCGACCGCGACCTGCTGGGACCGGAACTCCACCCCGACCGGCCGGCGCTGCGCGAGGCGCTCGCCAGTGCCTGGCGCGGACTGCTCGCCGGCGTGCGCCACCTGGTCAGGGACTGCCGGCCCGCGGTGCACGCGCTGGCCGCCGTCACCGTGGCCCGGTTCTGCTACGGCGTCCTGATCGTCATGGTGCTGCTGCTCTCCCGGTACACCTTCAACAGCGGCACCGACGTCGACGGCGGGCTCGCCAGCTTCGGCCAGGCCGTCGTCTTCTCCGCCGTCGGCTTCTTCCTCGCCGCCGTGATCAGCCCCTGGTCCACCCGACGGCTCGGCCTGGCGGGCTGGATGACGACCTGTCTGGCCTCCGCCGCGCTCTTCGTCCCCGCGCTCGGACTGGCCTTCGCCGAGGTCCCGACCATGCTCGCCGCGCTGCTGCTCGGGGTGGTCACTCAGGGCACCAAGATCTGCGCCGACACCCTGGTCCAGGAGTCCGTCGAGGACGAGTACCGGGGCCGCGTCTTCGCCATCTACGACGTGCTGTTCAACGTCTCCTTCGTGGCCGCGGCCGGCGTCACCGCCGTCGTCCTGCCGCTCGACGGGCGCTCCGCGGCGGTCGTCCTCGGCGTCGCCGGGGTGTACGCGCTCGGTGCGCTGCTCTACTTCCGTTGGGCACGCCGCAAGTGAGCCGGCACCAGGGCTGACCGGCCGGAAGACCCCCGGGACGGAAACCGGGTGACGCGCCGTCTTCGGCTACCGATAGCATCTGCGCGCCTCACCAAACGTCTCAATCGGGGGAAATCTCATGTCCACGCCGCCCCAGTCGCCCTACGGCGCCACCCCGCCGCCCGCGCCCAACCCGTACGCCACCGGCGCCCCGGTCCCGCCGCAGCCCGGCTACGGCGCGACCCCGCCGCAGGCACCGCCGCCGCTCGCGTACGGCGTGCCCGGCCAGGCCGACCCGCAGCAGCAGGCCTACGGCGCCATGCCCGGCCAGGCCTTCGGCCAGCCGGCGCCCGGCTTCGGCGGGATGCCGCAGCCCGGGTACGGCCCCTCCTGCCGCTTCTGCGGCGGCATGCCGGCAGTGGACGCCACGATCCGCGGCCACCAGGGCCTGATCGTGATCATGAAGTTCCTGAAGCTCCAGGGCCCGTTCTGCCGCACCTGCGGCATCGCCGCGCACCGCGACATGACCGCCAAGAGCCTGCTGCAGGGCTGGTGGGGCATCGGCTCGGCGATCATCAACCCGATCACCATGCTGATCAACCTGCCGCAGCGCGCGAAGATCAACAAGCTGCCGGAGCCCGCCCCGGGCGCCCCCGGCATGCCGATGAACCCCGGCAAGCCGCTGCTCCAGCGCCCGGCCGCGCTCGGCTTCCTGCTCCCGATCATCGCGCTGGTCGTGATCATCACCGCCGCCGTCAACGCGCCCACTCCGCCGCGCTACGCCGGCGTCGGCGACTGCGTCCACAACCGCCACGTCTCGACGTCCGACACCGGCGACAGCAACCCGGACGTGGTGGTCCTGCCCTGCAGCGACCCCAAGGCCGAGGCCCGGATCGTCGGCAAGGTCGACGGCACCGCCGACGCCAAGACCGCGTGCAAGAAGTTCGCCGAGGCGGACGGCTACTACACCGAGGAGCAGGGCAGCCGGAAGTACACCCTCTGCCTGCACTTCACCAAGTAACCCCGCAGCACCGCCCGGGCCCGCCGCTCCCCCACGGGGACGCGGCGGGCCCGCGGCGTTCGGTCACTGCTGCTCCGCCCACCACTCCCGCAGGGCGGCGACGGCCGCGTCGTGGTCCATCGGGCCGTGCTCCAGACGGAGTTCCAGGAGGTGCTTGTACGCCTTGCCGACCTGCGGGCTCGGCTTGAGGCCGAGGATCTGCATGATCTCGTTGCCGTCGAGCGCGGGGCGGATCGAGTCGAGCTCCTCCTGCGCCTTGAGCTTCTCGATCCGGTCCTCGAGCGAGTCGTAGGTGCGGGCGAGCGCCGCCGCCTTCTTCCGGTTGCGCGTGGTGCAGTCGGAGCGGGTCAGCTTGTGCAGGCGCTCCAGCAGCGGACCGGCGTCGGTCACGTAGCGGCGGACCGCGGAGTCGGTCCACTCGCCCCCGCCGTAGCCGTGGAAGCGCAGGTGCAGTTCGACCAGCCGGGAGACCTCCTCGACCATCTCCTTGGAGTACTTGAGGTCGCGCATCCGCTTGCGGGTCATCTTGGCGCCGACCACCTCGTGGTGGTGGAAGGAGACTCGGCCGTCGGCCTCGAAGCGGCGGGTCCGCGGCTTGCCGATGTCGTGGAGCAGCGCGGCCAGCCGCAGCACCAGGTCGGGCCCGTCGGTCTCCAGGGCGATGGCCTGCTCCAGGACGGTGAGCGAGTGCTCGTAGACGTCCTTGTGCCGGTGGTGCTCGTCGGTCTCCAGCTTCAGCGCGGGCAGCTCGGGCAGCACGTGGTCGGCGAGACCGGTGTCCACCAGCAGCCGCAGGCCCTTCACCGGGTGGGCGGCCAGCAGCAGCTTGTTGAGCTCGGCCTGGACCCGCTCGGCGGAGACGATGGTGATCCGCTCGGCCATCGCGGTCATCGCCTCGACCACGTCCGGCGCCGGGTCGAAGTCCAGCTGGGCGGCGAAACGGGCGGCGCGCATCATCCGCAGCGGGTCGTCCGAGAAGGACTCCTCCGGAGTGGCGGGGGTGCGCAGCACCCGCGCCTCCAGGTCCTCCAGGCCTCGGTGCGGGTCGACGAAGCCGCGCCCCGGCAGGTCGACGGCCATCGCGTTGACGGTGAAGTCCCGGCGCACCAGGTCCTGCTCGATGGTGTCGCCGTAGGTCACCTCGGGCTTGCGCGAGGTGCGGTCGTACGCCTCGCAGCGGTACGTGGTGATCTCGATCAGGAAGGAGCCGTCCTCGGTGTCCTTGCGCGCGCCGACGGTGCCGAAGGCGATGCCCACGTCCCAGACCGCGTCCGCCCAGCCCTTGACCAGCTTGAGGACCTGCTCCGGCCGGGCGTCGGTGGTGAAGTCGAGGTCGTTGCCGAGCCGGCCCAGCAGGGCGTCCCGGACCGAGCCGCCGACCAGCGCCAGGCGGTGGCCCGCGGCCTGGAAGCGGGTCGCGATCTCGTCGGCGACCGGGGAGACCCGCAGCAGCTCCTGGAGGCCGAGGGTCTGCGCCTCGGTCAGCCCCGGGAGGGCCGCCGGGCCGGCGGCGGTGGAATGATTGGCGCTGGACGCGTTGGCAGTGGACACGGCTCACAAGGGTACGTGCCCGGCCTCCCCCGCCGCTTTCGTGTTTCCCTCCCCGCGGGTGCCCGGCCGCACCACCCGGGCCACCCGGTCAGCTCCGGGCCCGCAACACTGCGGGCCCGGCAACGTCGTTACCATGCCGGGGGACGCTCCCTCGGGGGCCCGGTGTGCGCCGCGGGCGACCCGCGGCGGTGCGTGAAGTGATCGAACACGATCGAGAACGGCGAGGACGCGTGGACGAGCGGACCGGGCGGAGCGTTGGAAGGCGCGTGCTTCGCGGACGGCGCACGGCGGTCAGGGCCGCCGCCGTACTGCTGGCGGGCGGGCTGATCACGGCCGCCGCCACCCCGGCGCTGGCCCTCCCCGACCTGGTGGTCACCGCCTCCCCCGACTTCCCGGCCCAGGTGGAGATCACCTCGGTCACCCCGCGGACCGCCGACGGCGGCAGCGTCACCATCACCGGGAAGATCACCAACTCCGGCCGGTCCACCCTGAAGTCGCCGACGGTCGCGGTCCGCGCCCCGTACCAGTCGCGCCCGCTGAAGACCCGTAGTGACCTCAACCTGGTCGCCACCCGCACCGCGCCGGTCACCCAGGACGGCACCGACCTGCCGCACCCGACCCAGGACCTCGGCGACCTCGAACCCGGCCGGAGCGCGACCTTCACGCTCCCCTCCGTCGCGGTGGCGGACCTGGAGATCAAGTCCGCAGGCGTGTACGAGCTCGCGGTGGACGTCCGCGGCACCACCGACGGGCAGAAGGCCCACTCGGTCGGCATCGGCCGGACCTTCCTGCCCCACCAGAGCGGCTCCACCGCCAAGCCGACCCAGCTCTCGGTGGTCTGGCCGATCACCCACAGCCCGGACCTGGTCGCCCAGACCATGCCCGACAACGACCAGATGCCGGTGCTGCGCGACGACAGCCTGGTCGGCGAGCTCGTCGGCGGCCGGCTGGACCAGCTGGTCACCATCGGCGCCGACCTGCCCGGCCTGACCTGGGTGATCGACCCGGACCTGCTGGACACCGTGTACGCGATGACCAAGCCCTACCGGGTGCAGAAGCCGGGCACCGGCGGCGAGTCCGCGCGCGAGGACAACACCGTCCCCGGCACCGGCAAGGACGCCGCCACCGCGTGGCTGGCCAAGCTCCGCACCGCCGTCGCCAAGGCCGGCGACCAGGTCGTCTCGCTGCCCTACGCCGACCCCGACCTGGCCTCGATCGCGCACAACGGCGCCGGGCTGAACGGCATGGACACCGCGCTGCGCAAGGCGTCGACCGCCGGCCAGGTCACCGCCGAGGGCCGGCTCGCGGTCGACGTGAAGTCGAACGTGGCCTGGCCGTACCAGGGCTGGCTGGACAAGGCGACCGCGGCCACCGCCGGCACCGCCGGCGGCCAGCTGCTGCTGGTGAACGGCGACAGCATGCCCGAGTCCCGGGACCTCACCTACACCCCGTCCGCCGCCCGTCCGGTCGGCAACGGGCAGACCGCGGTGGTCGCCGACCCGACCGTCTCCGCGCTGTTCCAGGGCGACCTGGCCACCGACACCGCCCGCACCGGCGCGGTGCAGCGCTTCCTCGCCGAGACCATGATGATCACCGGGCAGGAGCCGGAGCACCAGCGCACCCTGCTGGTGCTGCCGCCGCGCTCGCTGACCACCGGCACCGCCACCGCCCTGCACGACGCCGTGCTGGGCGCCAGGAGCGGCGGCTGGATCGCCCCCGTGAACCTGGAGGCGGTCGCCACCGCCGCCGCCGACCCGTCGGCCAACACCGCCGTGCCGGACGGCTACTCGCGCGAGCTGGCCGGCTCCGAGCTGTCCGCCGGTGAGCTGGCCGACACCATGGCCGTCCAGGACGGCCTGGACCAGCTGATGGTGATCCTCACCCAGCCGCAGCGGGTGCGCGGCCCGTTCAGCGCGGCGATGGTCCGCTCGATGTCCACCCAGTGGCGCGACCAGCCGAAGGCCGGCTCGCAGTACCGGGTCGGCGTGCACAACTACCTGGACGGGCTGAGGGCCGCGGTCAAGGTGCCGAGCAAGGCCACCGTCACGCTCCCAGGTGACAACGCGACCCTGCTGGTCAGTGTGAAGAACGACCTCACCCAGGCGGTCGGCAACCTGGAGCTGCGGCTCACCTCCAGCCAGCTCAACCGCCTCAACGTCGGCGACAAGCAGCCCGTGGTGCTCGACGCCATGACCAGCCGCACCTTCCGCTTCCCCGCCGAGGCCCAGGTCAACGGCCCGGTCCAGGTGACCGCCCAGCTGTGGACCACCGGCCCCGACGCGCAGAAGTACGGCGCCCCGGTCACCTTCACCGTCGAGGTCACCTCGGTGTCCAGCGGCGTCTGGTACGTGATCGGCGGCGGCCTGGTGCTGATGGTGCTGGCCGGCCTGCGGTTCACCCTGCAGCGCCGCAAGCGCGCCGCGAACGGCGAGGCGGACGAGGATCCCGAGCGCCCGGTGGACGCCCCGACCGCGGAGGACAGCGACGGACCGGCCGCCGACCCGCAGGCGTCGGTTGACCCCGATCGGGTCGCCGGTGATGAGAAGGTGGATCACTGAGGCTGCCCCAGCCCGGGCGCCCCACCTTCTAGCCCTGGATTGGTGGCATGAACGAGCGGAGTGAGCGACCGGCTCAGGACGACTGGTACGTGGCCGACACCTACGCCCGCGACCCGTACGCCGACGAGGTGTTCGAGGACAGCACCGGGCCCGACCCGTACGGCCGGGCCGCCGCCGTCACCGACGTCACGGAGGAGCCCGCCGCCGCGGTCCCGGGCCAGGCGGACCGCGCCCCGGACGCCACGCTCCACCTGACCGCCCCCGCCGCCCGCTGGGCCGGCGTCACCTCTCCCGCCGAGCCCGCCGCCCCGGCCCCGGCCCCGGCCGCGGCGACCGCGCCGGAGCACCCCGCGGAGCACCCCGACGCCCGCTGGTCGGTCCCCGAGGAGCCGGTCGAGTACGTCGGCGTCGACACCCTGCTCAGCGCCACCCCGGCCACCGCCCCCGGCACGGCCGCCGGGACCGGGACCGGAGCCGGGGCCGAGCCGCCCGCCGACGGCCACCCGTACGTCCCGCCGATCGAGTTCGACCCGCCGCTGTCCGAGGAGGAGGCGCTGATCCAGGCCACCGCCGCGGTGGCCGAGGCCAACGCCGCCGCCGACGACGGCACCCCGCGGCCGCCCGCCGAGCCCACCGGCGGCGGTGGCGGCGGCCGGGTCGCGGGCCTGCTCAACTCCAGCGCCGTGATGGCCGCCGGCACCCTGGTCTCCCGCGGCACCGGCTTCCTGCGCACCATGGTGATCGCCGCCGCGATCGGCGTCGGCACCATGGGCGACTCGTACAACGCCGCCAACACGCTGCCCACCCTGCTGTACATCCTGATCGGCGGCGGCGCGCTGAACGCGGTCTTCGTGCCGCAGCTGGTGCGCGCCATGAAGAGCGACGAGGACGGCGGCACCGCCTACGCCAACCGGCTGCTCACCCTGGTGATGACGGGCCTGGCCGGCGTGGTCTTCGTCTCGGTGCTGGCCGCGCCGGTGCTGGTCCAGCTGATCTCGCACTCGCTGATGCGCGACCAGGCCAGCGCCGACACCACGGTCGCCCTCGCCCGCTACTGCCTGCCCACCATCTTCTTCATGGGCGTGCACGTGGTGATGGGCCAGATCCTCAACGCCCGCGGCCGGTTCGGCGCGATGATGTGGACGCCGGTCCTCAACAACATCGTGGTGATCTTCACCTTCGCGATGTACATCGCCGTCTACGGCACCTTCGAGAACAGCCAGGTCACCCCGGCGACCGTCACCCCCGAGGGCGTCCGGCTGCTCGGCATCGGCACCCTGCTCGGCCTCGCCGTCCAGGCCCTGTCGATGATCCCGTACCTGCGCGCCTCCGGGTTCCGCTTCCGGCCGCGCTTCGACTGGCGCGGCCACGGCCTCGGCAAGGCCGCCCGGCTGGCCAAGTGGACCTTCCTGTTCGTCCTCGCCAACCAGGCCGGGTACCTGGTGGTCACCCAGCTCGCCACCGCCTCCGGCCAGGCCGCCGAGGACAAGGGCTACCTGGGCGTCGGCCTCGCCGCCTACTCCAACGCCCTGCTGATCTGGCAGCTGCCGATGGCGGTGATCACCGTCTCGGTGATGAGCGCCGTCCTGCCCCGGCTCTCCCGCGCCGCCGCCGACCACGACTCCGGCGCCGTCCGTGACGACCTGTCGTACGGGCTGCGCACCTCCGCGGTGGCGATCGTCCCGGCCGCCTTCCTGTTCCTCGCGCTCGGCCCGGTGATCGGCTCGGCCATCTACGGCCTCGGCAACGGCGGCGCGGTCGCCCACGGCACCACCGCGGTCGGCTTCATGCTCTCCGCCTTCGCCCTCGGCCTGATCCCGTACTCCGTCCAGTACGTGCTGCTGCGCGGCTTCTACGCCTACGAGGACACCCGCACCCCGTTCTCCAACACCGTCTGGGTCGCCGCCAGCCAGGCCGGCACCGCGGTGCTCTGCTGGCTGGTGCTCCCCCCGCAGTGGGCTGTCACCGGAATGGCCCTGGGCTACGGACTCTCCTACGCGGTCGGCGTGGCCGTCGCCGTCCCCAAGTTGAAGGTCCGGATCGGCGGCCTGGACACCGCCCGGATCGCCAAGACCTACGTCCGCCTGGCCATCGCCTCGCTGCCCGCGGCCGCCGTCGGCGTGGTCGTCGAACTGCTGATGTGGAACCTGCTCGACGGCTGGTTGGGCAGCGTCCTCACCCTGCTGGTGGCGGGTGGCGCCCAGCTCGGCGTCTTCCTCCTGCTGGCCCGCCGGATGCGGATCGAGGAGCTCGGAGCCCTCACCTCGATGGTCCGCCGGCGCCTCGGACGCTGACCGGACGTCAACCGTTCTCCCGGATCCCCCGAATGTGCGTGATCACGCAACCACCCGGCCCCCTCATCGGTCGTACCAGGGGACGAGAAGTGGGCACAATTGACCTGGCACACTCGGGGCGATCCAAGGGGAGGCTGGACCACGGTGGCTGATGGCACCAAGGCGGTCGTCGACACGTCGGCGGCGGACGAGGCGGCGCTGGCCATGGCGGTCGACGAACCGTCGGACGACCTCGGCAGCGAGGCGGACGACGTCGCCGCACCCGCCGACGGACCGGGCACCGACCCGGCCGGCGCGACCGGCGACGGACCGGACGCCGAAGCCGGTGACGGACCGGACGACCGGCCGGACGACGACAGCCGGGACGACGCCGCGGGCGAGCCGGCGGAGGGCGAGCAGACGGAGGACGAGCCGGCGGAGGAGGAGTCCACCGCCCCGCTGTCCGCCGTGGAGATCGCCGCCGAACTCGCCGCCGGCGCCGCCGGCCGCAAGGCCAAGGCCGCGGCCGCGGCGAAGGCCAGGCGCACCGCCGGCCCGGAGCAGGACCGCACCCCGGCTGTCAGCACCGAGACGCTGGACGCCGACACCCACACCCTCCCTGTGGTGCGCCCCGCCCCGCTGCGGCACAGCGGCGACGTGATCTCCGGCCGCTACCGGCTGGAGGAGTGCATCTCGCAGTCCGAGTCCTTCAGCAGCTGGCGCGCCGTCGACGAGAAGCTCCGCCGCGCCGTCGGCGTCCACCTGCTGGCCGCCGGCCACCGCCGGGCCAAGGCCGTCCTGACCGCCGCCCGCTCCGCCGCGCTGCTGAACGACCCCCGTTTCGTCCAGGTCCTCGACGCCGTCCAGGAGGGCGACCTGGTCTACGTCATCCGCGAGTGGCTGCCCGGCGCCCAGGACCTCGCCGGCCTCCTCGCCGGCGGCCCGATGGAGCCCCACGACGCGTACCAGATGGTCCGCCAGGTCACCGACGCGATCACCGCCGCTCACCAGCGCGGCCAGGCGCACCTGCGGCTCACCCCCAAGTGCGTGCTGCGCACCGAGAGCGGCCAGTACCGGATCAACGGCATCGCGGTCGACGCCGCCCTGCGCGGCCTGTCCGCCGACGACGCCGAACGCACCGACGTCCGGGCGATCGGCGCCCTGCTGTACGCCGCGCTCACCCACCGGTGGCCCTTCCCCGAGGACCGCTACGACCTCCAGGGCCTGCCCAAGGACCTCGGCTGCGTCCCGCCGGACCAGGTCAAGGCCGGCGTCCACAAGGGCCTCTCCGAGCTGACCGCCCGGATCCTGTGCGACAACCCGCCCGGCCACAAGGAGCCCATCACCACCCCCGGGCAGCTGGCCAAGGCGATCGCCCTGATGCCGAAGATCCGCCAGCCCGAGCCGCCCGCCCCGCCCGCGCTGCGCCCGCTGCCCGCCACCGCCCCACCCCGGTACGCGGCCGGCCGGCCCACCCAGGTGCTGCCGCCCGTCGTCGAGCCGACCCTGCCGGCGCCGTCCCCGCGGCGCCGCCGCGGTCTGCGGACCGCCGGCAAGTGGACCGCCTCGGTCCTCGCCCTGGCCGCCATCGCGGTCGGCTCCTGGCAGCTGGTCGACCACCTGAACCACACCGACGCCTCGACCGGCGACCACGTCACCACCGGCCCGACCGCCGCCTCGCACAGCCCGCTGCCCGGACCGGTCGGCGCCAAGCTCACCATCACCAACCTCGCCCCGTTCAACGCCTACGGCGAGACCAAGGCCGAGCACGTCTCCGAGCTCCCGCTCGCCACCGACGGCAACCCGGCCACCGCCTGGAGCACCCAGAGCTACATCGACCCGTTCGGCACCGGCTACCGGCCCGGCACCGGTCTGCTGGTCGACCTGGGCAGCGAGCGGCCGGTCGGCTCGGTCGACCTCCAGTTCGTCGGCGACCACAAGGTCGAACTGCGTGCCGCCCCCGCCGGCACCACCGCGGCGCCCACCGCCGACGACGCCGGCTTCCGCAGCTTCGGCCCCGCCGTCGCCACCGGCTCCGGCGCCACGGTGACCCTCAAGCCCTCCGCCCCGGTCTCCACCCGGTACCTGCTGATCTGGCTCACCGGCGTCCCCACCGACCCCGAGGGCGGCTACCGCGGCAAGGTCGCCGAGATCCAGGTCAGGAGCTGACCCCGCGGCAGGACCGGTGCGGCGCGTCCCGCCCCACCGCGCCGGTCCGAACGGGCCGGTCCGGCCTCTTGATCCGGACCGCGCCATCCCCAACGATGTGACAGCGGCACCACGCCGCACCGAGCGGCGGCACGGCACGACCGCGTGGCGGCACGGCAGGACCGGAGGAGGCGGGGCATGGCGGACGAGGTCGGCGACGCCGAGCTGCTCGCCCGGCACGTGGCCGGCGACCCGGACGCCTTCGGCCGACTGGTCCACCGTCACCGGGACCGCCTCTGGGCGGTGGCCGTACGCACCCTCGGCGACCCCGAGGAGGCCGCCGACGCCCTCCAGGACGCCCTCGTCTCCGCGTTCCGGGGCGCCCACACCTTCCAGGGCCGATCGGCCGTCACGACCTGGCTGCACCGGATCGTCGTCAACGCCTGCCTCGACCGGGCCCGGCGCACCGCCGTCCGCCGCACCGGCTCGCTCGACCAGGACCCCCGCCCACTCGAAGGTGCCCTCGGCAGCGCCGAACCCGCCGACGCGCCCGTCGTCCGCGCCGAGCTCCGCGCCGAGGTGACCGCCGCGCTCGGTGCCCTCCCCGAAGACCAGCGGGCCGCCCTGGTCCTGGTCGACATGCAGGGCTACCCGGTTGCCGAGGCGTCGGCGATCCTCGGCGTCCCGGTCGGCACGGTGAAGAGCCGCTGCGCCCGCGGCCGGGCCCGGCTGCTGCCCCTGCTCCGGCACCTGCGCGCCCAGGCTCCGTCGGACGGCACCGAGCCGCGCGGCCCGGGCGATGTTTCACGTGAAACATCGCCCCCGCCGGGGAACCCGGACCGGCCCGCGTCCGTCCCATCCACGGGCCGCCCCCGGCCCACCGCCGACCTGGAAGGAGATGCGACCCCGCGATGACGCCGCACCCGCCTTCCCCCGGCCCCCACGACCACCCCGACCTGGACCTGATCGCCGACCTCGCCGAGGACCTGCTCCCCGCCGCGAGCGCCGACGAGCTGCGCGCCCACCTCGCCGAGTGCCCGGAGTGCGCCGACACCTTCGCCGCGCTCGCCGAGGTCTCCGAACTGCTCGGCGAGGTCGAGGCACCCCCGCTGCCCGACACCGTCGCCGCCCGGATCGACGCCGCCCTGGCCGCCGAGTCCGCCGCCCGCTCCGCCGTCACCCCCGGCGTCCCCGCCCCGGCCGGCCCCCACGGCGTCCTCGGCGGCGCCCAGGGGGCTCCCCCGCCGCGCCCGGCCCGGCCGTCCGCCGCCACCGGCCCGGGCCGCCCCGGCCGGCCCCGGCGACGCCGCACGGCCGCCCTGCTGCTGGGCACCGCCACCGCGCTGGCCGGAGTGCTCACCCTCGGCGGCCTCCTGCTCTCCCGCCAGGACACCACCGCGAGCACCGCCGCCTCCGACACCGGCGCCCACAAGCCCGCCGTCGCGGCCCAGCCCAGCGCCGGCGGCAACGGCGGCGGCGCGACCAAGGGCCTGCCCGAGTACCGCGCCGACAACCTGCCCGACCGGGTCCGCGAGCTGCTCGCCGCCCACGGCTCCTCGCCCAGGCTCGGCACCGAGAGCTCCGGCAGCGGCGCCGGCACCGTCACCGCACCGGGCTGCGTCACCGCCGCCACCGGCCACCCCGGCGACACGCCCCTCGCGACCGCCTCCGGCCGGTACGCGGGGCAGACCGTCACCGTGCTGCTCTTCCCGGCCGCCGACCGGGCCGGCCTGCTGGACGTCTACCTGGTCACCCCGGACTGCCCGGGCGCCACCGTGCTGCTGCGGGACACCGTCCCGGCGCCCTGACCGACCTGACGGCCCCGCGTCCGACCTGACATTCACCCGCTGAATCGTCCGCCGCGCGGGCGTCGCACGCCCACACTCCGAGCGACAGGTGCGCCGCGGCCTGGGAATGCGGGACACTGGTCAGTCGTTGTCCCGGGCGGCGGAGCAGACCGCCCTCCCCGCCACCGAGCGGGTCGCTATGCGAACCAGGAGATTCAGTGAGCGACGTCCGTAACGTGATCATCATCGGGTCCGGCCCGGCCGGCTACACCGCCGCTCTCTACACGGCGCGCGCCTCCCTGAAGCCGCTGGTCTTCGAGGGCGCCGTCACCGCCGGCGGTGCGCTGATGAACACCACCGAGGTCGAGAACTTCCCGGGCTTCCGCGACGGCATCATGGGCCCCGAGCTGATGGACAACATGCGGGCCCAGGCCGAGCGCTTCGGCGCCGAGCTGGTGCCGGACGACATCGTCGCCGTCGACCTCACCGGTGACATCAAGACCGTCACCGACTCCGAGGGCACCGTGCACCGCGCCCGCGCCGTGATCGTCACCACCGGCTCGCAGCACCGCAAGCTCGACCTGCCCCGCGAGGACGAGCTGTCCGGCCGCGGCGTGTCCTGGTGCGCCACCTGCGACGGCTTCTTCTTCCGCGACCAGGACATCGCGGTCGTCGGCGGCGGCGACACCGCCCTGGAGGAGGCGACCTTCCTCTCCCGCTTCGCCCGCTCGGTGACGGTCGTCCACCGCCGCGACTCGCTGCGCGCCTCCAAGGCGATGCAGGAGCGCGCCTTCGCCGACCCGAAGATCTCCTTCGCGTGGGACAGCGCGGTCGACGCCATCCACGGCGACCCGAAGCTGACCGGCGTGACCCTGCGCGACACCACCACTGGCGAGAAGCGCGAGCTGCCGGTCACCGGCCTGTTCATCGCGATCGGCCACGACCCGCGCACCGAGCTCTTCAAGGGCCAGCTGGAGCTGGACGCCGAGGGCTACCTCAAGGTCGACGCCCCCTCCACCCGGACCAACATCCCCGGCGTCTTCGGCGCCGGTGACGTGGTCGACCACACCTACCGCCAGGCGATCACCGCCTCCGGCACCGGCTGCGCCGCCGCGCTGGACGCCGAGCGCTACCTCGCCTCGCTGGCCGACCTGGAGTCCCAGGCCGCCGTCGTCGCGGTCTGACCCCGACAGCCCCATCCCCCCGGCAAGGTCAGAAACATAACCGCGCATCCGGTTGTTGTTCCTGACGAACCACCCCCTCGATCCCAAGGAGTTCCCGTGGCCGGCGCCACCAAAGAAGTGACCGACGCGACCTTCGACGCCGAGGTGCTCAAGAGCGACAAGCCCGTGCTGGTCGACTTCTGGGCCACCTGGTGCGGCCCGTGCCGCCAGGTCGCCCCGATCCTGGAGGAGATCGCGGCCGAGCACGGCGACAAGCTGACCATCGCCAAGCTCGACGTGGACGCCAACCAGCAGACCGCCGCGGCGTACAACGTCATCTCCATCCCGACGCTGAACGTGTACCAGAACGGCGAGCTGGTGAAGACCATCACCGGTGCCCGCCCGAAGGCCGCGCTGCTGCGCGAGCTCGCCGAGTACATCTAGTCGCACCGCATCGACAGACGGCGGCGGCCCCCGGACCACACCGGGGGCCGCCGCCGTTTCACGTGAAACACCCACCGCGGACGCCGCTCAGAACGGCCGCAGCGCCGGCTCCTTACGCCGCCCGCCGAGCAGCCGCTCCAGCGCGCCCTCCACGTCGCCGCGCCAGCTGAGCGTGGTCCGCGCCTCCAGCCGCAGCCGCGGATAGCGGTGGTGCGGCCGCACCGTCTTGAAGCCCACCGCCAGCAGGTGCTCGGCCGGCAGCACGCAGCTCGGGATCTCCCGCCCGACCGCGCCGAACGCCTCGATCGCCCGGAAGCCCCGCCCGATCAGGTCCTTGGCCACCGACTGCACCAGCACCCGGCCCAGCCCCTGCCCCTGGAAGTCCGGCAGCAGCCTGCTGACCATCAGCTGCACCGCGTCCGGCGCGATCGGACTGGTCGGGAAGGACTGCGACCTCGGCACGTACGCCGGCGGCGCGTACAGCACGAATCCCGCCGGCCTGCCGTCCACGTACGCCACCCGCCCGCAGGACCCCCAGTCCAGCAGCACCGCCGAGACCCAGCCCTCCTTCTCCAGCTCGGCCTTGCCGGACTCCACCGCGGCCCGGCCGCTCACCGGGTCCAACTCCCAGAACACGCACGATCGGCAGGTGTTCGGAAGGTCCGCGAGGTTGTCCAGCGTCAACGGCACGATCTTCCGCCCCACGCCCCGCACCTCCTCCTCCGCGTCGGACTCCAGTCTGCGCCGGACAGCAGAACGGGTGCACGTTTCACGTGAAACATGCACCCGTCCTGACGTGATCGGGCCTCAGCCCTGGGAGAGCCGCAGCCCTTCCTCCCCCGGCGCGAGGCTGTCCAGGATCCGGTTCAGGTCGTCCACGGAGGCGAACTCCAGGACCACCTTGCCCTTGCCGATCTTCCCGCCGCGCTGCGACACCTCGACCTTGACCCGGGTGTCGAACCGGTCCGAGAGCCGGCCCGCCAGCTCGTTGAAGGCCGGCGACACGATCTTCCCGGCCTTCGGCGCGGCGGCCTTCCGCGGCTGGTCGTCCTCACGGTTCATCAGCTGGACGATCTCCTCGGTGGTGCGCACCGAGAGGCCCTCCGCGACGATCCGCAGCGCCAGCGCGTCCTGCTTCTCCGGGTCCGTGATGCCGAGCAGCGCCCGGGCGTGGCCCGCGCTCAGGACCGAGGCGGCCACCCGGCGCTGCACCGCCGGCGAGAGCTTCAGCAGCCGCAGGGTGTTGGACACGTGCGACCGGGACCGGCCGATCCGGTCGGCCAGCTCGTCGTGGGTGCAGGAGAAGTCGCGCAGCAGCTGGTCGTACGCGGCCGCCTCCTCCAGCGGGTTCAGCTCGGCGCGGTGCAGGTTCTCCAGCAGCGCGTCCAGCAGCAGCTTGTCGTCCTCGGTCGCCCGGACGATCGCGGGGATCAGCTCCAGGCCGGCCTCCCGGGAGGCCCGCCAGCGCCGCTCGCCCATGATCAGCTCGTAGCGGTCGGCGCCGGTCTGCCGGACCACCACCGGCTGCAGCAGGCCCACCTCCTTGATGGAGGCGACCAGCTCGGCCAGCTTGTCCCCGTCGAACACCTCGCGCGGCTGGCGCGGGTTCGGCGAGATCGAGTCCAGCGGCAGCTCGGCGAACCGGGCACCGTCGACCGGCGCCAGCGTCTCCTCCAGCACGCTGCGCGGGGCGCTCTCCCCCGCCAGCTCCCGCAGGCTCTCGGCGGCCGCCTTGGCCGCCACCGTGCCCCGGTCGGCCGGCAGCACCGGCACCGCGGCCGGCGGGACCGGACCGGCGGACCGGGGCTGCGTCACCGCCGGAGCGGGCGCCCCCTGGGCCGGCGGGACGGCCGGGATCAGCGCCCCGAGCCCACGTCCCAGACCTCTGCGCGGTGCACTCACCGGTTGCCCTCCATCGTCGTGCTGCCCTGCTCTGCCTTCGGCGGCGCCGCGTGCCGGCCGCCACTGCGCTGCGGCCCGACCGTGCCGGCCGGGGCGCCCTCGGCGCCACGCAGCGCCAGCTCCCGGGCCGCCTCCAGGTAGGACAGCGCACCGCTGGAACCCGGATCGTACGTCAGCACGGTCTGCCCGTAGCTGGGGGCCTCCGAGATCCGGACCGAGCGCGGGATCGCGGTCCGCAGCACCTCGTTCTCGAAGTGGGTGCGGACCTCCTCGGCGACCTGGGCGGCCAGCCGGGTCCGGGCGTCGTACATGGTGAGCAGGATGGTGGAGACGTGCAGCACCGGGTTGAGGTGCGCGCGCACCAGCTCCACGTTGCGCAGCAGCTGCCCCAGGCCCTCCAGCGCGTAGTACTCGCACTGGATCGGGATCAGCACCTCGGCACCGGCCACCAGCGCGTTGACGGTCAGCAGGCCGAGCGAGGGCGGGCAGTCGATCAGGATGTAGTCCAGCGGCTGCTCGTACGCGGCGATCGCGCGCTGCAGCCGGCTCTCCCGGGCCACCAGGGAGACCAGCTCGATCTCGGCGCCCGCCAGGTCGATGGTGGCCGGGCAGCAGAACAGCCCCTCCACGTCGACCACCGGCTGCACCACGTCGGCCAGCGGCTTGCCCTCCACCAGCACGTCGTAGATCGACGGCACCTCGGCGTGGTGGTCGATGCCGAGCGCGGTGGAGGCATTGCCCTGCGGGTCCAGGTCGATCACCAGCACCCGCAACCCGTGCATGGCCAGCGAGGCGGCCATGTTGACGGTGGTGGTGGTCTTGCCCACCCCGCCCTTCTGGTTGGCGACCACCATCACCCGGGTCGAGGCGGGCCTGGGCAGCGCCTCACCCGTCCGTCCCGCAACCTGCACCGCCGCCTGGGCGGCGCGGGCGATGGGCGTGTCATCGACCTGAGCGACGATCTCCGAGTCCTGCATGGGGGTCAGTGTTTCACGTGAAACCGGAGGGTCAACAGTCGCCGTCCGGGCGCGGCCGAGGATTCCCGTGAGCAGAAAGGGACGTTTCACGTGAAACACGATGCCCGGAATGTCGCAAATCTGATGGACCGACACACCGGGAAAGGCTCAGCGGCGGCGCCGTCCCCCGCTCCGAGCAGCACCTTCGCCACCCTTGCCGCCCCGCCCGGCCCGGGCCGCCCTGGCCCGCCGAGTGGCGGCCTTCACACCACCGGGGCTCTCCCCGGCCTCCACCCGCACCACCCGGGTCGAGGTCTCCAGCACTCCCTCGCCCACCGACAGCACCGAAGAATTCACCGCACCCAGCCGGGTCAGCGCCGCCCGCGACTCCGCCAGCTCCTGCTCCGCGGTGTCCCCCTTGAGCGCCAGCATCTGCCCGTACGGACGCAGCAGCGGCATCCCCCAGCCCGCCAGCCGGTCCAGCGGAGCCACCGCCCGCGCGGTCACCACGTCCACCGCCAGCTTGCCGACCGTCTCCTCGGCCCGGCCGCGCAGCACCGTCACGTTGTCCAGGCCCAGCTCCCGGACCACCTCCTCCAGGAAGGTGGTCCGCCGCAGCAGCGGCTCCAGCAGCGTCACCGACACGTCCGGCCGGGCCAGTGCCACCGGGATGCCCGGCAGACCCGCACCCGAGCCCACGTCGCACAGCGAGACGTTCGGCGGCAGCAACTCGGCGAGGACCGCACAGTTCAGCACGTGCCGGTCCCACAGCCGGGGCACCTCGCGCGGACCGATCAGACCCCGCTGCACGCCCGCCGTCGCCAGCAACTCGGTGTAGCGCACGGCCATCGGCAGGCGATCCCCGAAGATCTCCCCAGCCACCGCCGGAGCCTCGGCCAGGCCCTCCACCGGCCCACCCTCGGCCGGAACCCCGGCCGCCACGCCGTCCCTGTCCATCTCTGCCTCTCCGCTCACCGTCGTATCCACCCGCAGTACCAGCACTGTTTCACGTGAAACGTCCCACCGCGCAAAGGAGACGACCCCGCCCGCGCAAAGCGGACGGGGTCGGTCACCAGACCGCCACCGGCATCAGGCCGGAAGCACGACCACGCAACGCTGGGGCTCCTCGCCCTCCGACTCGCTCCGCAGCCCCGCCGCCGCCACGGCGTCGTGCACCACCTTGCGCTCGAACGGGGTCATCGGCCGCAGCTTGACCTGCTCGCCGCTCTTGCGGACCTGCTCGGCCGCCTCGGCGCCCAGCGAGGCCAGCTCGGCCCGCTTGCGCGCACGGAAGCCCGCCACGTCCAGCATGAGGCGGCTGCGCTCACCGGTCTCCCGGTGCACAGCCAACCGGGTCAGCTCCTGCAGAGCCTCCAGCACCTCGCCGTCGTGCCCCACCAGACGCTGCAGCGTCCGGTCGTTTCCTTCGCTGACGATGGACACCAGGGCACGGTCGCCCTCGACGTCCATGTCGATGTCACCGTCGAGGTCCGCGATGTCCAGCAGACCCTCCAGGTAGTCGGCGGCGATGTCACCCTCGCGCTCCAGACGCGCCAGGGTGCCCTCCGCGGAGGGCGCGTCGACGGCGGAGGTGGTGCCTTCCGTCACAGGGGGACTCCTTCAGGGATGGGCCCTCGGGTGGGGCCGGGTACAAGGACCTGGAGAGGCCCGGTCAGGACTTCTTCTTCGGCCGCTGGCCGCCGCGCTTGGGCTGCTGCCGCTGCCCCTGCCGGGCGGCCGGCTTCGCCGCACCGGACGGACCTGAGCCACCGCTCGCCTGCCCGGCCGGCTCGGCGGTGTCCTCGTGCTCCTCGGGCGCCGCGTCCTGCGGCTCGGCCTTGGTCAGCGAGGTCGGCTGGTGGCCACCGGTCGCCTGCCGCTGCGCCTTGCTCTGCTTGCGCGGCTGCTGCCGGCGGACGTGCACGCTCTCCTCGACCACGGCGTCCGCGGAGGCCGACGAGGAGGAACCGCGGGAGAACATCGCCGCCAGGCCGGCCTTCTGGACCGAACCGTCCGGGTTGATCCGGCCCGCCTTGCGCAGCCGATCCTGGCGCTCGGCGAAGGCCTTGCTGCCCGGCGTCGGGTTGTTGCGGATGACGATCAGCTGCTGGCCCATCGACCACACGTTGGTGGTCAGCCAGTAGACGAGCACACCGACCGGGAAGTTGATGCCCATCACGGCGAACATGATCGGGAAGACGTACATCAGCATCTTCTGCTGCTGCATGAACGGCGTCTTCACCGTCAGGTCGACGTTCTTGGTCATCAGCTGGCGCTGGGTGATGAACTGCGACAGCGACATCATGATGATCATGATCGCGACGACGATCTTGACCTGGAGATCGTCCGACCCCAGGAAGGTCGCCGACAGCGGAGCACCGAAGATGTGCGCCTGCTTGGCGCTGTCCAGCAGCTGCTCGTTGATGACGCCGATCGGCTTGTCATTGGCGACCGAGGCCAGCACACCGTAGAGCGCAGTGAAGAACGGCGCCTGAACGAGAATCGGAAGGCAGCTGGAGAACGGGTTGGTACCCGCCTCCTTGTACAGCTTCATCATCTCTTCGGACTGGCGCTGCTTGTCGTTCTTGTAGCGCTCCTGGATGGCCTTCATCTTCGGCTGGATCGCCTGCATGGCCCGGGTCGCCTTGATCTGCTTCACGAAGAGCGGGATCAGGCAGATCCGGATGACGACCACCATCATCACGATGGACAGGCCCCAGGCCCAACCGCCGTCCGGGTCGAAGACGTGGCTGAACAGCGAGTGGAACTGGACGATGATCCAGGACACTGCCGTGTAGAGGGGACTCAGAAAACCGAAGGTCACCGGTCAGACTCCTTGGACATCGGGCTTCGCCACCGGCTCCGGCCCGGCGGTCCCGCTCGTGGGGCTCAGCAGATTGCGCAGCCGGCGATGCCACACCGGATGCCTGCGCGGCGGAACATGGTCGACCCCACCGGGGGACCAGGGATTGCAGCGCAGAATGCGCCATGCGGTCAGGCCACTGCCTTTGATCGCGCCATGGACGCGCACCGCCTCGTACCCGTAGTGCGAGCACGAGGGGTAGTAGCGGCAGACCGGACCGAGCAGCGGACTGATGGTCCACTGGTAGAGCCTGATCAGCCCCATCAGCAGGTACTTCATCGCCCTGCTCCTGTCGGCGCACTGCCGGTCGGCTCCGCCCGGAGCAGACGCCTCAGCGCCGCGTCCAGGTCGTGTTCCAGATCGAGGTAGGGGGCGTCCGCCGCAGCCGGCAGCGCACGCACCACTATCAGGCTACCTGCGGGCAGCCCGGACAGACGCTCACGGACCAGATGCCGCAGTCGGCGCTTCACCAGGTTGCGCACGACCGCGGGGCCCACGGCCTTGCTCACGACGAAACCCGCACGCGCCGAAGGAGTCCCCTCGGCGACGTGCGGGCGGGAGTCGCTGTTCGGAACGGCCGGCCCCGACGGCTCGCCACCTCTGTGGAGGTGGACCACCAGCAGGGGCCGACCGGCCCGGCGACCGCGTTTCACCGCGGTCGCGAAGTCCTGGCGCCGCCGCAGCCGATTCTCGGTGGGCAGCACTGCAGACCCTTGGCGAAGATCAGGCGGACAGCGCGGCGCGGCCCTTGCCACGGCGGGCCGACAGGATGGCGCGGCCGGCGCGGGTACGCATGCGCAGCCGGAAGCCGTGGGTCTTGGCGCGACGACGGTTGTTCGGCTGGAAGGTGCGCTTGCTCACTCGGGGGCTCCTGGGGTGAATCGTAGGATGACGGGAAGTCGCTTGGCCGTCACCGTGCGTCCGCGTGATCTCCCCTTCGAATGGGAAATCCGGCCCCAAAAGCCCAGATCTGCTGGGATTGAGGCAATCCACGGCGCCCGTGCTGCGCGCGTCATGGAAGCGGGCGGACCCGCGGACATGCGGCAGCGGCCATCGACAACTCGACCTGGTTACGGTACGCGGCAGCGGGGGCGAGGGTCAAACCAGCTGCCCTGCGGCCGGTCGCCCACAGCCTGTGGACAACAACTTGAATCAGCTCTGTCCGCTGACTACCGTTGCAGGACTTGTCTGGTTTGTTCTGTCCCTTGACACCCCCTCCCCGGGGAGCGAGAAAGCGTGCTCCAGTGGCTGACGTCAACAGCGATCTCGTCCTCGTCTGGGCGAAGGTCGTCGAGCAACTGGTCAACGACGCCGGGGCGGCGGACAGCGACAAGATGTGGCTGCGACGCACCCAGCCCATGTGGATGATGCACGACACCGCGCTGCTCGCCACCCCCAACGAGCGGGCCAAGCAGGTCCTGGAGGGCCGGCTGCTCCCCCAGCTCACCGACGCGCTCTCCCGCGAGTTCGGCCGTCCGGTGCGGATCGCCGTGATGGTGGACGCCGGCGCCACGCCGCCCACCCCCGCCGCGCCGGCCGCCCCCGAGCTGCCCGCCCCCGCCGAGGAGTGGCCCCCGCACCCCGCCTACCCCCGGCAGCAGCCCGGTTCCTGGCCCACCTCCGAGAGCTACCCCCAGCCGCCGGCCCAGGACTACCAGCAGCCCTACCAGGGCGGCTACCAGCAGCCCGAGCCCTACGGCTCCCCCGCGCCCGACTACCGCCAGGGCGGCTACCAGCAGTCCGGCGACTGGCAGAACCCGGCCGCTCCCCCGGAGCGCCGCCCCGATCCCGCGCCGCGGCGCACCAGCCGGCCCACCGCCGACTCCGCCCAGGGCGACCTCTTCGGCGGCGCCCTCGGCTCCCCCGACGAGGACCGGCCGCGCTCCTCCGCGCCCGCCCGCCGCGGCCCCGCCCGGCCCCCCGCGCAGCACGGACCCGGCCTCGGGCCGACCGACCGCGCCCCGGCCCCCGGCGTGCCCGCACCCCCCGGCGCTCCCCCGGCCGGCGGGCCCCGCAAGGACGAGCCGGCCGCCCGGCTGAACCCCAAGTACCTCTTCGACACCTTCGTCATCGGCGCCAGCAACCGCTTCGCGCACGCCGCCGCGGTCGCGGTCGCCGAGGCCCCGGCAAAGGCGTACAACCCGCTCTTCATCTACGGCGAGTCCGGCCTCGGCAAGACCCACCTGCTGCACGCCATCGGCCACTACTCGCGCAGCCTCTTCCCGGGCACCCGGGTGCGGTACGTGAGCTCCGAGGAGTTCACCAACGAGTTCATCAACTCCATCCGGGACGGCAAGGCGGACGCGTTCCGCAAGCGCTACCGGGACGTGGACATCCTGCTCGTCGACGACGTGCAGTTCCTGGCCAGCAAGGAGTCCACCCAGGAGGAGTTCTTCCACACCTTCAACACCCTGCACAACGCGAACAAGCAGATCGTGCTCTCCTCCGACCGGCCGCCCAAGCAGCTGATCACCCTGGAGGACCGGCTGCGCAACCGCTTCGAGTGGGGTCTGATCACCGACGTCACCCCGCCCGAGCTGGAGACCCGGATCGCGATCCTGCGGAAGAAGGCGATCCAGGAGCAGCTGAACGCGCCGGCCGACGTGCTGGAGTTCATCGCCTCCCGGATCACCCGCAACATCCGCGAGCTGGAGGGCGCGCTGATCCGGGTCACCGCCTTCGCCAACCTCAACCGGGCGCCGGTCGACCTGGAGCTGGCCGGGATCGTCCTCAAGGACCTGATCCCCGGCGGCGACGAGGACGCCGGCCCGGAGATCACCGCGCAGGTGATCATGCAGCAGACGGCCGCCTACTTCGGCCTGGGTGTGGAGGACCTGTGCGGCTCCTCGCGCAGCCGGGTGCTGGTGACGGCCCGGCAGATCGCGATGTACCTGTGCCGCGAGCTGACCGACCTCTCGCTGCCGAAGATCGGCGCGCAGTTCGGCGGCCGCGACCACACCACGGTGATGCACGCGGACCGCAAGATCCGCTCCCTGATGGCCGAGCGCCGGTCCATCTACAACCAGGTCACCGAGCTCACCAACCGCATCAAGAGCTGATCTCCGCAGCGCAGTTGACCGTGAAGGGGAGTCAGGCCGCCGGCCCGGCTCCCCTTCGGCGTTCCTCGGCCCTCGGCCCGCCGCCCGCCCACCGGCCCGCCCACCGGCCCGGGCGACGCCCAAACAATGCCCGGACGGCCGCCGGGCAGGTGTACCGGCGATGGAAAGCGGGGAGGAATGCCGTCAGCCGACGTTCCGCCAGGCGAGCCGCAGCACCGAACATCTGACCGGCAATTCGAACGGTCCGGGCCGCGGTCGGCGTCGTCCACAGCCACGGGTGCCCCTTCCCCGTCCACAGCCTGCGGACCCCCGAGTTATCCAGAATTCCTCCACAGGGTTCCTGAGCGCTACGCTCGTCCACGCAGGTCAGACCCCTGTGGACTTGTGCACAAGCGTTATCCACAGGATGTGGAAATCTGCCGCCCCGTCAGCGGGCCATTCGAGTTGTCCACCGCTTGTCCCCAGGGGAAGGCCAGTTATCCCCAGGTTCTCCACAGCCCTGTCCACAGTTCGACAACATTGTGCGGCCGTTCATACCCAGGTGTGAAAGGCGTCACGTGATGTTGCCCAGGGTGCCGTGGATAACCCACCCATGATCTGGGGACAAGCCTGGGGATAACCTGTGGATACTCACTGTGGGCTGTGGGTAACTCTCCGCTGTCCACAGCAGGGCCTGGTTGTCCACACTCCCGGTCCACAGGCGCTGTGGATGAAATCTGGCGCCTGACCTGCGCAAACGGGGTTATCCACGGTTTCCACAGGCCCTACTACTACTACTGCACATAGAGAGCTCAGAACTTGATCAACAGTGGGGCGGGCCGAAATCTGTGGACAACGCGAACCCGACATCCGTTCGGTGACTTGCGCCCGTCTGCCCCGAGTGTCGGCGGAGTACGTCAGACTGTTCTCCAGCACCTGGAAGGACGGGTGCCGGATGACGATCGACAGCCAGGAGGCGGTTACCGGTGAAGTTCCGGGTGGAGCGTGATGTCCTCGCGGAGGCGGTGGCCTGGGCTGCTCGCAGCCTCCCGGCGCGGCCGCCGGTGCCGGTGCTGGCCGGCCTGCTGCTGACCGCACAGGAGGGCACCCTGGCGCTCTCCGGGTTCGACTACGAGGTCTCGGCCAGGGTCGAGCTGGAGGCGGACGTCGAGGAGGCGGGCACGGTCCTGGTCTCCGGCCGTCTGCTCAACGACATCTCCCGCAACCTGCCGAACCGTCCGGTGGAGATCTCCACCGACGGCATGCGGGTCAGCGTGGTCTGCGGCAGCTCGCGGTTCACCCTGCCGACCCTCCCGGTCGACGAGTACCCGTCGCTGCCCCAGATGCCGACCGCGACCGGCACGGTCTCCGGCGACGTGTTCGCCGCCGCCGTCAGCCAGGCCGCCGTGGCCGCCGGGCGCGACGACACCCTGCCGGTGCTGACCGGTGTGCGGGTCGAGATCGACGGCGACAAGATCACCCTGGCCGCCACCGACCGGTACCGGTTCGCCGTCCGCGACCTGCTGTGGAAGCCGGAGCAGTCGGACATCAACGCGGTCGCCCTGGTGCCCGCCAAGACCCTGCAGGACATCGCCAAGTCCCTGGGCAGCGGCGACACGGTCTCCATCGCGCTGGCCACCGGCGGTGCCGGTGAGGGCCTGATCGGCTTCGAGGGCGCCGGCCGGCGGACCACCACCCGTCTGCTGGAGGGCGAGTTCCCGAAGTTCCGGTCGATCTTCCCGACCGAGTTCTCGGCGGTCGCCGCGGTGCAGACCCAGCCCTTCCTGGAGGCGCTGAAGCGCGTCTCGCTGGTGGCCGAGCGCAACACCCCGGTGCGGCTCAACTTCGAGCAGGGCGTGCTGACCCTGGAGGCCGGTTCCGGCGACGACGCGCAGGCGTCCGAGCGGGTCGAGGCCGACCTCGAGGGCGACGACATCTCGATCGCCTTCAACCCGGGCTACCTGGAGGAGGGCCTGAAGGCCATCGACTCCGCCTACGCCCAGCTGAGCTTCACCACCCCGACCAAGCCGGCCCTGCTGACCGGCAAGGCGGCGGTGGACGCGGAGTCCGACGAGGCCTACCAGTACCTGATCATGCCGGTGCGCCTCTCCGGCTGACCGCACGCGCTCGACCGCGCCGTCGTCCACGGCCATCCACAGCCTGGGGACGGACTTGGGGATGTACGGGCCTCTCCCGCTCGGCGGGAGGGGCCCAGCGCGCTTCCCGGCGTAGGCTCAGGCTGTGCGGCAAGGGCGCCGCCTCCAGGCAGATCACCACAGCTAAGGACTTCTCATGGAGCTCGGCCTCATCGGTCTCGGCAAGATGGGCGGCAACATGCGCGAGCGCATCCGCCGCGCCGGCCACACCGTCATCGGCTACGACCGCAACCCGGACCTCGCCGACGTCGACTCCCTGGAGGCGCTCGTCGCCAAGCTGGAGGGTCCGCGGGTGGTCTGGGTGATGGTCCCGGCCGGCGGCCCGACCCAGGACACCGTGGACCAGCTGGCCGAGCTGCTCTCCCCCGGCGACGTGGTGGTGGACGGCGGCAACTCCCGCTGGACGGACGACATCTCGCACGCCGAGACGCTGGCCGCCAAGGGCATCGGCTTCGTCGACTGCGGCGTCTCCGGCGGTGTCTGGGGCCTGGAGAACGGCTACGCGCTGATGTACGGCGGCGACGCCGAGCACGTGGCGAAGGTCCAGCCGATCTTCGACGCGCTGAAGCCCGAGGGCGAGTTCGGCTCGGTGCACGCGGGCAAGGTCGGCGCCGGCCACTTCGCCAAGATGGTCCACAACGGCATCGAGTACGCGATGATGCAGGCCTTCGCCGAGGGCTGGGAGCTGCTGGAGGCGGCGCCCGAGGTCACCGACGTGCGCGAGGTCTTCCGCAGCTGGCAGGAGGGCACGGTCATCCGTTCCTGGCTGCTGGACCTGGCGGTCCGCGCGCTGGACGACGACGAGCACCTGGCCAAGCTCAAGGGCTGGGCCGCCGACTCGGGCGAGGGCCGCTGGACGGTCGAGGCCGCGATCGACCACGCGGTGCCGCTGCCGGCGATCACCGCCTCGCTGTTCGCGCGCTTCGCCTCCCGTCAGGACGACTCGCCGCAGATGAAGATGATCGCCGCGCTGCGCAACCAGTTCGGCGGCCACGCGGTCGAGTCCAAGTAGCTGAACCAGAAGGCGAGCGCAGTTCTCCACCATGCATGTCGCGCATCTGTCGCTCGCCGATTTCCGCTCCTACGCCCGGGTCGAGGTTCCGCTCGACCCGGGCGTCACCGCGTTCGTGGGGCCGAACGGCCAGGGCAAGACCAACCTGGTGGAGGCCGTCGGGTACGTGGCCACGCTGGGCAGCCACCGGGTGGCCAACGACGCCCCGCTGGTGCGGTTGGGCGCCGAGCGGGCGGTGATCCGCACCAATGTGGTGCAGGGCGGCCGGACCACCCTGGTGGAGCTGGAGATCACCCCGGGCAAGGCCAACCGGGCCCGGCTGAACCGCTCGGACAACGTCCGGCCGCGCGACGTGCTGGGCGTGCTGCGGACGGTCCTGTTCGCCCCCGAGGACCTGGCCCTGGTGAAGGGCGACCCGAGCGAGCGCCGGCGGTTCCTGGACGAGCTGCTGACCGCCCGGGCCCCCCGGCTGGCGGGCGTGCGCTCGGACTACGAGCGGGTGCTGAAGCAGCGCAACGCGCTGCTGAAGACCGCGGCGACGGCCCGTCGGGCCGGCGGCGGCAAGGGCGCCGACCTGTCCACCCTGGAGGTGTGGGACGGCCACCTGGCCCGGGCCGGGGCGGAGCTGACCGCCTTCCGACTGCAGCTGGTGGCGGCGCTGCAGCCGCTGGTGGCGCAGGCGTACCGGCAGCTGGCCCCGGAGGGCGGGGAGACCGCGCTGGAGTACCGGTCCTCGTTCGAGGGGGAGCTGCCGACCAGCCGGGAGCAGGCGGAGCTGCAGCTGCTGGAGGCGCTGCGGGAGGTCCGCGGCCAGGAGGTCGCCCGCGGGCTGACCCTGGTCGGTCCGCACCGGGACGAGCTGGTGCTGAAGCTGGGGCCGCTGCCGGCGAAGGGGTACGCCAGCCACGGGGAGTCCTGGTCGTTCGCGCTGGCGCTGCGGCTGGCCTCGTACGAGCTGCTGCGCTCGGACGGCGGGGAGCCGGTGCTGGTGCTGGACGACGTGTTCGCGGAGCTGGACGCGCGGCGGCGGGACCGGCTGGCGGAGCTGGTGGCCGGGGGCGAGCAGGTGCTGGTGACGGCGGCGGTGGCGGAGGACGTGCCGAAGGCGCTGGAGGGGGCGCGGTTCGGCGTCTCGCAGGGCTCTGTGGACCGTCTGGACCCTTAGGCACCGCGGGTTCCGTACTCTTGAGTACTTCACCGTCCACAGCCTGGGGATAAGGAGCGCCATGACCGGGACCCCGGAGCCTTCGGGCGTGGACCTGGCGCGGGTGGCGCTGCGGGCGGCGAAGGAGCAGGCCCGGCTGCGGGGCGAGCAGGTGCGGGAGAAGCGCGAGGCGCGGCGGCACGGGCTGCGCAGCGGTGCGCGGTCGGACGGGCGCGACCCGGTTCCGCTGGGGGCGGCGCTGAATCGTTTGATCACGGAGCGCGGTTGGGAGGCTCCGGCGGCGGTCGGCGGGGTGATGGGCCGGTGGCCGCAGATCGTGGGTCCGGACATCGCGGCGCACTGTGTGCCGAAGTCGTACGTGGAGGCCGACGCGGTGCTCACGGTGCAGTGCGACTCGACCGCGTGGGCGACTCAACTGCGTTTGCTGGCGCGACAGTTGGTGGCTCGCCTGAATCACGAGCTGGGGCACGGCACGGTCCGCGTGATCAAGGTGCTGGGGCCGGACGCGCCGGTGCGCGGGTACGGGCGGCTGCGGGCGCCGGGCAGCAAGGGGCCGGGCGACACCTGGGGGTGAGCCCGCCGGCCGGGCCGGGGTCACGCGGAGTGAGCTCCTCCGGAACGCCTGGCGGCCAGCGTGAGGGCTCTGAGCCCCCTGGTCGAGTATCGGGACATGTCCTGTGGGGCTTCAGGGCGGCACATCTGCCTTCAGGGGCTGCCAAACGCCCCTCGCTGTCAGTCGTACCGGTAGACTGGAAGCCAAACACTGTTGCTTGCAGCAACCGAGTCGAAACGCCGTGGTCGCACGCCTGCCCAATCGGGGGTGGGCAGGCGGCCCGCGTTGTGCCAGAGAGGGCGCTTCGTGGCCGATTCCGGCAACCCCAGCCAGACCCCAGACCCCACCGACCCGTCCGGCAGCAAGGCCTACGACGCCAGCGCGATCCAGGTGCTGGAAGGCCTCGACGCCGTCCGCAAGCGCCCGGGCATGTACATCGGCTCGACCGGTGAGCGCGGCCTGCACCACCTGGTGCAGGAGATCGTGGACAACTCCGTCGACGAGGCGATGGCCGGGCACGCGGACACCATCGACGTGACCATCCTGGCCGACGGCGGCGTGCGCGTGGTCGACAACGGCCGCGGCATCCCGGTGGGCATCATGCCCGGCCAGGACAAGCCCGCGGTCGAGGTCGTGCTCACCGTCCTGCACGCCGGCGGCAAGTTCGGCGGCGCCGGCTACGCCGTCTCCGGCGGTCTGCACGGCGTCGGCATCTCCGTGGTGAACGCGCTGTCCACCCGCCTCGCGGTGGAGATCTGGACCGACGGCGCCCGCTGGACGCAGGAGTACAAGTCGGGTGCCCCGATCGCGCCGCTGGACCGGCACGAGGCCACCGAGCGCACCGGCACCAGCGTGACCTTCTGGGCCGACGGCGACATCTTCGAGACCACGGTCTACTCCTTCGAGACGCTGTCGCGGCGCTTCCAGGAGATGGCGTTCCTCAACAAGGGCCTGACCATCTCGCTGACCGACGAGCGCGTCGAGCACCTCGACGAGGAGGGCAAGCCCCTCTCGGTCACCTACAAGTACGACGGCGGCATCGCCGACTACGTCGCGCACCTGAACTCCCGCAAGGGCGAGCCGGTCCACCCCTCGGTGATCGACTTCGAGGCGGAGGACAAGGACAAGCGGATCTCGGTCGAGATCGCGATGCAGTGGAACGCGTCCTACACCGAGGGCGTGTACTCCTTCGCCAACACCATCCACACCCACGGCGGCGGCACCCACGAGGAGGGCTTCCGCGCCGCGCTGACCGGTCTGATGAACCGGTACGCGCGCGACAAGAAGCTGCTCCGGGAGAAGGACGACAACCTCTCCGGCGAGGACATCCGCGAGGGTCTCACCGCGATCATCTCGATCAAGCTGGGTGAGCCGCAGTTCGAGGGCCAGACCAAGGACAAGCTCGGCAACACCGAGGCCAAGACCTTCGTGCAGAAGGTGGTCAACGAGCACCTGGCGGACTGGCTGGACCGCAACCCGAACGAGGCCGCGGACATCGTCCGCAAGTCCATCCAGGCGGCCAGCGCCCGGGTGGCGGCCCGCAAGGCGCGCGACCTGACCCGCCGCAAGGGCCTGCTGGAGTCGGCCTCGCTGCCCGGCAAGCTCTCGGACTGCCAGTCCAAGGACGCGGCCGAGTGCGAGATCTTCATCGTCGAGGGCGACTCGGCCGGCGGCTCGGCCAAGCAGGGCCGTGACCCGCGCACCCAGGCGATCCTCCCGATCCGCGGCAAGATCCTGAACGTCGAGAAGGCGCGGATCGACAAGGTCCTGCAGAACACCGAGGTCCAGGCGCTGATCTCGGCCTTCGGCTGCGGCATCCAGGAGGACTACGACGAGTCCAAGCTGCGCTATCACAAGATCGTCCTGATGGCCGACGCCGACGTCGACGGTCAGCACATCCGCACCCTGCTGCTGACCCTGCTGTTCCGCTTCATGCGGCCGCTGGTCGAGGCCGGGTACGTCTACCTGGCGATGCCCCCGCTGTACAAGATCAAGTGGGGCAAGGACGACTTCGAGTACGCCTACTCCGACCGCGAGCGCGACGCGGTCATCGCGGCCGGCGTGGAGGCCGGGCGCCGACTGCCCAAGGACGACGCCATCCAGCGCTTCAAGGGTCTGGGTGAGATGAACGCCGAGGAGCTGCGGGTCACCACCATGGACGCCGCGCACCGCCTGCTGCTCCAGGTCACCCTGGAGGACGCGGCCCGTGCCGACGACCTGTTCTCCGTCCTGATGGGCGAGGACGTCGAGGCCCGCCGGTCGTTCATCCAGCGCAACGCCAAGGACGTCCGCTTCCTCGACGTCTGACGGACCGTCAAGGATCGTTGAAAGGAAACTGACCAGCAGTGGTCGACGACAACCGTCCGGACGGCGCCGAGCAGCCCGAGGACACCAGCACCGCCCAGAGCGTCATGCGGGTCGAGCCGATCGAGCTCGAGACCGAGATGCAGCGCTCCTACCTCGACTACGCGATGAGCGTCATCGTCTCGCGTGCCCTGCCGGAGGTCCGCGACGGCCTCAAGCCGGTGCACCGGCGCGTGCTCTACGCGATGTACGACGGCGGGTACCGGCCCGAGAAGGGCTACTACAAGTGCGCCCGCGTGGTCGGCGACGTGATGGGCAACTACCACCCGCACGGCGACACCTCGATCTACGACACCCTGGTGCGCCTCGCCCAGACGTGGTCGATGCGGATGCCGCTGGTGGACGGCAACGGCAACTTCGGCTCCCCGGGCAACGACCCGGCCGCAGCCATGCGCTACACCGAGTGCAAGATGATGCCGCTGGCCATGGAGATGATGCGCGACATCGACGAGGACACCGTCGATTTCGCCGCCAACTACGACGGCCGGCAGCAGGAGCCGACCGTCCTGCCCGCACGCATCCCCAACCTGCTGATCAACGGTGCCACCGGCATCGCGGTCGGCATGGCCACCAACATCCCGCCGCACAACCTGCGCGAGGTCGCCTCCGGCGCGCTCTGGGCGCTGGAGCACCCGGACGCCTCCAACGAGGAGCTGCTGGAAGCCCTGATCGAGCGGATCAAGGGCCCGGACTTCCCGACCGGCGCGCTGATCGTCGGTCGCCGCGGCATCGAGGACGCGTACCGCACCGGCCGCGGCTCGATCACCATGCGCGCGGTGGTGGAGGTCGAGGAGATCCAGGGCCGGCAGTGCCTGGTGATCACCGAGCTGCCGTACCAGGTGAACCCGGACAACCTCGCGCTGAAGATCGCCGACCTGGTCAAGGACGGCAAGATCGCCGGCATCGCCGACGTCCGCGACGAGTCCTCGTCCCGGACCGGCCAGCGCCTGGTCATCGTGCTCAAGCGCGACGCGGTCGCCAAGGTCGTGCTGAACAACCTCTACAAGCACACCGACCTGCAGACCAACTTCGGCGCCAACATGCTGGCCCTGGTCGACGGCGTGCCGCGCACCCTGTCGCTGGACGCCTTCATCCGGCACTGGGTCACCCACCAGGTCGAGGTCATCGTCCGCCGCACCACCTTCCGCCTGCGCAAGGCCGAGGAGCGCGCCCACATCCTGCGCGCGCTGCTCAAGGCGCTCGACCAGATCGACGCGGTGATCGCGCTGATCCGGGCCTCGGAGAGCGCCGACGCCGCCCGCACCGGCCTGATGCAGCTGCTCACCATCGACGAGATCCAGGCCAACGCCATCCTCGAGATGCAGCTGCGCCGCCTGGCCGCCCTGGAGAGCGCCCGCATCCTCAGCGAGCACGACGAGCTCCAGGCGAAGATCAACGAGTACAACGCGATCCTCGCCTCGCCCTCGCGCCAGCGCGAGATCATCTCCGAGGAGCTCACCGCGATCGTCGAGAAGTACGGCGACGAGCGGCGCTCCACCCTGATCCCCTCCGACGGCGACCTCTCGATCGAGGACCTGATCGCCGAGGAGGACATCGTCGTCACCATCACCCGCGGCGGCTACGTCAAGCGCACCCGCTCCGACCTGTACCGCTCGCAGAAGCGCGGCGGCAAGGGCGTGCGCGGCGCGCAGCTGAAGCAGGACGACATCGTCGACCACTTCTTCGTGACGACCACCCACAACTGGATCCTGTTCTTCACCAACAAGGGCCGGGTCTACCGCGCGAAGGGCTACGAGCTGCCCGACGCCGGCCGGGACGCCCGCGGCCAGCACGTGGCCAACCTGCTGGCCTTCCAGCCGGAGGAGCACATCACCCAGGTGATGGCGGTCCGCACCTACGAGGACAAGCCGTACCTGGTGCTGGCCACCCGCAACGGCCTGGTGAAGAAGTCCCCGCTGAAGGACTACGACTCGCCGCGCTCCGGCGGCCTGATCGCGATCAACCTGCGGCAGGACGAGGAGGGCCGGGACGACGAGCTGATCGGCGCCGAGCTGGTCTCCGCCGAGGACGACCTGCTGCTGATCTCCCGGAAGGCGCAGTCGATCCGGTTCACCGCGACCGACGAGGCGCTGCGGCCGATGAGCCGGGCCACCTCCGGCGTGAAGGGCATGTCGTTCCGCGAGGACGACGAGCTGCTGTCGATGAACGTGATCCGGACCGGCACCTTCGTCTTCACCGCCACCGACGGCGGTTACGCCAAGCGGACGTCGGTCGACGAGTACCGTGTCCAGGGACGCGGCGGTTTCGGTATCAAGGCGGCGAAGATCGTCGAAGGCCGGGGCTCGCTGGTCGGCGCGCTGGTCGTCGAGGAGACCGACGAGATCATGGCCATCACGCTCTCCGGCGGCGTGATCCGGACCAGGGTTTCCGAAGTCCGTGAAACCGGACGTGACACCATGGGCGTCCAACTGATCAACCTCGGAAAGCGCGACGCGGTGGTGGGCATGGCCCGCAACGCGGAGGCCGACGAGGAGGAGGTACCGGGCGAGGACGCCGCCGAGGCGTCGGAGACCGGGACCACCGAGCAGGCAACGGCGGGCGGCGAGGTCGAGCAGGGCTGACCGCGCCACCCGCGGGCCGGTGCCCGTCCCCCTGCCGGGGCGGGCACCGACCGCTGACCGGGACCGGTTGACCGGTCCCGGCCGCGCCGGGGCCGTACGGTGGACGGCGGAGCACAGGTGACCAGGACGGCGGGTGCCGGCCTGGAGAACGGTTCGGGAGGACCAGGGTGAGTGGAGCCACGGGTGCTGGAGGTGCCACGGGCGGCCTGCCGGGCGCGCCACAGGGTGGAGCGTCGTACGGCGGCGGCGTGCCCCCGCGTCCGACCGAGCACCCCGCCGCGTCCACGTCGCTGATGCCGCCGGTGGCCTCGGCCGCCCAGCAGGGCGGCGGCGGGACGCACGGCGCGGGATTCAGCGCCGTCCCGCAGAGCCCGGCCACCCCGCCGGCTCCGCCGAGCACGCCGCCGGCCGCCGGGTCGGGAGGCTTCTCCCAGCCCACCACCTACGGCGCCAACGGCCAGCCGACGCCGGCCCGCGGCACCCGCACCGACGGCGCCCGCAGCGAGGGCAGCGGCCGCGGCTCCGCCGCGCGCCGCCCCGCCGCGACTCCCCCGGCCGCCGCCGGGCGCACCCGCCGGGCCCGGCTGCGGGTCACCAAGGTCGACCCGTGGTCGGTGATGAAGGTCAGCTTCCTGCTGTCCCTCGCCGTCGGCGTGATCATCATCGTGGCCTCGGCCGTCCTGTGGATGGTCCTCAACGGCCTCGGCGTCTTCGACTCGCTCAGCTCCACCCTGACCGACGTCACCGGCAACGACAGCGGCGGCGGCTTCAAGCTGATGGACTACATCGGCTTCGGCCGGGTGTTCATGTTCACCACGCTGATCGCCGTGGTCGACGTGGTGCTGATGACCGCGCTGGCCACCCTGTCGGCGTTCATCTACAACACCGCCGCGGGCTTCGCCGGCGGCGTCGAGCTGACCCTCGCCGAGGAGGACTGACCCTCCCCGCACGTTTCGGGCTCCTGACGGCCCCGAAGGCCCATCCCGGCCTTCGGGGCCGTCTGCGTTCCGGGCGGGGCCTCCTGAGGCGTCTCGCGGGCCCCAGGCGGCCCTGGCGGGCTCGCAGGGGCCGCCTGGGCGGTCGTAGCGGCTTTTCGGGAGGCCCGTGAGGCCCGGGACGCTGCGGAGGGCCCGTGCGGTCTCCGATCGGGTGAGCGGGCGGCGTGCCGGGGCCAGTCCTGCGTCGCTGCCGCGCCCGGCCGTGGATTAGTGGAGGAACCCGAGGGGAAGCCTGGACAGGACTGCGCCCGGGCGCCGGGCGGTGCTGGACGGTTGGGACGGACGGCTGGGTCGGAGGTCTTGCCATGGCTGAGCTCGCGAAGCAACTGACCACCGCGGTGGAGGGCCTGCTCGGCCTGCCGCTGCCACTGCGCCTGCGGGCCTGGGACGGCTCGCTCGCCGGCCCCGTCGGCGCGCCCACGGTGGTGCTGCGCAACCGGAGGGCCGCCCGCCGCCTGCTCTGGCAGCCCGGCGAACTCGGCCTGGCCCGCGCGTACGTCTCCGGCGACCTGGAGATCGGCCCCGGCGACGACCTGTACGAGGTCCTGGACGCGGTCGCGGCCTTCGCCGAGCACCCGCGGATCCGGCAGCTGAAGCTCGGCCCGCGCGAGGTCCTCGGGCCGCGCGGACGCGCCCTGCTCGGCACCGCCCTGCGCGCCGGCCTCGTCGGCCCGCAGCCTGCTCCCCCGGCCGAGGAGGCCCGCCGCCACCGCGGCCCGCTGCACAGCCGGCTGCGCGATCGCGCAGCGATCAGCCACCACTACGACGTCGGCAACGACTACTACGGGCTCGTCCTCGGCCCCTCGATGGTCTACTCGTGCGCCTACTGGACCCCCGAGGCCAAGAGCCTGGAGGCCGCCCAGGAGGCCAAGCTCGACCTGATCTGCCGCAAGCTCGGCCTGCGGCCCGGCATGCGCCTGCTGGACGTCGGCTGCGGCTGGGGCTCGCTGGTGCTGCACGCCGCCCGCCACTACGGCGTCCACGCCGTCGGCGTCTCCATCTCCACCGAACAGGTCGCCCTGGCCCGCCACCGGGCCGCCGAGGCCGGTCTGGACGACCGGATCGAGATCCGCCTCCAGGACTACCGGGAGATCCCCGACGGCCCCTTCGACGCCATCTCCAGCGTCGGCATGGCCGAGCACGTCGGCGCCGCCCAGTACCTGGCCTACGCGACCCACCTGTACGAGCTGCTGGCCCCCGGCGGCCGCCTGCTCAACCACCAGATCGCCCGCCGCCCCACCCCGCCCGGCGAGGACTACCGACCCAGCCCCTTCATCGACCGCTACGTCTTCCCCGACGGCGAGCTCTCCCCCGTCGGCACCATCGTCTCGCTCCTGGAGGCGGCCGGCTTCGAGGTCCGCGACGTCGAGTCGCTGCGCGAGCACTACGGCCTCACCCTCCGCGAGTGGGTCGCCAACCTCGAAGCGCACTGGCCCGAGGCCGTCCGGCTGTCCGGCCGCGGCCGCGCCCGGGTCTGGCGCCTCTACATGGCCGCCTCCGCCCTCGCCTTCGAGCAGAACCGCATCGGCATCAACCAGATCCTCGCCGTCCACCCCGGCCCCGACGGCGCCAGCGGGCTGCCCGCCACCCGCGCCCAGTGGCTCGCCGCCCCCGCTGAACTGCACCGCTCGGTGGACCCCGCCGATACGGATTTGGGAGATCGGCCATCGGTCCGCTAATCTTTCAGTGCGGCAAGGGGCTATAGCTCAGACGGTTAGAGCGCTTCCCTGATAAGGAAGAGGCCACAGGTTCAAGTCCTGTTAGCCCCACCGAAGTTGAAGGGCCCGATCACCTGGTGATCGGGCCCTTCGACGTTCCGGCGTAACCCCGGGCGGGGCGTGGTCGTTGTGCCGGGTGCGCAGGGGTGACATGTGGGTGGGATAGCCGGGCGTCAGTACCGGTCATGGGATCTGTGGACGTAGCGCGACCTCTGCTCTTGCCGGCGGAAGACCGGTCCCGTTCGCCTGGGGATACAGGGCGCTTCACAGAGATCACTTCAACCGTGTGAGGCATCCCCATGTCCATGGAAGCCGTCATCCTCGAATCGCCGACCTTCCGTCGGCAACTCGCCGGGCGCACCGACGCCCTCGACAAGGTCAAGGCGCTCGCCCTCCTCCCGGACGGCGTGCACATCACCACCCGGATGGTCGCCGACTACTTCGAGGTGAGCGAGCCGATCGTCCGCAAGGTCGTCGAGCGCCACCGCGCCGAGCTCACCGGCAACGGCATGGCCGTGCTGCGGGGCTCCGAGCTGGAGGAATTTAAGAGTGACAACATGTCACTCTTTCCCGCAGGTTATCCACAGGCCCGTTCCGGGCTGGCCCTGTTCACCCGAAGGGCGGTGCTGAACGTGGCGATGCTGCTGCGGGGCAGTACGGTCGCCCGGCAGGTGCGGCAGCACGTCCTGGACGTGGTCGAGGCGGCCCGGGAGCCCAGGGTCGCGCCGGTGCGGCCGTGGAAGCGGTGGAACGAGCTGCGCTGGGACGAGCACGAGGTGGTCACCCGCGACCCGGCCGCCGAGGCGTGGCAGCGCAGGATCGACGGGCTGGACCCGTTCGCCGAGCCGGAGGAGGACTCGATCGGTTCGGTCGAGCGCCGGCTGGACGCGCAGGACGCCGTGATCACGGCGATGGGCGCGCGGGTCTGCCAGTACGGCGACGATCTGAGGGCGCTCCGGCAGGAGCTGATCCGCTCCCGGATCCGTCACCGTAAGTAACCAATTTTTAGAGTGACAGGATGTCACTCTAAATCCGGGCGTTAGAGTGACACGCTGTCGCTCTAACGCCCTCGGTTTTCCACAGGCTGGGGAACGCCGCTGGGGACGCCGCCGTTGGAGGGGCATGGCGGTGTTCTGGGCGATGAGTCTTCCGGGGCTGGTCTGCGCGCTGGTGGTGCTGGCGTTCGTCGACCAGCTGGCGCTGGGGGCTCGAAGGGCCCGGTGGATCCCCTGGCGTGGGACGGGCCGGGAGGGGCAGGTGTCCTCGACCGGGTTCGAACAGTTGCACGCCCAGTTCGCGGCCGGCAAGCAGGCCGAGCTCGAGCAGCGGAAGACCACGCTGATGCTCCGGGACGAGGAGGGCGAGGGGGCGCCGCCGCGGACCAGGGTGGATCTGGACGGGGGCGTGGCGGTGGTGCTGGCGCCGGCGTCAATCCCGGGTTCGGATCGGCCGGTTGGACGCAGTGGTGGCCGCTCTTGATTGGGTTACCGGTGTGTATCATCGGCCGCAGGGCGGTCTGTAGCCTGACCGCTGGTTCGTGCTCGTACACCACACGCAAGCAAGAAGGACGAGGTCCCGCGGTGAAGAAGCTTCTCCTGGTCGCCCTGGTCGCCCTCGGCGGCTTCTTTGTCTACCGTCAGGTCCAGGCGGACAAGGCCGAGCAGGACCTGTGGACCGAGGCCACCGACCCGGTCCCGGCCGGCCGCTGAGGTCCCGGACGATCTTCGGCGGGTCGGTCCCGGCTGTCGGCCGGGGCCGACCCGAACCCGCTCAGGATTTCTGTCCGGAGCGGGTACTCTAGTGCTCGGTGCTTGGCACTCGGGGCTTTAGCTCAGTTGGTAGAGCGCTGTCTTTGCATGGCAGATGTCAGGAGTTCGAATCTCCTAAGCTCCACAGCGGTACACGGCGGAGGGCCGCCGATCCCGGTAGACGGGGTCGGCGGCCCTTTCGCGTTGCGGGCACCGGGCCGGGGTCAGTGCGGCTTGCGCGGGTCGTGCGGCTTGGGCCGGTCGTCGGGGGCCGGTGCGGTGGGCTTGGAGGGGCCGGGCTTGGGGGCGGGGGAGTCCTTCGGGTCCTCCTCGGCCGTGGGGCGCGGGGCGGAGCCGTTCATCACGGCATCGCCGACCGGTGCGCCGGTGGCGCTCCCGGCGGGGGAGTCGGACACGGCGGAGGCCTGGGTGCCGCTGCCGCCACCGTTCAGCCCGCCGGAGCCGGAGCCGGCGGCCGGCACCGGCGGCTCGACCAGCCACTCGGGGTTGTTCTGCTTGCGGTACCACTGCCAGGCGAGCACGCCGGTGCCGATGGCGATGGTGCCGGCCACCGCGAGGCCGGTGGCCCAGCCGCTGCGGTGGTGGTTCTCCTTCTTGATGTTCTTGGCGGCCAGCTCGCTGATCTCGGCGGCGCTGACGTGCCCCTGGAGCGCGGTCAGGGCGGCGGCGCCGCGGGCCTGCGCCTCCTGGGCGTAGGGGGTGACCGACTCGACGGCGCCGTTGTAGGCGTCGGTGACCTTGGGGACCACGGTGGAGCGGGCCTGGCCGGCGGCCTGGGTGGCGGAGAGCTTGGCGGCGAGCGCGGCCTCCTGGGCCCGGTGCACGGCCTTCAGGGTGGCCTTCTGGGTCTCCGGGGGAAGGCTGGTGAAGGCGCTCTCCAGGCGCGGGGCGACGTGCTTGACGTACTGCACCCGGGCGGCCTGGGCGGCGTTGGAGGCGCCGGTGCGGGCCTGGGCGCCGGCGGCCGCCGCCTTCGGGCCGAGCGCCTCCAGCTTGGGGCCGATCAGGTGCTTGGCCTCGTCCGCGTAGTGCAGTGCGGCGTCCTTGGCGGTGGCGGCGTAGGGCGCGATGGCGTCCTTCGTCCGTCCTGCGGTCTCGCGCGCTGTATCCATACGGGTCACGGCTTCTCCTCCTCGGCGGATTCCGGCGGGTGTCCGGTATGCACATTTCCACCTGATTGGAGATCATGCATCCGCTTCCCCCCTGCGGCACGCCGGGCTGGGCCGTCTGCGGCGGTCGGCGGCGCGCCTCACCGGCCGGTCGGGTGGTGGGCGCCATGCTGTGCACCGGTGCCGGTTGTCCACAGTGCGCGTGTGGCTGTGCACAGCCGGTGCACGGCCGCCGGGGGACAGGGCGGAAAGGGCGCGTTCTACGCGCGTTATCCTGCGCGAATGCCGGAATTCGGAAGTTCGGCCGCGGTGCTGGACAGCCCAAGTTATCCACAGGCTGGAGTGACTTTTCCCCAGTGTGGATAACCGTGTGGATAAACGTTCGGCCAGGCCGTGGGACGTTCGGTGGAGGGCAGCCGAAAGCACCGCTCCGGGTCGTTCCGGAGCGGTGCCGGTGAAACGCCTGTGACTGGTGCTTCGGGTGTGGCGGCGGTGAGGAGCGGGCGAGCCGCTACTTCCACTGGGTGGAGACGCCGAAGCCCGCGGCGATGAAGCCGAACCCGGCCAGGATGTTCCAGTTGCCCCAGGCCTGGACCGGCCAGGTGCCACTGGTCACGTAGTAGGTGACGATCCAGACCAGACCGATCAGGAACAGCGCCAGCATCAGCGGGGCGACCCAGCCGCGTCCGGAACTGATCTTCACCGCCGTCGGCGATCCGGTCGGCGGGGTGTAGTCGGACTTCTTGCGGAGTCGAGACTTCGGCACGAGAGGTTCTCCTGTCGATGCGCTGTGACCGCGCAGTGTGCAGCGGGGCGAGGCGGCTGTGGGGACCGGTCCGTACGGGCGGTACTCCGCACATGCCACCGGCGTCCGTTAGCGTAGTGGTTCGCCGGGTGTTAAGGAGATAAGGGTACGGTGCCGAATTCCACGATTCCCCCCCAGCCCGGCCCTTCGCGCCCCCGAAGGATCCGAATTGTCGGACCTGCCCTGACCTGCGCCGTCTTCGCACTCGCCGGACTGCTCTTCTACATCAGCGGTCAGACCGCGAAGGGCACCGATCTGCGGACCGACAACTCGCTGCTGAAGCTGAGCGACGTGATACGGCAGCGGTCCACCCAGAACCAGCAGCTCGAGCAGCAGGTCGGCGAGGACCAGGAACGGGCCGACCGGCTGGCCCAGCAGCAGGGGCAGAGCCCGCTGGAGGCCGCCCGGCTGGACGCGCTGGAGCAGGCCGCCGGGCTGGACCCGCTGCGCGGCCCCGGTCTGACCGTGACGCTCAACGACGCCCCGCCGAACGCCACCGCCCGGATCCCCGGGGTGCCCGAGCCCGGCGTCAACGACCTGGTCATCCACCAGCAGGACATCCAGGCCGTGGTCAACGCGCTGTGGCGGGGCGGCGCCGAGGGGATCCAGGTGATGGACCAGCGGCTGATCGCCACCAGCGCGGTCCGCTGCGTGGGCAACACCCTGCTGCTCCAGGGCCGGGTCTACTCCCCGCCGTACGTGATCAAGGCGGTCGGGCGGACCGACCAGCTGAAGGCTGCGGTGGACGCGGACCCGACCATCCGGAACTACCTGGGCTACGTCACGGCCTACGGGCTGGGCTGGAAGGTCCAGGAGAGCGGAGACCTGACCGTCCCCGGCTACGCGGGCTCGGTCGACCTCAGGTACGCCACCCCCGTCCAGTGAAGCCGCAGCAAAGTGGCGGTGCTGCCCGCCGCGCACCCAATACGCTTGTGCGGACCTGAACCACTGAGGAGCTCCATGTACGGCTGGATCTGGCGGCACCTGCCCGGCAACACCGCGGTACGGGCCGTGATCTGCCTGCTGCTGGTGCTCGGGGTGGTCTACGTCCTGTTCCAGTACGTCTTCCCGTGGGCCGAGCCGCTGCTGCCCTTCGGCGACGTGACGGTGGACCAGGGCGGCGCCGGCTGAGCCCGGTCGCCGCGCCCGCCGCCCCTGCCCCGATCCGCACCCGCCCGATCCCGCACACCAGGAGAGCCCGATGACCTCCGCCGGCCGCCAGCCCCGGATCCTCGTGGTCGACAACTACGACAGCTTCGTCTTCAACCTCGTCCAGTACCTGTACCAGCTGGGCGCCACCTGCGAGGTGGTGCGCAACGACGAGGTGACGGTGGAGCACGCGGTGCCTCGCGACGGCGGGGCCGGCTTCGACGGGGTGCTGCTCTCCCCCGGCCCGGGGACGCCGGAGGAGGCCGGGGTGTGCGTGGACATGGTCCACCACTGCGCCTCGGTCGGGCTTCCGGTGTTCGGGGTGTGCCTGGGCCTGCAGTCGATCGCGGTGGCGTACGGCGCGGTGGTCGGCCGGGCGCCGGAGCTGCTGCACGGCAAGACCTCGCTGGTCGAGCACGAGGACGGCGGGGTGTTCGCGGGCCTGCCTGCGCCGATGACCGCGACCCGGTACCACTCGCTGGCCGTCGACCCGGCGACCGTGCCCGAGGAGCTGGTGGTCACCGCCCGGACCGAGGGCAGTGGCGTGATCATGGGCCTGCGGCACCGGGAGCTCCCGGTGGAGGGCGTGCAGTTCCACCCGGAGTCGGTGCTGACCGAGGGCGGGCACCGGATGCTGGCCAACTGGCTGGCCGAGTGCGGCTTCCCGGAGGCGGTGGGCCGGTCGGCCGGCCTGGCCCCGGTGATCGGGCGGGGCTGACCGGTGACGGCGGTACGGCCCGAGGGGGGCGCGCAGGGCGGTACCGGCGACCGCGACGGCTGGGGCGTGTACGAGCCGGCCGAGCCGGAGCCGGACGACCGGACGATGCGGCTGCGGCTGCCCGCACCGGCCACGGCTCAGGAGCCGCCGGACAGCAGGGCGGAGCGGCGCCGGGCGGAGAAGGCCCGGGCGCTGGGCCCGGGCCCGGGCCGCCGCCGGGCCGCCGGTCGCGGTGCCCCGGCGCGGGTGCGTCCCAAGGAACGCGGGCGGGTGGTGGCCGCCCGGCTGGTGGGCGAGCTGTTCATCACGCTGGGCGTGGTGATGCTGCTGTTCGTCTCGTACCAGCTCTGGTGGACCAACGTGCAGGCCGATCAGCAGGCCGACGCGGCGGGGCAGCAGCTGGAGCAGCAGTGGAACGGCCAGCAGCAGCCGACCGCGGCGCCGGGCGCGCCCGGCGCCAAGCCGGCCGGGACGTTCGAGCCGGGCCAGGGTTTCGCCATCATCCACATCCCGAAACTGGGGCTGAAGTACCCGGTCGCGGAGGGCACCCAGAAGCAGCAGGTGCTCGACAAGGGCCTGGTGGGCCACTACACGGGGACCGCGATGCCGGCCGACGCGGCGGGGAACTTCGCGGTGGCCGCGCACCGGACGACGCACGGTCAGCCGTTCCGCAAGATCGGCCAGTTGGCGCCGGGGGACCTGATCGTGGTGGAGACCGCGACGGCGTACTACACGTACAAGGTGGCGGGCGGGATCCCGGAGACGCCGCCGACCAACGTCGGGGTGATCCAGCCGGTGCCGAAGGGGTCGCCGTTCACCCAACCGGGTCGGTACATCACGTTGACGACATGCACGCCGGAGTTCAGTGCCCGGGGTCGGCTGATCGTCTTTGGCAGTATGGCCGAGGAACGGCCGAGGAGTCAGGGACAGCCGGACGCGCTGACCGGCCGTCAGTGATCGCTCCGTCCGGCCGGTGAGGGGCGTGTCGCCATGGGATCGGTCGGGGACGGGCGGGTCGGCCGGCGGAGGTTCGCCGGGGCGGTCGGGGCGGTCGGCGAGCTGCTGATCACCTTCGGCCTGGTGCTGGCGCTCTTCGTCGGGTACTCGCTGTGGTGGACCGACGTGGTGGCCGAGGGCGCCGCCGGGAAGGCGGGGGAGCAGCTGCGGCAGGGCTGGGCGGCGCAGCCGCCGCCCGGGCCGCCGGAGCCCGGCCGCCCGCTGCCGGAGGCCCGGAGCTTCACGCCGGGGTCGGGGATCGGCTTCCTGCGGGTGCCGGCGCTGGGCAGGGACTTCGAGGTGCTGATCCGGATGGGCACCGGGCCGGAGACCCTCGACGCGGGCGCGGCCGGGGTGTACGAGGAGCCGTACCGGGCGGCGATGCCCTGGGCGGCGAGCGGCAACTTCGCGTTGGCGGCGCACCGGGACGGGCACGGCGCGAAGTTCCACGACCTGGACCGGCTGGGGCCGGGTGACGCGGTGGTGGTGGAGACGGTGGACCGCTGGTTCGTGTACCGGGTGGCGGGGACGCTGGAGCAGACCTCGAAGTACGACACCGGGATCGTCGCGCCGGTGCCGAAGGGGTCGCCGTTCACCGGGCCGGGGCGGTACATCACGCTGACCACCTGTACGCCGGTGTACACCTCGCGGTACCGGATGGCGGTCTTCGGCGAGTTGGTCCGGGAGGAGCCGGTGGACGCCCGGCGCAGTCTCCCGGCCGAGCTGCGCTGATCCCGTCGGCGGGGAGAACGCGGAGGGGCCCGCACCGGGTCGGTGCGGGCCCCTCGGGCGTCGGCGCCGGGTCAGTTCGGCGGCGTGGTGGCGTCGCCGGGCTTCCCGAAGCTGGTGAACAGCTGGACGCTCGAGTTGGCGTCGACCAGGTTGTTCGGGCCGGGGGCGGTGTTGATGACGACGTTGTTGTCGCTGCCGCCGGCGCCGCCGAAGGTCCAGGTCAGGCCGAGGGCCTTGAGCTGGGCGGTGGCCTCCTTGACGGTCTTGCCCTTGAGGTCGGGGACCTGCACCTTGTCGGCCTGCTTGCCGACGGTGATGGTGACCGTGGTGCCCTTCTTCGCCGTGGCGTTCTTCGGCGTCTGGTCGATGACCTGGCCGATCTTGGCGGCGTCGGCGACCGGGGCGGTCTTCACCTGGGGGGTGAAGCCGGCGTCGGTGAGGGCCTGGCTGGCGGCGTCCTGCTGCTGGCCGACGACGTTGGGGACGGCGACCTTCTGCTGGCCGGAGGAGATGACCAGGTTGATGGTGGCGCCTGCCGCGGCCTTGCCGGTCGGGCTCTGCGAGACGACCTTCTCCTGGTCGACCTTGTCGTCGTTCTGGTAGGTCGTGGTGACGGTGAAGCCGGCCTTCTGCAGGGTGGCGGTGGCGGCGTCCTTGGTCTGCCCGGTGACGTCCGGGACGGTGGCCTCGGCCGGGCCGGAGGACAGGTGCACCTTGATGGTGGAGCTGACGGAGACCTGGGTGCCGGCGGCCTGCTCCTGGGTGCAGACCTGGTCCTTCTGGATCTTGGCGTCGGGGCAGGCAGTCGGGTCGCCGGCCTCGACCTTGAGGCTCGCGTTCTGCGCGCGGGCGGCGGTCTGGGCCTCGGAGAGGGTCTTGCCGACCAGGTTGGGCACGGTGGTCTTGCCACCGGCCGAGTCGCCGGTCTTGACCATCGCCTGGACCACGAAGAAGGCGCCGACCACGACCAGGACGGCGGCGACCGCCAGGATGATCCAGGAGGTGTTGTTCTTCTTCGGCTGGTCGTCGCGGCGGCGGCCGCCGCCGCCCCCGCCGTAGCCGTCGTCGTACCCGCCGCCGGAGCCGCCCGAGCCGTGGTTGGCGGTCTCGTAGCCGTAGCCCTGCTGCTGGTTGCCGACCTGCGGGAGCATGGTGGTCGGGCCGGCCGCGCCCTGCTGGGGCAGCACGTTGGTCTGGCCGTACGGGTCGTACTGGCCGCCGTTCTGGTCGTAGCCGTAGCCGGCCGCGCCCATGCCGTAGGCGGCCTGCTGGGCGGCGGCGACCGGGAGGCCGTCGAGGAAGCGCTCGATGTCGTCGCGCATCTCGTCGGCGGACTGGTACCGGTAGTCGCGCTCCTTGGCGAGGGCCTTGAGCACGATCGCGTCGACCTCGGGGCGGACCTCGGGGTCGTACGCGGACGGCGGCTGGGCCTCCTCGCGGACATGCTGGTAGGCCACCGCCACCGGGGAGTCGCCGACGAACGGCGGGCGCACGGTGAGCAGCTCGTAGAGCAGGCAGCCGGTGGAGTACAGGTCGGAGCGGGCGTCGACGGTCTCGCCCTTGGCCTGCTCGGGGGAGAGGTACTGGGCGGTGCCGATGACCGCGGAGGTCTGGGTCATCGTCATGCCGGCGTCGCCCATGGCGCGGGCGATGCCGAAGTCCATGACCTTGACGTTGCCCTGGCGGGTGAGCATGACGTTGGCGGGCTTGATGTCGCGGTGGACGATGCCGGCCCGGTGCGAGTACTCCAGGGCCTGGAGGATGCCGATGGTCATCTCCAGGGCGCGCTCGGGCAGCAGCCGGCGGCCGGAGTGGAGCAGTTCGCGCAGGGTGGAGCCCTCGACGTACTCCATCACGATGTACGGGATGGAGATGCCGTCGATGTAGTCCTCGCCGGTGTCGTACACGGCGACGATGGCGGGGTGGTTGAGGGACGCCGCGGACTGGGCCTCGCGGCGGAAGCGGGCCTGGAAGGAGGGGTCGCGGGCCATGTCGGCGCGGAGGGTCTTCACGGCGACCGAGCGGCCGAGCCGGGTGTCATGGCCGAGGTAGACCTCGGCCATGCCGCCGCGTCCTAGGACGCCGCCGAGCTCGTACCTGCCGCCGAGGCGACGAGGCTCTTCCATATCTCCGACCCTCTCCCCCACCGGTCGGTGAGGATGTGACGTAGGTTCCCCGCACGCACTGTTGGCGGATACGCTACCGGCCCTGTCCGATGGAGCCCGAACAGGCTGCCAGCTGAGACCAGACCGGTACCGACCGGAACCGGTCCATTGTGACAATTCCGGCCGGGGAGCGGAGCGGATCCACCGTTTTGTGACGTATACGACCAGTGCTTACTTGTTCAGCACGGCCTGCATCACGGCCTTGGCGATCGGCGCGGCCAGGGCCCCGCCGCTGATCTCGTTGCGCTCCTGCGAACCGTCCTCGACCACCACCGCGACCGCGACCTGGGAGCCGTCGCCGCCCTTGGCGTACGACATGAACCAGGCGAAGGGCAGGCCCACGTTGTCCTGGCCGTGCTGGGCGGTACCGGTCTTGCCGCCCACCGTGGCGCCGTCGATCTTGGCCTTCTTGCCGGTTCCGTTCTGCACCACGCTCTCCATCAGCTGCTGGAGCTTCTGCGCGGTGGCGGGCGAGACGGCCTGGCCGAGCTGGTGCTCGGTGTGGTTGGAGATCACGTCGGTGGCCGAGCGCTCCTGCTGCACCAGGTACGGCTGCATCAGGGTGCCGTTGTTGGCGATCGCGGCGGCGACCATCGCCATCTGCAGCGGGGTGGCCCGGGTGTCGTGCTGGCCGATGGAGTCCATCGCGGTGCCGGCCGGGTCGGACGCCTTGGGGAAGACGCTGGTGACCGGCCGGATCGGGACGTCCAGCTTGTCGTTGTTGAAGCCGAACTTCTCCGCCTGGGCGCGCATCTTGTCCTTGCCCAGGTCCGCGCCGATCTTGCCGTAGACCGTGTTGCACGAGTAGTCCATGGCGACCTTGAGGGTGGCGTTCTCGCAGGGCTCGTCGGCGCTGGAGTTCTTCAGCTCGGTCTTGGTGTTCGGCAGGACGTACGGGTCCGGGGTGTCGGTCTTGTCGTCGACCGACTGGAACTTGCCGTTCTCGAACGCGGCGGCCGCGGTGACCAGCTTGAAGGTCGAGCCGGGCGGATAGGTCTCGCGCAGCGCCCGGTTGAGCATGGGCTTGTTGGGGTCCGCGTTGAGGTCGGTCCAGGCCTTGGAGTCCGCGTCGGAGCTGCCGGAGAAGCTGCCCGGGTCGTACGAGGGGGTGGAGACCAGCGCCAGGATCGCCCCGGTGCGCGGGTCGATGGCGACCGCGGCGCCCTTGCGGTTGCCCAGGCCCTCGAAGGCGGCCTTCTGCGCCTTCGGGTTGATCGTGGTCACCACGTCGCCGCCCTGCTTGGGCTTGCCGGTGAGCATGTCCAGGGTGTTGCGGAAGAACAGTCGGGAGTCGTTGCCCGAGAGGATGCCGTCCTCGAGCTTCTCCAGCTGGCTGGCGTCGAAGGACTGCGAGGACCACCCGGTCACCGGCGCGTACATCGGGCCGTCGACCCAGGAGCGCTTGAACTTGTAGCGCAGGCCGTTGACCTTGTCCGAGCTGGTGACCGCCTGGCCGCCGACGATGATGTTGCCGCGCGGGTAGGCGTAGCGGTCGTACTTGTTGCGGTCGTTGTGCGTATTGGTCGCCCAGGCGGTGGCCTGGACGCCCTGCACCCAGTTGACCCGCACCATCAGGGCCAGGATCAGCACCAGGCAGAAGATCGCGACGCGGCGGATGGGCTTGTTCACGAGACGGGTCCCCTGGTCGGTTCCGGGATGGCGGCGGCCGGCTCGGCGGTGGGGCGCCGCGCGATGTCGCTGATCTTCAGCAGGATCGCGATCAGCGCCCAGTTGGCGACCAGTGAGGATCCGCCCTGCGCCAGGAACGGCATGGTCATGCCGGTCAGCGGGATCAGACCGGTGACGCCGCCGGCCACCACGAAGACCTGCAGCGCGAAGGCCGAGGTCAGGCCGGTGGCGAGCAGCTTGCCGAAGGCGTCGCGGGCGGCCAGCGCGGTGCGCAGGCCGCGCTGCACGATCAGCCCGTACACCAGGAAGATCGCCATCAGCCCGGTCAGGCCGAGCTCCTCGCCGAAGGAGCCGAGGATGAAGTCGCTCTTGGCGGCGAACTGGATCAGCCAGGACCGGCCCTGGCCGAGGCCGGTGCCGGTGGTGCCGCCGGAGCCCAGCGCCATCAGGGTCTGGCCGATCTGCTCGCTGGACTGCTTGGGCGGGTGCGGCCCGAACGCCGCCATCGGGTCCAGCCAGGCGTTGATGCGGGTCTTGACGTGCGGCTCCACGGTGGCGACCACGGCCGCGCCGCCGATCGACATCACCAGGCCGAAGATGATCCAGCTGGTCCGCTCGGTGGCGACGTAGAGCATCACCACGAAGAGGCCGAAGAACAGGAACGAGGTGCCGAGGTCGGTCTCGAAGACGAGGATCAGGATCGACAGCAGCCAGACCAGCAGGATCGGGCCGAGGTCGCGCCCGCGCGGCAGCAGCATGCCCATGAAGCGCCGGCTGGCCAGCGCCAGCGCGTCCTTCTTGACCATCAGGAAGCCCGCGAAGAACACCGTGATGATGATCTTGGCGAACTCGCCGGGCTGGATCGAGAAGCTGCCGAAGCGGATCCAGATCTTGGCGCCGAAGTCCTCGTCCCGCGAGGGGAAGAAGGCCGGTGCCGCCAGCAGCACCAGCGCGACCACCATCGAGATGTAGGTGTAGCGCTGCAGGATCCGGTGGTCCTTGAGCAGCCAGACCACGCCGATGAACAGCAGCACGCCCAGGCCCGACCACATCAGCTGGTTGCTGGCCGCCGGGAAGTTGTTGCGCAGCAGCTTGCCGGCCTTGTCCAGGCGCCAGATCATCACCACCCCGAGCCCGTTGAGCAGGGTGGCCAGCGGCAGCAGCAGCGGGTCGGCGTACGGCGCGAAGCGGCGCACCGCGAGGTGGGCGAGCAGGGCCAGCACGGCCATGCCCAGGCCGTAGCCGAGCATGCCGGCGGGCAGGGTGCCGTCCATCGCCAGGCCCACGTTGGCGTAGGCCAGCACCGGGATGGCGACGGCGAAGCCCAGCATCGCCAGCTCGGTGTTGCGCCGGTTCGGCGCCGCCTGCGGCGTGATCGTGGTGTTGGCGCGTCGGCCGGTGCTGCTGCTCTGGGCGTTCAAGTCAAAAGTGCTCACGTCTGTGGCCGCTCCCCGACGGCTGGTGCGGCCTACTGGCCCGGGCAGGAGGCGGCCAGCTGCTGCTCCGCCTCGGTCAGCGGGGCGGGGCTGGGTGCGGTGCCGGCGGTGCCCGCGGCGGCCTGGGCGGAGGCCTCCTTGGCGGCGGCCACCTTCTTGCACACGGCCGCCTGCTCGCCGAGCTTGCGGACCTGGTCCTTGGCGTCGCTCAGGCTCTTGGCCTGGATGGTGTTGGTCACCTGGGTGCGCTGGTAGGCGGGCAGGAACTTCAGCTCGACGTCGGCGTGCTTCTCGAAGACCGAGGAGAGCCCGAAGCCGGCCAGGTTCTGGTTGACCCCGCGGTACACCGCGACGGACTCGCCGTCGGCGCCCACGTAGTACTGGTCCTGCGTCCACTGGTAGCCGAACCAGCCGGCCGCGCCGAGCAGGCCGAGGGCGACCAGCGCGGACACGGTGAGCTTGAGGCCGCGCCGGCGGCGGCGCCTGCGTGGCGCCCGCGGCTCGTAGTCCTCGTAGTCGGCGTCGCCGAACGAGCCGGCCGGGCTCTCGTCGTAGCCCTGCGCCGGGCCGAAGCCGGCGCCGTACCCGGCCGCGCCCTCGCCGTAGCCCTCGGCGGGGCCGAAGGCGCCCTGCGGGGTCTGCGGACGGCCGAGGCCGGCCGCCCGCCCGGCGGGGGTGTCCAGCACGCTCGGGTCGGCCAGCGGGTGAGGCGGGGCGTCGGCGACCGCGCCGACCACCACCGGGATGTCCACCAGCTGACCGCTGAGGGTGTCGGTGGCGCCGACGTCGATCACGTCGGCGACGATGCAGGTGATGTTGTCCGGGCCGCCGCCGCGCAGCGCCAGCTGGATCAGCTCCTGGACGGTCTGCTGCGGGGCGTAGAAGCTCCCGAGCGTGGCCTCCAGGGTCTCGTGGCTGACCGGGCCGGAGAGGCCGTCGGAGCAGATCAGGTAGCGGTCGCCGGCCCGGACCTCGCGGATCGACAGGTCGGGCTCGACCTGGCCGCGGCCGTCCAGGGCACGCATCAGCAGCGAGCGCTGCGGGTGGGTCTCGGCCTCCTCGGGGGTGATCCGCCCCTCGTCGACCAGCCGCTGCACCCAGGTGTGGTCCTGGGTGATCTGCATCAGCGAGCCGTCCCGCAGCAGGTACGCCCGGGAGTCGCCGATGTGCACCAGGCCCATCCGCTGGCCGGTCCACAGCATCGCGGTCAGGGTGCAGCCCATGCCCTCGAGTTGGGGGTCCTCCTCGACCATCTGCCGCAGCCGGTCGTTGGCGGTCTGGACCGCGTCGTTCAGCAGGGTCAGCAGGTCGGCGCCGGGCACGTCCTCGTCCAGGCGGACGATCGAGCCGAGCACCTCGGAGGAGGCCACCTCGCCGGCGGCCGCGCCGCCCATGCCGTCGGCGACGGCCAGCAGCCGGGGACCGGCGTAGCCGGAGTCCTCGTTCCCCTCCCGGATCAGGCCCTTGTGCGAGCCGGCGGCGAAGCGCAGCACGAGAGTCATGCGGTCCGTACCCTCCTCTGGGTGGACGGGGTGCTGGTCCTCATGCGCTGACTACTTCCGTAGCTCGATGACGGTCCTGCCGATGCGGATCGGCATCCCGACCTGGAGCGGCGTCGGCGTGGTGAGCCGCTGCCGGTCCAGGTAGGTGCCGTTGGTGGAGCCTAGATCCTCGACCGTCCACTGCCCAGTCTGGTCGGGGTAGATCCTGGCATGCCGGGAGGACGCGTAGTCGTCGTCGAGCACGATGGTGGAGTCGTGGGCCCGGCCCAGGGTGATGGTCTGGCCCTGCAGGGCGACCGTGGTGCCCTGCAGCGAGCCGGCCGTCACCACGAGGTGCGTGGGGGCCCCGCGGCGCTGCCGCGGCTGCTGCTGTTGCTGCGCCGGGGCGGGCCGCTCCTGGGACGGCCGCGCGGCCGGGGTGCCGGCGGCGGCCGGGGCCGCTGCCCGCCCGCTCCGCGGGTTCACCCGCGTGCCGAACAGGTCACTGCGGATGACCTGCACCGCGACGATGACGAACAGCCACAGCACGGCGAGGAATCCCAGCCGCATGACCGTCAGGGTCAAATCTGACATCGGTGCCCGCTCTACCCTTCGACCTGTCGGTAGACGATGGTGGTGGACCCGAGGACGATTCGGGAGCCGTCGCGGAGCGTAGCGCGGGTGGTGTGCTGTCCGTCCACCACGATGCCGTTGGTCGACCCGAGATCGAGCACCATCGCCGGCGTCCCGGGGCGGATCTCCGCGTGCTTGCGGGACACCCCGGGGTCGTCGATCCGGATGTCCGCCTCCGTGGAACGGCCCAGGACCACGGCGTTCCCGGTGATCTGGTGCCGGGTGCCGTTGACCTCGATCCAGCGCCGGGTGGCCGCGCCGGAGTGCCCGGCACCCGGGAACGGCCGGACGTTGCCCGCGGCGGCCGGCGGGGCCGGCGGCATCGCGGGGGGCGCGGCCGGCGGCGGCGGCGCGCCGTACGGCGCCGCGCCCTGCTGCTGCCACGGTGCGCCGGGCGCGGGCGGGGTGGGCTGGCGCCCGTACCCCGGGGGCGCGGCCGGCGGGGCGGGGGGCTGCGGCGCCTGCTCGGCGGCCAGGGTGCGGCTGCGCACCCGGTACAGGCCGGTGTCCAGGTCGTCCGCCTTCTCCAGGGTGACCTGGAGCGGGCCCATGAAGCTGTAGCGCTGCGCCTCGGCGTACTCGCGCACCATCCCGGCCAGCTCGGTGCCGAGCTGGCTCGAGTAGGGGCTCAGCCGCTCGTGGTCGTGCGGGCTGAGCTCGACGATGAAGTCGTTGGGGACGACCGTGCGGTCGCGGTTCCAGATGGTGGCGTTGTTGTCGCACTCGCGCTGCAGCGCGCCCGCGATCTCCACCGGCTGGACCTCGGACTTGAACACCTTGGCGAAGGTGCCGTTCACGAGACCCTCGAGCCGCTGCTCGAACTTCTTCAGGACTCCCACGGGGCACCCCCTTCCAGGGCGTCGGGGCCGGGCCGGGGTTCGGTCGGCCCGAAAGCGGTACTTCCGTACTGATCGTATCCACGCCCGGCCCGTCCGTACGGTTCCCCCGGGCACGTCGCGCCCGGGAGGGCTACCCGCCCCGGGCCCCGCTCACTCGTTCGCCTCCCTCCGTTTGCGGGTCCCCGGGATATGGATTCGGAGGTGGCCCGCAGGTCGTGCTAATGTTTTCCATGTCGGAAGGGGCGCCCGAGAGGGAGCCGGACGGAAGACCCCGCGAGATGCGCTAAGCTTCTCAACAGGTCGGAAGAGCGGCAAGCATCTGAAGACAACACCCTTGCGCGGGTGGCGGAATAGGCAGACGCGCTGGATTCAGGTTCCAGTGCCCGAAAGGGCGTGGGGGTTCAACTCCCCCCTCGCGCACAGCGAAGGCCCCGCAGATCGAAAGATCTGCGGGGCCTTTCTCGTTGTCCCGGAGGCTCCGGCCGGTGCCCGGGGCGTCCGGTCGTCGCCGGGCTACTCGCCGACGGCGGGGAGTTCGGCGCGGACGGCGAAGCCGCCGTCGGAGGTCGGTACGGCGGAGAAGGTGCCGCCGAGCAGCTGGGCGCGCTCGCGCAGACCGACCAGGCCGTGGCCGCCGCCGGGCAGCGGGGCGGGCGCGGCGCTCGGGCGCTCGGGCGCGGGCCCGTTGTGGACGTCGACCAGCAGCCGGGCGCCGCGGGCGGTGATCCGGACGGTGACGGCGGCCCCGGGCGCGTGCTTGCTGATGTTGGTGAGGGCCTCCTGGACGGTCCGGTACGCGGCCCGCTCGACCGCCTCGGGCCAGACCCGGCCGCCGGGGTGGAGCTCGGCGGTGACGTGCTGCCCGCTGCCCTCGATCAGCCGGGCGAGGTCGGCCAGCCGCGGCTGCGGGGCGAGCGGCTCGTCGCGGCGCACGCCGGCGGCCCGCAGCACCCCGACCATCTGGCGCAGCTCCTCCAGGGTGCGCACGGACAGCTCGCGGATCGTGCGGGCGGTGTCCCGGGCGGCCGGGTCGGCGGTGGAGACCTGGAGCGCGCCAGCCTGGATGGAGATCAGGCTGACCTGGTGGGAGACCACGTCGTGCATCTCGCGGGCGAGCCGGGCGCGCTCCGCGGCGAGGACCCGTTCGGCGAGCAGCCGGCTCTCCCGCTGCCGGCCCTCGGTCAGCTCGGTGAGCCGGGCGGCGAGTTCCCGGCGGGTGCGGGTGAGCAGGCCGAGCGCGGCGGGCCCGGCGCCGAGCATCAGCGACTGGATGGCGTACAGCGCGTTGTCGCGGGTGAGCTCGTACAGCTCCTCGGCGAGCGGCCAGTGGAAGAACTCGACCAGCGAGAAGGCGGCGGCGCTCGGCACCACCACGCGCAGCGCGCTGTAGGCGGCGGCGACCGAGTAGACGGCGGTCATCGGGGCCAGCCAGATGTCGTTGACCCAGGCGCCGGGCAGGGTGAGCAGCAGCACGGTGAGCGGCAGTCGGCGGCGCAGCAGCAGGGCGAAGGCGGCGAGGAAGGACAGCGCCAGCTGCCAGGGCGGGGAGTCGCGGGCGACCAGGGCGGAGTCCAGGACGGCGACCACGACGGGGACCAGCAGGGTGGTCCGGCGGGAGGTGAGCCAGGTTCTCGGGGTGGTCATGAGCCGGCCTGGTCGCCGTCGCGGACCAGGCCGGCCCGGTGGGCGACCACGGCGGCCTGGACCCGGTTGGCGGCGCCGAGCTTGGCCAGGATGGCGCTGATGTGGTCCTTGACGGTGCCGGTGCCGAGGTAGAGCCGGTCGGCGATCTCGGCGTTGGACAGGCCCTCGCCGAGCAGCGCGAGCACGTCCAGTTCGCGCCCGGTGAGCTGGCGGGTCAGTGCGGTGGCCTCGGTGTCGGGGCCGCCGCCCTCGACGTAGCCGCCGATCACGGTGCGGGTGACGGTGGGGGAGAGCACGCTGCCGCCGGTGGCGAGCACCCGGACGGCGTGCACCAGCTGCTCGGGGGCGGTGTCCTTGAGCAGGAAGCCGGCCGCGCCGGCCCGCAGCGCGGTGCCGATGTACTCGTCGGTGTCGAAGGTGGTGAGCATCGCCACGGCCGGCGGGTCGGGCAGGGCGCGCAGCCGGCGCAGCACGCTGATGCCGTCCAGGTCGGGCATCCGGATGTCGAGCAGGACGACGTCGGGGGCGAGGTCGGCGGTCTGCTGCTCGGCCTGGCCGCCGGAGCAGCTGCCGACCACCTCCAGGTCCGGGGCGGAGCCGACGATCAGGCCGAGACCCGAGCGGACCAGTACCTCGTCGTCCACGATCAGGACCCGGGTCGGCGGCATGCGGAGGTCTCTTTCCGTACGGGTGCGCGGTGCACGGGTGTGCCCCGGTTACGAGCCTAGGCGGGCGGGCGGCGCCGGGAGGTGGCCGCCCGGGCGACGTCCACCCCCGCCGATCGGCGGGGGTCGGAATCCGCTACCGGATTCACGCAATTCTCATCCGGGGTGGGCAACCATGGAAATCGGGGCGGTGTTGCCCGGGTGTCGTGCGGATGCGCCCCGAAATCCGATCGTTTGGAATGGAAGCTGTGTCCACGGTGAAGACGGCGCCCTCGGCCGTGCCTGCCGACCGGCAGGGTGATGAATCCGGTTCGGCCCGCTGGCAGCGGCGGGCCGCCGCCCTGACGGTCTGGTACCTGCGGCTGGCGGCGCTGCTCAATCTGGTGGCGGTGCTCTCGGTGCCGTTCCGGGAGCAGGTGCGCACCCACAACGAGGGCGAGTACTTCACCCCGTACCTGGTGACCGCGGGTCTGACCACGGTGCTGCTGGCGCTGTTCCTGGCGGTGGCGATGCGCCGGCGCAAGCGTGCGGCGTGGATCTTCAACACGGTGGTGTCGGGGGTGCTGCTGGCCGGTTTCGTGGGCTGGCTGGTCTCGGACGAGAAGTACCGGACCCATCCGCTGAACTGGATTTCCACGGTGCTGACCGGAATCTTCTTCCTCGCGCTGATGGCGTCCTGGCGGCTGTTCACCTCCAAGGGCGACCGGTCGAACCCGAAGACCGCGGTGGCGGCGACCGTGCTGGGCCTGGGCCTGGGCGGTCTGGTCGGCTCGATGCTGGTGCAGCTGACCAACGAGCTGAACGGCGCGAGCTTCGCCGACCGCTTCGTGTACTCGTTCTTCCGGATGGTCACCGTCAACCCGTCCAGCCGGGTGGCGGACGTGATCTCCGTCCCGATCTGGGTGAACGCGGCGATCAACGTGATGGGCGCGCTGCTCTTCCTGGCCGTGGTCTACGTGACCTTCCGCAGCCCGCGCGGCGAGGAGCTGCTCAGCGACGAGGACGAGGGGAAGCTGCGGGCGCTGCTGGAGAAGCAGGGCGAGCGGGACTCGCTCGGGTACTTCGCGCTGCGCCGGGACAAGGCGGTGGTCTTCTCGCCGTCCGGGAAGGCGGCGGTGGCGTACCGGGTGGTCGGCGGGGTGTCGCTGGCCTCGGGCGATCCGATCGGCGACCCGGAGGCCTGGCCGGGGGCGATCGAGGCCTGGCTGTCGGAGGCCCGGGAGCACGCCTGGGTGCCGGCCGTGATGGGGGCGTCCGAGGAGGCCGGGGTGATCTACGCCCGGCACGGGCTGGACGCGCTGGAGCTGGGCGACGAGGCGATCGTCGAGCTGGACGAGTTCTCGCTGGACGGCCGGGCGATGCGGGTGGTGCGCCAGGCGTACAACCGGGTCAAGCGGGCCGGGTACACGGTGCGGATCCGCCGGCACGAGGCCATTCCGGAGGCGGAGATGGCCGAGCTGGTGGCCAGGGCGGACCACTGGCGGGACGGCGCGACCGAGCGCGGCTTCTCGATGGCGCTGGGCCGCCTCGGCGACCCCGGCGACGGGCGCTGCGTGATGCTCGAGTGCTTCGACGGGGACGGCGAGCTGCGGGCGCTGCTGAGCTTCGTGCCGTGGGGCGGGAAGGGCCTGTCGCTGGACCTGATGCGGCGCGACCGCGACAGCGAGAACGGCCTGATGGAATTCATGGTGATCGAGCTGCTGCAGCGCGCCGAGGAGGTCGAGCTGGAGCGGGTGTCGCTGAACTTCGCGATGTTCCGCTCGGTTTTCGAGCGCGGTTCGAGGCTGGGTGCGGGGCCGGTGCTCAGACTGTGGCGGTCCGTGCTCGGATTCTTCTCCCGCTGGTGGCAGATCGAATCACTCTACCGGGCCAATGCGAAGTACCGGCCGATCTGGGAGCCGCGCTACCTGCTGTTCGAGAAGAGCAGCGAGATCCCGCGGATCGGAATCGCCAGTGCCCGGGCCGAGGGTTTCATCACGGCTCCTGGACTTCCCGCGCTGTTCCGGCGACGGCACAAGCGCGGGTAGGGGTGGTCCCTCCGCCGGGGGGCGGAGGGAGACCGGTGTCCGCTACTTCTTTGGGATGACTTCGGTTGGGCGGTAAAGCTGATGCCCGCCGTTTATCCGATGCATAGGCTCGATGTAGTGGCACAGAGAAAGATGTTTCTCATCGGATCGGACGGGGAGCGGGCGGCTGTGGGACGGAACTCTCGCGCGGGGGGCGCAGAAATGGGGCTCGGCACATTTGCCGTCCGGGCCGCTGTGGCGGAGTGGGGCACGCTGTTCGCCACCCTGAAGGACGGACTGTTGCGGCGGAAGTTCGCCGCCGTTCCATTGGCCGCCACGGCGACGCTGCTGATCCTGGCCTTCTCGATCGTCCAGCACCTGCCGGGCGGCGAGCGATTCGTCACCGAACTGGGTGTGGTCAGGGCCTCCCTGCCGCTGGACGTGTCGCTGCTGCGCACCCCGCTGTCGCTGTACGTGCCGGCGCTGGACCTGCCGGTCTGGGGCGCGCTGGCGCAGGTCTTCCTGGTCTTCGGGATCGCCGAGATCGTGCTGGGCCGGCGGCTGACCCTGGTGGTGGCGTACGTCTGCACGCTGGCGGGCACGCTCTTCGCCCGGATCGGGGTGATGATCGGCCCGGAGCACCTGTTCGGCTTCCCGCGCTGGGTGGCGCACGTGCGCGACACCGGGCCGTCGGCGGCCGTGGTGGCGCTGGCCGTGGTGGTGGCGTTCCGCTGCCGTGCCTGGTGGACGGCCGGCGCGGTGCTGCTGGCCATGGTCGTCGAGGCCGTGCTGCTGCCCAACCTGGCGGGCCTGGAGCACGTGGTGGCGTGCCTCACCGCGGTGCTGATCGCCTGCTCGGTCGAGGTGTTCGGCGACTTCTGGCCGCGGGTGCTGGGCGGGGTGCGGGCCGCGGCCTCGGTCGCCGCCGAGGCCGGGCGCCGCACCGTGCTGGCGCCGCGCTGACCCGCTACCCGCGGGGCAGCGGCATCTCGAAGTAGACGACCTTGCCGACCGCCTTGCGGGCGGTGCCCCACTTCTCGGCGAGCTTGGACACCAGGTTGAGGCCGCGGCCGTGCTCGTCCATCGACTCGGCCGGCTCCAGCGACGGCAGGTTGTGGTTGTCGTCGCTGACCTCGACCAGCAGCTTGTCCACCCGGATCAGCTGGAGCTGCACCTCGGCCCGGGCCACCCGGACGGCGTTGGTGACCAGCTCGGAGACCAGCAGCTCGACGGTCTCGGTGAGCGCGCTCAGCTGCCAGGAGGCCAGCTGGTTGCGCACCAGGGTGCGGGCCCGGCCGACCTCGGCCTCGGTGACGCCGAGCTGCCAGGTGGCCACCTCGGTCGGCGGGACGCCGTCGAAGCGGGCCACCAGCAGCGCGATGTCGTCCTGCCGGTCCTCCGAGTGCAGGGTGTTCAGGACGGTGTCGCAGGCCTCCTCCGGGGTCTGCTTGGGGTCGATCAGGTTGCCGCAGAGCGCGGCCAGCCCCTCCCCTATGTCGCCGCCCCGGACCTCGACCAGGCCGTCGGTGCACAGCACCAGCATCGAGCCGTCCGAGACGTCGATCTTCTTCGCCACGAACGGCACCCCGCCGACGCCGATCGGCGCGCCCTCGGGGATCTCCAGCAGCTCGCCGCGTCCGTCCGGATGGACCAGG
>NZ_JBICYJ010000050.1:0-58544 GCF_043200835.1 Kitasatospora sp. NPDC048365
ATGTCGCAATCCACACCTGGCCAGAAGGCCCTCACTCATTTCAAGATCACACCGCCGTGAACCCCGTCACCAACCTCCGTGGTCAGTACACCTAGGGCACCCGGACCTGGATCGTCCGGAACCACTCCGCCGTGCGCTCCAGGCCCTCCCGCAGCGGCACCGGAACGACCTGCGGGAAGAGCTCCCGCAGCCGCGCGTTGTCGGCCTGCGAGTCCCGGACGTCACCGGGCCTCGGGTCGACGTGCGCGCGCTCCACCGGCTGCCCGAGCACCTCGCCCATCAGCTCGATCAGCTCCAGCAGGTTGGTGCGCGTCCCGAACGCGAGGTTGACCGGATCCGCGCTCACCACCCGGCGCACCACCGCCTCGGAGATCACCTGGGCGACCGTGCCGACGTAGGTGAAGTCCCGGCTCTGCCCGCCGTCGCCGTGCACGGTCACCGGACGGCCGTCCAGCGCCGCGTCCAGGAAGGCCGGCACCACGGCCGCGTACGCGTGCCCGGCGGGCTGCAGCGGCCCGAAGACGTTGAAGAACCGCAGCGGCAGCACCCCCGTGCCGTAGCAGTGGTGGTACGCGCCGAGGTAGGACTCGGTGGCGAGCTTGGAGACCGCGTAGGGGCTCATCGGGACGGTGCGCATGGTCTCGCGCTTGGGCAGCTCCCGGTTGGCGCCGTACACCGAGGACGAGGACGCCGCCGCCACGTACAGCCCCCCGGCCCGGCGGGCCGCCTCCAGCACCTCCAGGGTGCCGGTGGCATTGGCGTGGTGGCTGGCCAGCGGATCGGCGACCGAGCGCGGCACCGAGGGCAGGGCGGCCAGGTGGACCACCGCGTCGGCGCCGGTGAACGCCTCGTCGAGCAGCTCCCGGTCGAGGATCGATCCTTCGTGGAAGGTGACGGCCAGGCCGTCGAGGTTGGACTTCCGTCCGGTGGACAGGTTGTCGAGGACCCGTACCTCCGTCACTTCGGGACGGGCCAGCAGGGCCCGGCAGAGATTGGCTCCGATGAAACCGGCACCGCCGGTCACGACGACACGCATACGGACAACTCCCCCCAAACACGGCCGAGTTTGGCCATACGGCGATCGTATCGACCGGCCGCTCCGCCGGGGCCGAAACTCAGCGTTTGCGCTGCCGGTACATCTCCTCCGCCGCGTCCAGCACCGCCGACAGGTCGCCGCCGGCGGTCGCGGTGACCACCGCCGCCACCGCGCCCTCCACGAACGGCGCGTCGGCGAACCTGACCGGAAAGGGCAGCCCGTGCTCGTCCGCCTCGGAGAGCAGCGCCAGCACGGTGTCCACCGCGGATCCGAGGTCGCAGAGCACCGCCACCCCGTGCCCCTGGTCGACCCGCCGGGCGGCGGCCGCGATCAGCACCGCGCTGGTGCCCGGCCCGTCCGCGATCGAGCCCCCGGTGGCCACCACCGGCGCGGGGTTGTCGGTGTTCGCCACCGCCAGCGCCAGGTCGCGGACGGCGTCGGCGACCTCCGCGCTGTGCGAGACCAGCAGCACCCCGACCCGGCCGTGCCCGGCCGGCCTGGTGGGTCGGGGGACGGCCGGTTTGGGCGCGGGCCGGTCGGCGGGCCGGGCGGGGTGCGGTGCGGAGGGGGCCGTGGTGATCGGGATGACGTCGGCGCGGGTTCCGTCCCGGCGGTCCATCGGCTGCTCCCTCGGGCCTGTCGCTGCGGAGGCTGGTGCGGCTCCCACACTCTCCCAGCCTGCCCGGCGCGCGCGGCCAGACACGCCCTAGCACAGCAGGTCGGGCGCCGTCGGCGGATCGGCGAAATCCCCCCGTGCGGGAGCGAGTCGGCGTCGATTGCGCCGTTCGGGGGAGGGGGCGTGGTTGGCTGGGCCTTCGCAACGATCGGGAGGAGCAGGAGATGACCGCCGACACGGCCGCCCGCGGCAAGGTGGAGCTGGACCTGACCGGCGCCGAGTGGCGCTCCGGCAGCCAGGGCGAGGGCGAGGTCCAGATCGCCTTCGTCGAGGGCTACATCGCGATGCGGGACGGGCGGGACCCGTCCGGGCCTGCGCTGATCTTCACCCCGGCGGAGTGGCGCGCCTTCGTCCTCGGCGCCCGGGACGGGGAGTTCGACCCGACCTGAACCACAGATGACGGTTGGGCGTGCACTGAGGTCACAAATGAATTCTGATGGTCAGAAACTTGTTGACTCTTCGACAAGGCCGGGACCACAGTGAGAGCAGGCAGACGCCGTGCCGACCGCCCCCACGCGGTCGAGCACGGCGCCCGCTGTGCTGCCCGTCGACGGCGCCGAGGACGGGCACTCCCTGCCCGGCCGCACCGAGGTGCGAAGCCCGTCGCTGCGGGAGCTGGCCCCGACGTCGAGAGCTACTCGACCGTGCGGGGCCGGGTGGCCCGGGATCCACACGCCCCCACGCGTTGGTGTTCCCCGGGCCGGGTCCGCGCGTGCGACGGGCTTGAGGGCCCACGCGAACCTGGCCTGTGGTGTGCATCGTTGCAGAAGTACTCGGGTGGTTCGCACGACTCTGTGCACAGTGAGGGACAGCGCGCAACTGCACGCGTGCGACAGACCACCCCCCGGTGGACCGAGTCCACAGCGGTCGTCGTGCTGAACCGAACGTAGCCCGGACGGTTGCTCAGAGTCAACATTGGTCCCTGAGCGTAGATCTCGGCCTGATCGCGGACCCGCGCGTCGGCCGGTCTGCACCCGGCACGTACGATGGTGTCATGTCATTCCTCCGCCGTCGCTCCGGCGCCCCCGTCGGCCCGGACTTCGACGTGCTCGCGATGGACCCGGGCGACTGGCCCGGCTACTTCGGGGCCATGATGATGACCGGCCCGGACGGCTCCTGCCAGGGCATCTTCCTGCGCTACGACCTGCTCGGCGGTCGCGGCCCGGCGATGCTGATCGGCAACCTGCCGGAGGGCTCGCCCGCCCGGGAGTCCGAGGACGGCGTGCCCTTCGAGGTCCGCCAGCTGCTCGAGGCGCTGGAGAGCGAGGAGCAGGTCGACTTCGTCTCGGCCGAGGACTTCCCCGTGATGCTCGGCGACGACCTGCTGATCGTGAAGAAGGTCAAGGTCAGCGAGGAGCGGCTGTACTGCTCCCAGTTCGGCCGCAGCGACGGCGTCCAGGTCACCATCGCCTCCTGGGACCGGCCGATTTCGGACGATCTCTACCAACTGCTGAAGCCGTTGCCGGCGGAGATGTTCAAGCAGGGCTGACCGCGGCCATGACGAAGACCGCCGCCACCGCCGTGCCCGCGCCGGACACCGCGCTCACCGCCTTCACCGGCCTGCCCCGGGTGGTCGACCTGCTGGCCGCCCGCGCCGGTGAGCACGACCGCGACGGAACCTTCCCGTACCAGGGCGTCGAGGCCGCGCACGGCGCCGGACTGCTCTCCCTGACAGTCGGTCAGCGCTACGGCGGACCGGGCCTCGGATTGCTGGACACCGTCCAATTGCTGGCCGCGCTGGCCCGCGGCGACGCCTCGGTCGCGCTGCTCGTCGCCCAGACCCTGCTGCTCCACGCCGAGCAGGCCCGTACCTCCGCCTGGCCGGCCGGGCTCTACCGGCGACTGCTCACCGAGTCGCGGCGCGGCCCGGCCCTGGTCGCCACCGTCCGCGCCTTCACCGCGAGCGCCGAACGGGACGGCGAGGGCTGGCTGCTGACCGGGCGTCTGCCGGGCGTGCCCGGTGCCGAGGCGCTCGCCTGGCTGGTGGTGGACGCACGCACCACCGAGCCGCAGCCGCGGCGCGGCCTGTTCCTGATCCGCGGCGACAGCCCCGGTCTGGAGATCGACCCCAGCCCCGAACTGATCGGCCTGCGGGCCGCCGCCGCGCACGAGGTCACCCTGGACGGTGTCCGGGTCGCCCGGGACGCGGCCGTCGGGCTCGCGCCCGTCGACACCGCCGCCGAGCAGGCCGGGACCACCGCCGCCTGGCGCGACCTGGCGCTCGCCGCCGTCCAGCTGGGCACCGCGCGGGCGGCGCAGGACTGGCTGGTCCGGCTCGTCGCGGCGCAGGCCGGCGGGGCCGAGCGCCACCGCCGGAGCCTGGGCGAGCTGGAATGCTCCCTGATCGGGGCCGAGGAACTCCTCAACGGTCTGGCCGTCCGGGTGGAGAAGGCGGATCCCGCTGCCCTCGGCCGTACCGCCGCCGGCCGTCTGCTGGTGGACCGGACGGCCGCCGCCGCCGTCCAGCAGACCGTCACCCTCGCCGGGGTGGCCGGGCTGAGCCACCGCCACCCGCTGGAACGGCACCTGCGCGACGTGCTCAGTGTCCGGGCCTTCGCCGCCCCCGAGGACACCGTCCTGGACGGGCTCGGGGCCGGCGCGCTGCTGCGGCGCTGAGTCGGCTCAGCGGGTGCCGACGGCCGCCCGGACCGCCCGGCGGGCCAGCGCCGCGTCGTCGTACAGCCGACGGATCATGATCCGCTGCTCCTCGCCCGCCCCCGGGACGTCGTGCAGCCGGATCTCCCGCATCAGCACCAGCACCAGGTTCACCAGGAAGGCGTCCCGGGCCATCGTTCCGCCGGACTGGGCGAGCTGGCTGATCTGCCGGCGCGCCGCGGTGTCGCCGGAGAGCACGCTCCACAGCACCGCCAGGTCGTAGCCGGGCAGGTACCAGCCGGCCTGCTCCCAGTCGAGCAGCACCGGGCCGGACGGCGCGAGCAGCATGTTGCCGAGCAGCGCGTCGCCGTGGCACAGCTGCCAGGGCACCGAGGCCAGGCCGTGCATCAGGCCGCGCAGGTCGCCGGCGTCCCGGTCGGTGAGCAGGCCGACCGAGTGGAACCGGGCGACCTCCAGCTGGTAGTCCAGCGGCTTGCCGAACACGTCGGTCGGCGGGCGCCACAGGTTGAGGGTGCGCACCGCGCCGAGCACCGCGCGGACCTCGCCCGGGGTGGGCGCGTTCACCGGGTGGCGCTCGCGGGAGGCGGGCCGGCCCGGGACGCGCTCCAGCACCAGCACGCAGCGGTCGTGGTCGGCCGCCACCAGCCGGGGCAGCCGCACCGGCGGACGGTGCCGCACGAACGCCCGGTACACCGCCACCTCGTGGTGGAAGCGCTCGACCAGCTGCTCGGCCTGCGGGCTGCGCAGGGCGCCAGGCGCCAGGCACTTGGCGACCACCGGAGCACGCCCGATGGTGCCCGCGACGAGGATGTGCCGGCTGCCCTCCCGCAGCACCTGGCGGGGGAGGAAGGCGGGACATATCCGCGCGATGTTGGCGAGCACGGCGCGCACCGCGGGCGTCTGCAGGGTGGCCGGGTCGATGCGGTCCACGAACGCCTCGGGCTGCCGGCCGGCCGGCAGCCGGCCGATGCCGGGCCGCAGGCCCTGCTCCACCGGGCGGGTCACCAGCGTGCTGGTGCGGGCCCGCGGGTCGCGCAGCTCGGTGGAGCGCGGCGCGGGACGGCCGCCGGCGGCGGTGGGCGGGCGCAGGCCGGTCCTGGCCTGGCCGAGGGTGTGGCGCGCGGTGCCTCCGTCGTTGGGGGTGATGGCGGTGGTCGACGGGCGGGCGCCGGTGCTGGCTGAGGAGTACATGGGGTGGTGAGGGTCCCTTCCTGGCCGACGGCGGTGATGCGGTGCGCCCGGTGGTGAGGTACCGGGCAGGTCGGGTGGGGTGCGGGCGCCGGGCACGGAAGCGGTCCGCCGTGCCGTCCGCACCCTGGGGAATGCGGTCGGCGCGACTGCCGCGCCATGCCCGATGCCTGCGCGCCACCCTGGCGCGCCACCCCTCGGTCCGAGTACGGGGCGGAACCGTTGACGGGCCGTCAGGTGAACAATGGGGCCTGTCTCCGGCCTCCCGGACCCGGGGTCGAGGTGGCGCATTCCTACCTGACACCGGATCGCCACTGGCACACCACGTAGCGGACCCTGGCGAACCCTGGCGAATGGTCGCGTGGCATGTGACAGAGCCATTAGTGTCGAAATCAGCCGAGGAACCTGGGGGCTTCACGTGACATCGAAGGGGCCGAACACCAGACTCGCCGACCTCTTCGCCCTGACCGGTTGGTCCAAGGGCGAACTGGCGCGGCTGGTCAACCGCCGAGGAGCGGCGATGGGTCAGCAGCAGCTGTCCACCGACACCTCGCGGGTGCGGCGCTGGATCGAGCAGGGGGAGATCCCCCGCGATCCGGTGCCGCGGGTGCTGGCCGCCGTGTTCACGGAGCGGCTCGGCCGTGTCGTCACCACAGAAGACCTCGGTCTGGAACGACACCGGCCCACCAGGTCCGGCACGACCCCCACATCGTCGCCGCCGTCGCCCTGGGCGCCGGATCGGACAGCCGCGGTCCTCACCGAGTTCACGGGAATGGACCTCATGCTGAACCGACGCGGTCTGGTCGGCGCGGGTGCCGCACTCGCGGCCGGCGCCGTCATCGCCGACAACCTCCACGACTGGCTCACCGGCGAGGACGTGGCGTACGCGGCCGGGCGTCCCGGCCCCCGCCACGTGATCACCCAGGGCGGCCCCGCCCCCGTCATCGACGTCTACGAACCCGGCCCGGTCGGCTACGACGAGGTGGCCGCCCTCGAACACTCGGTCGAGGTGTTCCGTGCCTGGGACGCCTCCCGCGGCGGCGGCCTCCAGCGCAAGGCCGTGGTCGGCCAGCTGAACGAGGTCGGCGGCCTGCTCACCCACCAGCACGCCCCCGCCGTCGAGCGCCGGCTCTGGACCGTCGCCGCCAACCTGGCGGTGCTGGCCGGCTGGATGTCCCACGACGTCGGCCTGGAGCCCACCGCCCAGCGCTACTTCGTGATCGCCGCGCAGGCCGCCAAGGAGGCCGACGACCGGCCCCGGGCCGGCGAGGCGATCTCCCGCGCCGCCCGCCAGATGCTCCACCTCGGCCGGGCCGACGACGCGCTGGAGCTGATGCGCCTGGCCCAGGCCAGCGCCGGCGAGCGCGCGCTGCCCCGCACCCGCGCCATGCTGCACACCGTGGAGGCCTGGGCCCAGGCCTCGCTCGGCCGCTCCGAGGCCACCCGCCGGGTGCTCGGCGAGGCCGAGGAGCTGTTCGTCCAGGAGGCCCAGGAGCCGCCGCCCAGCTGGATGCAGCTCTTCAACGAGGCCGAGCTGCACGGCATGCAGGCCCTGGTCTACCGGACCCTGGCCGAGCACGACCCCGGCGCCGCCCGGCTGGCCGAGCGGCACGCCAGGCTCGCCATCGAGCTGCGCCCCAAGGACGGCCGGGAGCGCTCCGCGCTGCTCGACCGGATCACCCTCGCCTCGGTCTACTGGATCTCCGGCGAGCCGGACGAGGCGCAGGTGCAGGCCAAGCTGGCGCTCGCCTCGATCAGCCACACCTCGTCCATGCGGACCTGGGACCGGCTGCGCGAGATGTACCGGCTCTCCGGCCGGTACCAGGGCGTGCCGGCCGTCGCCGAGCTGCGGGACGAGATCGACTCGGTGATGCCGGAGCGCCGCCGCCTGGTGTGACAGTGCCGCCGCCTGGTGTGACAGTTCTGTGTCAGTGCCGTCTCGTCCGTGTCCGTGCCGGCTCGAGTGGAATGTGAGGATCGCGGGGAAGGGTTTCCAGGGGAATATGCCGATCCGGTACGGAGGGTCCGCCTCCGGCCCCGGATCCGGTCGCCCTGTGTGCGGATCGGGCCCCCAGGCGGTAACCTTCGGTGATTCCGGCGCCCGGGCGCCTGAGCTGCACCGACCGACCCCGGCGACGGAAATCCCGTTGCCTCGACGACCGCCGCAACGGATGCTGACCTCATGTTCGAGCCAGTGATAGCGCCCAGCGCCAGCCTCCTCGGCCTCCTGCAGAGAGGCCGCGGTGACGGGCAGCTGCATGCGTTGGCAGCAGACCGCGACGAGGCCATTGCCGCCGTCGAGGCCTGCGTCACCGCCGACCCCCGCGCCGACTGGCAGGTCGAGAACCGCTCCTTGTACTACGCGCGGCTCTACATGGAGCTCGAGGCCCCCCTCACCGGCCTCGAACTCCACCTCAACTCCGTCGAGGACCTGGAGAACGACGACGACGCCCGCACCGGCCTCGCCCTCTCCGTCCTCGGCCACCTCGCCGCCTACGGGCGCCGCGACGCCCTCGACCTGCTGCGCGCCTACACCGCGACCGGCAGCAACTGGCCATGGGCCCTCGACGAACTCGCCCTGCGCGACGACGACGCCGCGCTGCTCGCCCTCGCCCCCGCCGTGCTCGCCCGCTTCCCGGAAGGCCCGGAGGGCGACGCCGAGCTGCGCGAGGTGATCCGCTCCGCGTACGAGCCCAAGCCCTGGCGGCTGTGGGCCGCGCACCACCCCCGGATCGCCGCCGCGAGCGAGCAGTCACCGTTCGACCTGTGGCAACGCCAACTCAACCGGCCCGGCGTCACCCCCGGCTGGTCCACCGCCGACGTCCTCGCCTGGGCCGACCAGGCCGACCCGGCCGGCGGCGGCTCCTCCGCCCTGGTCCGCCGGGCCGCCGCGGCCGCCCGCTGCCTGACCGCCGTGGTCCGCTCCGAGGACCGCCCGCTGCTGCTGGACGCCGCCGCGGGCAACGAGCCCGGCGCGCGGATCGCCGCCCTGCGGTACCTCGTCGAACAGCGCGACGAGGCGGTGGCCGACCTGATCGAGACGGCCGCCGCCGACTTCGACTGCCGGGTCGTGGCCGCCGCCCTGGAACTGCTCGGCCGGATGCGCGGGCCGCAGGCCCTCGCCCGCGCCCGCACCTGGGCCGACCCGGGGACGGGCGGTGCCGACAGCGCGCTCGGCGAGGCCGCCGTCCAGCTGCTCGCCGATGCCGGCGAACCGTGCGACGGCCCGCTGGTGGTCGCCGGCCTGCGGCACTGGATCTCGGTGCGCGGCGTGACCGGGGCCGGACTCGGCACCCTGGTCGACGGTGCGGGGCGGCTGGCCGCCGCCGCCGCCGTCCCCGCGCTGCGCCACGTGTACGGCGAGGCCGTCTCGTCCGAGCTGCGCGGGCGCGCCGCACAGGCGCTGTCGATCACCGACCCGCACTTCGGGCAGGGCCCGGCGGTCGAGTGCCTCTGGGACTGCGAGGAGTCCACCCGGGAGCTCGCCGCCCGCCACGTCACCACCACGGGCGACATCCGGGTGCTGGAGCGCCTGCGCCGGCTCGCGGCGGATCCCGCCGAGGAGGCCGAGGTGCACGAGGCCGTACGGGGACGACTCACCCGGGGCTGATACCCGCCGCTTCCCGCCTCGGGGCGCGCGCCAGCCTGTAGGGTCGGCTTCCATGCAGCGTTCCCGCCTTGTCGCCCGCGCCCTGATCCCGACGGCCGTGCTGGCCGGTGCCGTCCTGGTGGCCGGTCCGGCGTCCGCCCACGTCGAGGTGGAGTCCGCCACGCCGCAGGCGCTGGCCGTCGGCGCGGTGGTCGCCTTCGACGCCGAGGGCGAGTCGTCCACCGCCGGCATCACCGAGGTCAAGGTCGCGCTGCCGGCCGGGCTGACCGGCTCCGACGTGACGCTCGCCGAGGCGCCCACCGGCTGGGCGTTCGCCGCGACCGCCGACGGGTACACCGTCTCCGGTCCGGCCCTGGCGCCGGGCACGAACGCCGCGTACAAGATCAAGGTGCGGCAGCTGCCGGACGCCAAGGAGCTGGCGTTCAAGTCGCTGGTCACCTACTCCGACGGCCAGGTGGACCGCTGGATCGAGGTGCCGCAGAACGGCAGCAAGCCGCAGCACCCGGCGCCGGTCCTCACGCTCACCGCCGCCGCGCCGGGCGCCACCCCGCTGCCCGCGGCCGGTGCCGCCTCGCCGTCCGCCGCGGCCTCCGCGTCGGCCTCGCCGTCGGCGGCGGCGAGCAGCCCGGCCGCCGCGCCCGCGCCGGTGCCCGCGGCCGCTCCCGCCGAGAAGAAGTCCTCGGGCGGCGGCACCGTGGTGATCGCCGTGATCGCGGCCGCCGCCGTACTGACCGGCCTGCTGGTCTGGCGCCGCCGCGCCGCCCGCTGACCTGAACGCCCGAAGGGCCCGTCCGCACCGAGTGCGGACGGGCCCTTCGGGCGTTCAGGGCCGGGTCAGTGGACCGCGCCGGCGTTCGGCGCCAGCACGCCGCCGGTCACCAGGCCGATGATCAGGATGCCCAGCAGGATCCGGTAGATCACGAACGGCATGAAGCTGTTGTGCGAGATGTACTTCAGGAACCAGGCGATCGCCGCGTAGCCGATCGCGAAGGCGATCAGGGTGGCCAGGATGGTCGGCCCCCAGGCCGGTGCCGGACCCTCGCCGATCTTGAACAGCTCCAGCACGCCGGAGGCGAGCACCGCCGGGATCGCCAGCAGGAACGAGTACCGCGCCGCCGCCTCGCGGCTGTAGCCGAGGAACAGGCCGGCGCTGATCGTGCCGCCGGAGCGGGAGACGCCCGGGATCAGGGCCAGCGACTGGGCGGCGCCGTAGATCAGGGCGTGCGGGAAGGTCAACTGGTCGATCGTGCGGGCGTTGCGGATCGCCCGGGTGCGGTCCGCGACCGCCAGGATCACGCCGAAGACGATCAACGTGGTGCCGATGATCCGCAGGTCGCGCAGCTCGGTCTCGATGGTGTCCTGGAAGATCTTGCCCAGGATCCCGATCGGGAGCGTCCCGACGATCACGAACCAGCCCATCCGGGCGTGCGGGTCGCTGCGCAGCGCGGGCTTGAACAGCGAGCGCACCCAGGTCGAGACGATCGCGGCGATGTCCTTGCGGAAGTAGATCAGCACGGCCGACTCGGTGCCCAGCTGGGTCACCGCCGTGAACGCGGCCCCCGGGTCGTCCCAGCCCAGCAGCGCGGAGAAGACCCGCAGGTGGCCGCTGGAGGAGACCGGCAGGAACTCGGTGAGCCCCTGGATCAGGCCGAGGACGGCCGCGTGGAACCAGCTGATCACCGGGCACCCGCCAGGGGTATCCGTCGCTCGCAGTGCATGGGGACCGTTCCCGTCGTCGTGATTGGGGCGTGCTGCGCCGACACCCGGCCACGACGCGCAACGGCGCAGAGCACCGTCCGGCGCGGCTCGATGATAGTCGGTCGAGATGACCGGAGATCTTCCCGCATGGTCAAAATCCGGTATGACCCCGGAGGGCCGACCGCCTACCGTGTTCCGGTGCCCGAGATCCGCGTCCACCGCGTCACCAAGTACGACCCCGCCGACCGCGACGAGCGCGGCTTCTACACCGGCTCGCTCGACTCCGCCTGCGACGAAGGCCCGATCGAGGCCGCCTACCTGGAGACCCTCGCGGCCTTCGCCCGGGCCGCCGGGATCGACCGGCTGACCGTCCGCGACCCCGGCCTGTCGGGCCTGGTCCACTTCGGCCTCGGCCCGCTGCTGGAGGGCCACGGCCTCGCCGGGCTCTTCCCCGAGCCGGCCGCCTTCCACGACGGCGCCGAAGTCGACCTCGCCACCGCGGTCGAGCTGGTCCGGGTGATGCTGCGGGAGAGCGGCGCGTGGTGCCGTCTGGAGGCCGACGACCGGTTCTTCGTCCATGTCGGCTACGACCTGTACATGTACATCGGCACCACCGGGCCGTACGAGCCGGGCGTGCGCCGCGCCCAGGAGCTCGGGCTGTTCCCCGAACCGCTCACCGAATCGCCGTACGCCCCCGCACCCGACGGGAGCACGCCGGAGCCGCCCGCGGACGGCGCGTTCTGGGAGCGCGTACGGCGTGCGGTCGCGGCAGGGGAGGTGCAGCTGCTCGAAGAGGGGTTCGCCGGCGGTGCCGCGCGCTGGCACCGCCTCACCCCCGACACCGTGGACGCCGTGCGCGCCGGCCTCGCGCCCCGCTCACTCCTCGCGCTCTGGCCGGACACGCTCAGCGCCGACCAGGACGCCGTCCTCGGCGGGCTCGACCCGGAGAACCACCACCGCGTCCTGCGCGAACATGCCGACGGCCGGCTCACCACCTGCTGGATCGACCCGGAGGACCCGCAGGACATCGCCGCCGAACTCGCCGGCACCCGCCGCGTCGCCGCGGTCCCCCACGAACCGGGCCCGCCGCTCGTCGCCGTCCTGCCCGACCCCGACGGCGTGGTCCGCGTCCGCGGCACCACCTGAACCGGTGACAATCCGCCGGTCGCGGCGGCGCGCGGGCCATCCTGGTGGCCGGACGGCACCCGGGAGGGGCGGATGAGCGGCGGACGGCTCGCGGGCAAGGCAGCGGTGATCACGGGGGCGGCGCGCGGCATCGGGCGGGCGACCGCCGAACTGTTCGCGGCCGAGGGCGCGCGGCTGGTCCTCACCGACGTGGACGGGCCGGCGCTGGAGGGCCTGCGCCTCCCGGGCGCGGAGGTCCGGACGGTGGTCGGCGACGTCGCCGAGCCGGCCGACGCGCGGGCGATGATCGAGGCCGCCGTGGACGCGTACGGGCGGATCGACGTCCTGGTCGCCAACGCCGGGGTGATCCCGCTGAAGAACGTGCTCGACGCCACCCCCGAGGACTGGGACCGGGTGATGGCCGTCGACGGCCGCGGCATGTTCCTGACCTGCAAGTACGCGATCGAGCGGATGGCGGCCGACGGCGGCGGGTCGATCGTCTGCCTGTCCTCGATCTCCGGCCTCGCCGGGCAGGCGGACCAGGCGGTCTACGGGCCGGCGAAGTTCGTCGCCACCGGCCTGACCAAGCACCTGGCCGTCGAGTGGGCGGCCCGCGGCATCCGGGTCAACGCGGTGGCCCCCGGCACCATCCGCACCGACCGGGTCCGGGCCCTGTCCGACGAACCGGGCGGGCCCGAGTACCTGGAGGCGATCGAGCGCCTGCACCCGATGGCCCGGCTCGGCGAGCCGTCCGAGGTCGCCGCCGCCATCCTCTTCCTCGCCTCCGACGAGGCGTCGTTCGTCACCGGCGCGGTGCTCCCCGTCGACGGCGGCTACCTGGCTCAGTGAGCCGGCCCGAGCCGGATCCTCCGCCGGGCCCAGTCGATCTCGCGGAGGACCACGGTGATCTCCGCCCCGGGCTCGACGGTCCGGTCCGGCAGCATCCCGGTTGTCCCGGGCGCCAGCCGGACGATGACGCCGAACGGATAGACGTGGACGACTTCGCCCCGGATCGGCTTACCGGTCCGGTGGTCGAGCGCGAATCGCATCCAGGGATCCGGTCGCAGGGCTTTCATCGACAGATCGACTCGTTCGAACGCCCAGTCCACGCGCAGGACCTTGGCGGAGACCCGCCCTCCGACGGGTGCCACCTCGTCCAGCGAGTCGAAGTGCTCCCAGGACATCTCGGGCACCCGCAGCCAGCCCAGCCACTCCCCGCACGGGCCGTCCAGGTCCACGCGCACGGCGATGTCGTGCAGCCCGGTCGCCACCGTGCCGGTCACCACATCCCCCTCGCGCAGCGAGCCCAGCACCGCGCGCCGCCGGTCCGCCCGAGTGGGATTGGTGCGCCGCCGCGCCCGGACCACGCCGTCGGCGTCGGGCAAGACACCGGCCAGCAGCGGCCGTCGCCCGGTGGGCTCCAGGGGGACCAGACCGGCCCGCCGTCCCGGATGGTCGGGGATCCGGCCCGACGGCCGGCCCATCCACCTCTCGGCGATCTCCTGGTGGAACCGCCCGTCCGGCTCCTGCTGGACCAGCAGGTTCACGCCCTCCACCACCTGCACAGCATCCCGGACCGCCGCGAGGTCCTCGCTCAGGTCCGGCCACACGGCCAGCCGGGCCCGCGGCGCGAGCATCGCCCGCACCTTCGCCACGTCCGCCGCCCAGCTCAGCCGGTGCCAGCGGCGGGCGTGCGCGACGTACTCCTCCTCCAGCAGGACCGGGCCGCGCTCGGCGAGCAGCAGGTGCAGCCGCACCCAGAACCCGCCCGCCGCCGCAGGCTGCGGCTGTGCCACGTCGGACTCCGGGGCGTAGAGGGAGCCCTCCACCCGCTCGACCGTCAGCCCCTCGCGCCCGGCCGGGGCCGGACCGCCTCCCAGGTAAAGGTCGTCCTCCTCCCCGACGTGCAGGAAGAAGCCGTCCCCGGTGTGCAGCCGACACCAGCCGCCCTCGCGGGTGAGCATCGTCCGCAGCAGCTCCAGCGCGGTCGCCCGGTCCACCCGCGCGCCGTCGTGACAGCCCTCGGGCCAGGCCTCGGCGCGGCGGTACCACGGCACGAAGTCGAAGAAGCCCTCCGCCATCGGGCTGTCGACCAGCAGCTCCGCCACCCCGGCCGCCGTGAGCCACCCGTCGACCAGCTCCACCACCGTCTCGGCGAGCCGCTGCCGCTCCGGCCACGAGGCGACGGGCCGCGCCGGGGTGATCCGGTGGACGGGGGCCCACTCCTCGCGGGTCAGCCCGTACACCACGTCGCCGTGCTCGGCGCCCTCGATCGGGTCCGGCCAGTCGACGTGGAAGGTCCGCTCGTACCGCAGCCCGGCGCGCTCCAGCACCCGGCGGGAGGCGGTGTTCACCGCCATCGTGGTGGCCACCACGCGCTCGGCCGCCAGCTCGGTGAAGGCGGAGCGGACCAGCGCCCGGGCGCCCTCCGTCGCCAGCCCCCGGCCCCAGGCGGAGGGCAGCAGGCGGTAGCCGATCTCCAGGCCGCCGTCCGGCCCACCCTCCAGGCCGACGCTGGTGGCGGGCCGCAGCGAGAACCAGCCGACGAACGCACCCCGTTCGACCGCCGCCCAGCAGCCCAGTCCGGCCGGCAGCTCCTCGTACGCGCGCAGCAGCGCGGGCAGCGTCCGGTCCGCCACCGTCCCCCGGGGCACGGGGCGCCCGTCGTCGAGGTGGCGCATCACCTCCGGGTCGCCGTGCAGCTCCGCCAGCGCGTCCAGGTCCGCCGGCGTGAAGCGGCGCAGCACCAGCCGCTCGGTGACCAGTCGTACGTCGTCCATCCGGCGAGCACACCAACCGCGACCCCGGCGGCGCAAACGGATTACCCGCGGAGCCCGGACGGCGGTTGACACCGGCCCAGCGGTTGACGTCCCCGCCGCCGGGCCGTCGACTGAAGCTGCCGCCCGTCCGCCGCCACCGCGAGGAGAGTCGCCGTGAAGCCTGTCGCCCTGTCACCCCGGGCCCGCGAGGAGGCGCTGACCGCCCTCGGCTCCGGCACCGAACTGGACGTGCTGGTGGTCGGCGGCGGCGTGGTCGGCGCGGGCTGCGCGCTGGACGCCGTGACCCGGGGCCTGACCACCGGCCTGGTGGAGAGCCGCGACTGGGCGAGCGGGACGTCCTCCCGCTCCAGCAAGCTGATCCACGGCGGGCTGCGCTACCTGGAGATGCTGGACTTCCGGCTGGTCAAGGAGGCACTGCAGGAGCGCGCCCTGCTGATCCAGCGGCTGGCCCCGCACCTGGTCCGCCCGGTGAAGTTCCTGTACCCGCTGAAGCACCGGGTCTGGGAGCGCCCGTACGTCGGCGCGGGCGTGCTGCTCTACGACACCATGGGCGCCACCTCCGGCACCTCGCGCGGCCTGCCGCACCACCGGCACCTGAGCCGCCGTCACGCGCTGCGCGAGTTCCCCGCGCTGCGCCCCGACTCGCTGGTCGGCGCGGTGCAGTACTACGACGCGCAGGTGGACGACGCCCGGCACACCATGACCATCGTCCGCACCGCCGCCGCGTACGGCGCCCTGGTGGCGAACCGGACCAAGGTGGCGCGCTTCCTGCGGCAGGGCGAGCGGGTGACCGGCGCGGTGGTGGTCGACCTGGAGACCGGACGCGAGTTCGAGGTGCACGCCAAGCAGGTGATCAACGCGACCGGCGTGTGGACCGACGACACCCAGGCGCTCGCCGTCCACCGCGGGCAGTTCCACGTCCGTGCGTCCAAGGGCGTGCACATCCTGGTCCCGCGGGACCGGATCAACGCCCGCTCGGGGCTGATCCTGCGCACCGAGAAGAGCGTCCTGTTCGTCATCCCGTGGGGCCGGCACTGGCTGATCGGCACCACCGACACCGACTGGGACCTGGACAAGAACCACCCGGCGGTCAGCTCCAGCGACATCGACTACCTGCTCGACCACGTCAACGAGGTGCTCTCCACGCCGCTCTCCCGCGACGACGTCGAAGGCGTCTACGCCGGCCTGCGCCCCCTGCTCGCCGGGGACGCCGCCGAGACCAGCAAGCTCTCCCGCGAACACCTGGTCGGCCACCCCGTCCCCGGGCTGGTGGTGATCGCCGGCGGCAAGTACACCACCTACCGGGTGATGGCCAAGGACGCCGTCGACGAGGCCGTACGCACCCTGGACGGCGCCCGCCCCGGCCCGTCCGTCACCCACGACGTGCCGCTGCTCGGCGCCGAGGGCTACCAGGCGCTGTGGAACCGGCGGCAGAACCTCGCCGCCGAATCCGGCCTGCACGTCGCCCGGATCGAACACTTCCTGCACCGCTACGGCTCACTGATCGGCGAGCTGCTGGACATCGTCAAGGCCGACCCGGCGCTCGGCGAGCCGCTGCCCGGCTCCGACGACTACCTGCTCGCCGAAGCCGTCTACGCCGTCACCCACGAGGGCGCGCGACACCTCGACGACGTCCTCACCCGGCGGACCAGGTCCTCCATCGAGTCCTGGGACCGCGGCGTGGCCGCCGCCGAGACCGTTGCCGCCCTGATGGCCGGCCCGCTCGGCTGGGACGCCCAGCAGCTCGCCAACGAGGTCGAGCACTACCGCAAGCGCGTCGAGGCCGAACTCGAGGCGCAGCGGCAGCCCGACGACGTCACCGCCGACGCGGCCCGGCTCGGCGCGCCGGACATCGTCCCGCTGCACTGAGACCGCTCAGCCCGCCACCTCCCAGATGTGCCCCGCCGGGTCGCGGAACGCCGCGGTGCGGATGCCCCACGGCCGGTCCACCGGACCGTTCAGCAGCTTCACCCCGTGCGCCGCCAGGCGCTCGCACACCGCGTCCACGTCCGGCACGTTCAGCGTCAGCTGGAACCGCGCCCCGGCCGCCGGATCGGCCAGCCCGGCCGGCTCGATCAACTCCGGAACGGCCGCCGTCGTCAGCAGGTTGATCAGCAACCCGCCGAAGTCGAACACCGTCGAGTTGGGGTCCTCGAACATCACCGGCAGCTCGAACACCTCCTGGTAGAACCGCCGCGCCTCCGCCAGGTCCTCGACGAACAGCGTCACCGCTCCGACCCGCTGCACCCACGACTCCACAGCCGTCCTCCGTCCGTTCGGTCCGTCCCCGCGGACGCTACGCCCACCCACTGACAACCCGTCAGCCCGTGGGCCCGGCAACGAGGTCGGAGGGTGAGAACCGGCCGTGGTGACGGCCGACTGTCAGACGAAGGGCTCGACGCGGACGCCCGCGGAGGCGAGGGCGCCGCGGACGCGCCAGGCGAGTTGGGCGGCGCCCGGGGTGTCGCCGTGGACGCAGAGGGAGCGGGCCTCGACCGCGACCGGTTCGCCGCCGACGGCGGTCACCGCGCCGTCGCGGGCGATGCCCACCGCGCGGGCGATCACCGCCTCCGGGTCGTGCACCACCGCGTCCGGATCGCGCCGGGGCACCAGCGTGCCGGCCCAGGTGTACGCCCGGTCGGCGAACGCCTCGGCCACCACCGGCAGTCCGACGCCCTCGGCGACCGCCAGCAGCCGCGAGCCGGGCAGGCCGAGCACCGGCAGCGGGCCGTCGCAGACCGCACCCGCCCGGAGCACGCCCGAGACCACCGCCTCCGCCTGCTCGTTGTCCTGCACCACCCGGTTGTACAGCGCGCCGTGCGGCTTGACGTAGGACACCCGCGAGCCGGCCGCGCGGGCGAACACCTGCAGGGCGCCGATCTGGTACGCGATCTCGTCGGCGAGCTCCTCCGGCGGGACGTCCATCGCCCGCCGGCCGAAGCCGGCCAGGTCGCGGTAGGAGACCTGGGCGCCGATCCGCACGCCGCGCTCGGCGGCCAGCGCGCACACCCGCCGCATGGTCGACGGGTCGCCCGCGTGGAAGCCGCACGCCACGTTGGCGCTGGTGACCACGGACAGCAGCGCCTCGTCGTCGGTCAGCGTCCAGCGCCCGAACCCCTCGCCGAGGTCCGCATTGAGGTCAATCACCGCATCGGTCACGCCGCGCCCGCCTTCCACCGCATCCTGCTGGTGATCGTAGAGCCTGACCGACACCCCGAACGCGCCCCCGGATCAAGCGTGCACGAGGTTTTACAAACGCCGGTACGCGATCATTGCCGAGGACGCGGCGCAGGGGCGTTCCGGTTCTTCGGGGGAGTGGCGACATGGCGTACGGGGTCTTCCCGCTGAGCTTCGAGGTGCGGGCCGAGGACGGCTCGTGGACGGTCGACGCGGCACCCGTCGGGATCGCCGAGGCGGTCGACCTGCTGGTGGCGGCGGCCGGTCCGCAGGCGGTGGTGACCGACCTGGCGACCGTCAGCTTCCTGGACGAGGACCTCCGCCAGTGGGACGCCTCGCGGATCGCCGCCGAGCAGGGCATCGGCCACCCGGTCGTGCACCGCCTCGGCGACTGGGCCGCCGGCACCACCGTCCTCGGCACGGAACTGCTGGTGCTGGACAGTACGGCGTTGCCGCTGCTGCTGGACGGCAGTTGGTCGCCGTACCAGCTGGGCCTGCTCGACCTGCCCGCCGTCCCGACCCCGGACCGGCTGGACGAGCTCGCGCTCACCCTCGGGACCGCCGTCTTCGACCGGCCGGTGCTGCCCGCGCTGGCGGACTCCCGGCTTTACGCCACCAGCCACGACGACCGCTTCCTCGCCGTCGAGACCACCGACCCGGCGCTCCCCGCCGCGCTGTTCGCCCGGCTGCTCGCGCTGACGGCGGGCTCGGCGCTGGTCGAGGCCGCGCAGGCCGACCTGCCGGCGGCCGACGTCGCCCGGACGGCGATCGGGCGGCCGGTACTCGGAGGTACGGCGGTGGCGTGGCCCGGCTCGGGCACCTCCGTGGTCGTCCCCGAACCGCCCGCCGAGCTCGTCGCCGGGCTGATCGACCGTCACCCCCGCTGGTACGCCACGGTCGCCGGGTGCGGCCGGACGGAGGTGACCCTCGACCTCGTCGCCGTCGACCGTCCCCGGCGCCCGGGCGAGGCCGCGCCCACCGGGCCGCGGCTCCGCGTCGTCCTCGACCTGGGCGCCGAGGCCCCGGGCTGGTCGGTGCGCCCGTGAGCGGGTGCGTGTGCACCGCGGCCCGGCGCGGGCTCACCCGGACGGCCCAGGTCGGCCGCGTCCTCGCGCCCCCGGCGGACCCGCGGGCCTAGATTCGCTGGCCATGACACGTCGTCCGAACATCCTGATGATCGTCACCGACGAGGAACGCGCGACGATTCCCCGTCCGCAGGGTTTCTCGCTGCCGGCCCGGGAGCGCATCGCCGAACGCGGGACCACCTTCGAGCGGTACTACACCGCCTCGGCGATGTGCAGCTCGGCCCGGTCCGTCATCTACACCGGTCAGCACCTGCCGCTCACCGAGATCTACGACAACGACAACATGCCGTACATCCGCCCGCTCGACCCGCGGCTCGGCACCCTCGGCACGATGCTGCGCGCGGCCGGCTACCACTGCACCTACCAGGGCAAGTGGCACCTCTCCAACGCCTACCTCACGCCACAGAACCCGGGACCCAGCACGGATGCCCTGGAGCCCTACGGCTTCAGCGAGTTCAACGACTGGGGCGACATCGACGGCGGCGCCTGGGCCGGGCTCAGGGTCGACCCGGTGATCGCCGGGCAGGCCGTGAAGTGGCTGCGCAACCGGGCCCCGGTGGTGGAGGCGGACCGGCCCTGGTTCATGGCGGTCAACTTCGTCAACCCGCACGACATCATGAGCTTCGACTACGGCGGCTCGTCCCAGGTCCAGCTCCCGTTCGGGCTCGCCCACGCCGTCGTGACCAAGCCGGCCCCCGACATCCCGGTGTACCGGCGGCGTTGGGACTTCGACCTGCCCGCCAGCCTGCACGACGACCTGTCCGGCGCCGCCCCGGCGGTGGCCGAGTTCGCGCGCATGCTGGACACCGTCTTCGGCCCGGTCGCCGACGACCGGCACTGGTACGACGGACTCAACTTCTACCTCAACGCGATCCGTGACGTGGACCGCAGCGTCGAGCTGGTCCTCGACGCGCTGGAGGCCTCCGGGCAGGCGGACCGCACGGTCGTGGTCTTCACCTCCGACCACGGCGAGATGGCGGGCTCGCACGGGCTGCGCCAGAAGGGCGGCCTGGTCTACGACGAGAACTTCCACGTCCCGTTCATCCTCAGCCACCCCGACTTCCCGCGCGGGGCGAGCACCGGGGCCCTCGCCTCCGCCGTCGACATCGCGCCGACCCTGCTGGAGTTCGCCGGCGTCGACGCGTCCGAGCTGGCCACCCGTCACCCCGCGCTCAAGGGCCGGTCCCTGCGTCCGGTGCTGGACGGCGGCACGGTCCGCGACGGGGTGCTCACCGCCGTCGAGTCGGTCACGGCCCTGGACGCCGCGTTCTGGTTCGAGTTCGCCGATCCCGAGGCGCCGCGGCGGATCCAGTCCGGCGACCTGCGGCCTGACTGGACCAAGCGCGGCTTCCTGCGCGGCTACACCGACAGCCGCTACACCTTCGGCCGCTACTTCTCCCCGCTCGACCCCAACCGCCCGGCCGACGCCGAGGCGCTGTTCGCGCGCAACGACGTCGTCCTCTACGACCGCGCGGAGGACCCCGCCGAGACGCGCAACCTGGCCGCCGACCCCGCCCACCGCGAGCTCGTCGACCGCTACCGCGCGCTGCTGGAAGACCTCGTCACCGCCGAGGTCGGCACCGACACCCGTGCCTGGGTCACCGAACGCCCGCGCCTGCTCGGCTGGCCCACCTGGCACGGCGACACCGAGCAGCAGGCGGTCGCGGCCCGCCGCTGACTCCTGGTCACCAGACGATGATGCCGCCGCCCTCGGTCCGGGCCCGCAGGGCGGCGGTCACGATGTCGGCGAAGCGCTCGGCGACGTAGTCGGACCGGTAGCCGCCCTCGGTGGCGAGCCGGGGAAGGTACGGGCGCAGGTTCTCGCACTCGGCGAGGAAGTCCGCGATCTCCTCGTGCTCCACGCAGAGGTCGCCACCGTCGAGTCGGGGGAGGAAGCGGGCGCCGAGCGCCCGGGCCGCCTCGGCGCCCCAGAGCCGGTCCCGGGTGGATTCGAAGCCGGCCATGGTCCGGGCGTAGTCGGGATCGTCGAGGAAGCGGCGGCTGCCGTCGGCCTCGCGGACGAAAGTGTGGACCAGGAGTGTCATCGCCGCCGATCCTTCACCGGGCCCGGGGCCCGGTCCAACGGTGTGTCAGGCGGTGGCGGTGGCCGTCGCGCCGTCCGTGGCGGCGAGGATGTCGCGGGCGACCGGGCCGCCGGAGCGGGCGACCTCGACGGCGAAGCGGGTGCGGGGCATCCGCAGGGCGTGCAGGGCCGGGCCGTGGTCGACGGCGACGAAGACGCCCGCCGCGAGGAGCAGCAGCCGCCAGCCGGCGAGGACCGCCGGGCGGACGGCGGCCGGCAGTTCGGCCACCGAGTCGCGCAGCCGGTCGCGGTGGAACGGGATGTGCCGCTGCTCGTCGGCGAGGATCCGGCCGGCCACCTCGCCGGTCAGCGGGTCGCCGGAGCCGTCGCGGACGGCCCGGTAGTAGGGGACGGCGACCAGTTCGGCGATCATCAGGACCATCAGTTCCATCCGCAGCCCGAACAGCCGCCGGACCCGGACGAAGACCGCGTCGCTCCAGTGCGAGCCGAGCGTGCCGCGCCCGTCGGCGGCCAGCAGCCGGGCGAGCAGCCGGGCGTGGTTCTGCTCCTCGGCGACGAACATCCGCACGGCCGCCCCGTAGGAGGGGTCCCCGGCGAGGTCGGCCTTGCCGATCAGGTTGGTGCCGTCGCCATCCTCGCCGACCTGGAACTTCTGCAGGCTGCGCCAGACGGTCTCGGGGAGCTTCGCCCCGGCCTGCCAGTCGGGGTCGCCGCGGTGTTCGCGGCGGGCCTTCTCGGCGGTGAAGTGGTCGATCCATGCGGTGTAGGGCATGGGGTCCTCCCCGGACGTTCGTGGTGCGGTATGTGTGCTCAGTGCGCGGGCTGCGTCAGCGGCGCGGGCTGGGCGGGCTGGGTGGTGACGGTGGTGAACCCGTTGGGCTTCTCGACGGCCTGGGCCCACTCCAGCCGGCGGATCAGGCGGTGGACGACCAGCAGCGGCACCACCCCGACCACGCCGAACGACATGTCGACGAATCGCCAGTACAGCGGGATGCCGCGCAGCGGGCCGCAGATCAGGGCCAGCGGGATGATCCCGGCGCAGGCGATCATTGCCCAGCGGATCACCCAGATGTTGCGGACCGGGTCCTTGAGCGGCCCCCAGAAGGCGACCGCGATCACCAGGTGGGCGAAGGCCAGCCAGTCGGTGCCGTACGCGAGGAAGGGGTACCGCTCGTTGGTGTCGGCGATGCCGTCGCGGACGTGGCCGGCGGCGGTGGCGAGGGCCGGGAAGTGCTCGCCGATCGTGCCGCCCCGGACCAGGTCGGCGAGCCAGCGGGTCTCGGACTGGAGCGGGAAGGCGGTCAGGCCGCTGAGCACCAGGCAGACGATGAACAGCCAGAGCCAGCGACGGATGCGCCGATGTGTTTCAGACATGACAAACCCCCAGTGTCGCCCCCTGGTCCGGGACCACCCCGACCTGCGACGGCTCGACTCTAGACCGGAAACTGAACACGTTCAACACGCGTGCTGCGGGTCGAGTCGCCCCGGATAAACCAGGCTTTTCGGACCTGTCAGTGCGAACCTCTAATCTTGTCCACCGTGACTGTCACCGCAGACCAGCCCAACCGGCCCGCACCCGGCCCGGCCGCCGACGAAGGCCTCGCCCGCCGGCTCAAGGCGCTGGCCTGCACCGCGCCGCTGCACGACCTGGACAGTCGCAAGGTCAACCTGGCCGGCGAGTACGGCTCGTACACCATGGCCGAGATCGGGCTCGCCGCGATCGACCTGGTGACCCTCAACATGGACTTCGACACCGGCGCCGACCGGGAGATAGTGCTCGGCCGCCTGCACCCCCGGATCGCCGCGCAGAACCCGCAGCGCACCGCCGCCGAGCACGCCCGGGTGGCCCGCTGGGTGCTCGAGTCGCTGATCAACGTCGGCTCGGTCGACCGCGGCTTCCGCGCCGTCTACGGCACCTTCGGGCCGGACGGGCTCTACACCCGGCGCGACTACGACTTCAAGCTGATCGAGGAGGTCCCGGGCCCCGACGGCGGCGTCTACCTGCGCACCACCGACGAGGCCGTCAACGTCCTGGTCGGCGCGCTCGACACCGACGTGACCTCCGCGCAGATCGCCGCCGAGGTCAAGCTGGAGGTGCTGATCCGGCGCGGCCGGCTCGCCGACGCCCAGCTCGCCGCCGAGCAGGCCCGGTACCGCACCGTGCAGTACGCCGAGACGCTGCGCCGCGCCCTGGAGGCCACCCGCCGCAACGTCCGCGCGGTCGACTGGATGGAGACCGTCCCCGACCTGATCGACGAGGCGCTCGACCACATCGCCGACCGGTACCGGCACGAGAACGCGATCCTCACCAACATCCGCAAGGCCCGCGACGAGAGCACCGACCCCGAGCACAAGCGGCGCGCCGCCGAGCTCGTCGACATCGTCAAGGACTGCATCCGCCGCCACACCCAGCTGCAGACCCGCCTGCTGGAGGCCGGCCCGCTGTTCCGCGCCGAGCAGGACCGGCAGGCCTTCGCCACCCCCGCCGCCCGCAGCGGCATCGACCTGTACGGGCAGCTGCTCGCCCCGCTGCTCGTCCTGCCCGTCGCGGACGCGGTGCGGCCGACCGACGCGTTCTTCGCCCGCGGGACGGGCCTGCGCACGCCGGTGTCGGTCCGGGTCGCCGACCTGGTCGACCTGCTGCTCACCCCGCCGGTCGAGCGCGAGCACCTCGGCGCCGAGCTGCCGGAGCCCGACCTGGTCGCCACCCCCGACGACAGCCGCTTCACCGAGGAGCAGCTGGAGGCCGCGCTCGAACTGCTCGACCTGCCCGCCGACGCGCCGCGACGGCTCTCCGGCCTGCTCGCCGAGGCCCGCCGGTCCGACCCCGACCTGCCGTACCTGGTGGCGCTGCTCGCCGTCCACGCGGCCAGCCCGCCGGTCGGCACCGCGTACCGGCAGGGCGAGGAGCGCCTGCTGTTCGCGGTCGACGACGGCGCCCGCCTCGACGACCCCGAGTTCGGCGGTGCCGACCTGATCGTCGGCAGCGCCCTGTTGGACGCGGTCGGCATGGCCGCCGCCCGCAAGGAGGCGAGCTGATGCGAGTGCTCGGCGCGCCCCTGGTTTCTTCCGTCTGCAAGGAGTCCATCCGGTGACGATCACTACTGACGAGCCGGCGGAGCCGCAGGTCGCGGCCCCGCTGACGCCCGCCGACGTCGCGGACGCGTCGCGCCTGGTCTCCTTCGGCCTGCAGGCCAAGCTGCTGCCCGCCCGGGACGCCGAGTACGGCGAGCTGATCCGCCGCTACCGCGAGGACCCGCCGTTCGCGCGGCTCGCCGACGCCGTCGCCACCGGCATGGGCCTGGTCGTGCTGGAGGTGTCCCCGCGCGCCGGCATGGCGGTGGCGGCCGCCGAGGACTCGGTCTTCGCCGTCCGGATGGGCGACTACTCCCGCCGGGCCTCCTCCGAGTCGACCGACCGCTTCCTGCACGGCCTGGCGCACCTCGCCGTGGCCGCCCTGGCCTTCCCCCGCCCGGAGGACCTCGCGGACGACGGCTACCTCGGCCGGGTCACGGTCAACGGCGTGGACGCGTTCGTCCGCCAGGCCTGCCGCCGGCTGGAGGAGCGCGCCGAGGCGGACGGCACCAACACCGACCCGGCCAGCGACGCCCCCGGCCTGGAGGCCGCCTGGCGGGTGTGGTCCCGGCGCAGCGCGACCGGCGCGACCAAGGACGCCCGCCGGCTGTCCGGCTCGACCATCGGCATCGTCTCCAAGGCGGTGGTCTTCCTGGTCGACTCGGGCTTCCTGCAGAAGACCTCGGACGACTCCGGCGGCACCTTCCGCACCACGGCCCGCTACCAGCTGCAGGTCCGCGACCTGGCCGGCAGCGCCGCGATGGCCGAGCTGCTCGACCTCGGCGTGGTCGCGGTCAGCGACGGCAGTGCGACGCTGCTGCCGCCGGACCACACCGACGAGCTGGTCGCCGACGCCGGCCTGCCGTTCCACCAGCTCTGACCCGAGCACCGCCGCCCGAACCACCCAGCCCCACGGAGAACCGCCGCACATGTACGAGCTCAACCGGGTCCGCCTGTACTCGATCGGACCGGCCGGCGCCCGCTACGCCGACACGGTGCTCGACCTGCGCGGCGTCGGCGAGCCGGTGGCCGAGCCGCAGCCGCAGCAGATCGGCCTGTTCGGCGAGGAGCCCGACGGCCCGCAGCGCCGCCCCGCACCCGCCGGCGTGCTGTTCCTGGAGAACGGCGGCGGCAAGTCCGTCCTGCTGAAGCTGATCTTCTCGGTGATGCTGCCGGGCCACCGCAACACCCTCGGCGGCGCCTCCTCCGGCGTGCTGCGCAAGTTCCTGCTGGCGGACGACTGCGGGCACGTCGCGCTGGAGTGGCAGCACACCGTCACCGGCGAGCTGATCGTGGTCGGCAAGGTCAGCGAGTGGCGCGGCCGCCAGGTCAGCTCCGACCCGCGCAAGTTCGCCGAGCTCTGGTACTCCTTCCGCCCCGGCCCCGGCCTGACCCTGGACTCGCTCCCGGTCTCCGAGCGGGCCAGCCTGGCCGGCGACCAGAAGGCGCGCGGCCGCCGCCGCACCATGAAGGGCTTCCGCGACTCGCTGACCGAGGCGGCGAAGGCGTACCCGTACCTCGACGTGACCTTCGAGGAGATCCACGACCGCTGGAACGAGCACCTCGGCGAGCTCGGCCTCGACCCCGAACTCTTCCGCTACCAGCGCGAGATGAACGCCGACGAGGGCGAGGCGGCCGGCCTCTTCGCGGTCAAGAACGACTCCGACTTCACCGACCTGCTGCTGCGCGCCGTCACCGACACCCGGGACACCGACGGCCTCGCCGACCTGGTGCACGGTTTCGCCGCCAAGCTGGGCCGCCGCGCCGAGCTGACCGCCGAGCGGGAGTTCACCGCCGGCTCGGTCGACCTGCTGCAGCGGATCGTCGACGCCACCGCCGCCCGCGAGACCGTCCGCGAGACCCACCGCGCCGCCGAACGCCGCACCCGCCGCCTCGCCCACGCGCTCACCGCCCGGTCCGGCGCCGAACGGGACCGCGTCCACGACCTCGCCGTCGAGGTGGCCGCCGCCGCGGCCGCCGTCACCGCCGCCGAGACCGACCGCACCCGGCACTCGCTGATCGTCGCCGAGCTCACCCACCGGCACGCCACCCTCGGCCTGGCCGCCGCCACCACCGAGGCCGCCGCGCTGCGCCGCGAACTCACCGACGCCCGCACCCTGCACGCCGCCTGGCAGGCCGCCGAGGCGGTGCTGCGCCACCGCGCCGCCGCCGACCGGGCCGCCAGGGTCGCCGCGGCGATCCGCGAGGCCGAGCTGGACGCCGCCCCCGCGCTCGCCGCCCGCGCCCAGGCCGCCGGCGCGCTCGCCCGCGCCCTGGAGAGCGCCGCCGGCGCCGCCGAGACCCGCGCCGACCAGGAAGAGCTGCGCGCCGCCGAACTGCACGAGGACGGCACCGCCGCCCAGGCCGAGGCGACCGCCGCCGCGACCGCCGCGCAGAAGGCCCGCAGCGAGGCCGACCACCTGCGCCAGCGCCTCGCCGAGGTCGAGCAGGAGACCGCCGCCGCCGTCGAGGCCGGCTGGATCGACGGCTCCGCCGAGGAGCCGGACCCGGCCCGCGCCGCCCTGCACGCCGCCGACGCCGAGAAGGCCGCCACCACCGTCCTGGAGCAGGCCCGCACCGCCGCCGAGACCGCCTCCGCCCGGATGCGCGAGGCCGCCGCCCAGGAGACCCGCGCCGAGCTGGCCGCCGCCCGCGCCACCGACGCCCGGGCCGCCGCCGAACGGGCCCTGGCCGCCGAGCAGCGCACCGCCGCCCAGCTCGCCGCCGAGCCGCGGCTGGCCGAACTGCTCGGCCTCACCGCCCACCAGGACGGCGGCGAGGAGCAGGAGGGCTTCCTGACGCCCCGGCTGCTCGACACCGCCGCCGACGACCTGCGCGAGCAGCTCGACCAGGCGGTCGCCACCGCCGAGCGCACCCTGTTCGACCTGCGCACCGCCGCCGCCGACGACTCCCGGATCCTCGCCGCGCTCGGCGACGGCGGCCTGCTGCCGCCCGGCCCGGACGTGCTCGCCACCGTCGAGTTCCTCGGCGAGCACGGCGTCCCGGCGCTGCCCGGCTGGCGCTACCTCGCCCAGTCCGTCGACCCGCGCGACCACGACGCGATCCTCGCCGCCCGCCCCGAACTGGTCGACGGCGTCGTGGTCACCGACCCGAGCAGCCTCGACCGGGCCCGCGAGGCGCTCGCCTCCGCCGCCCTGCTGCCCCGCTCCACCGTCGCCGTCGGCACCGCCGCCGCCCTGATCGCCCCGATCGAGGGCGAGCCCGCGTTCTTCCTGGTGCCGCCGAACCCGGCCATGCACAACGAGACCGCCGCCGACGAGGAGCGCCGCGAGCTGCGCGCCCGCGCCACCGCCCGCGAGGAGCACATCCGCGAACTCGCCGCCCGCCTCGGCGGCGACCGCGCCCTCGCCGCCCGCCTCGCCTCCTGGCACGCCAGCTGCCCGCCCGGCACCCTCGCCGAACTCGCCGACGCCGCGTACGCCGCCGGCGAGCAGGCCGAGACCCTCGCCGCCCAGCTCGCCACCCTGCGCGCCGACCACCACGAGGCCGAGGCCGACCACGCCACCGCCGCCGCCCGGTACGAGGAGTGCCGCGAGGCCGCCCAGCGCACCCGCCGCCGCGCCGACGCCCTGGCCGGCCTCGCCTTCCGGCTGCGCGAGCGCTCCACCTGGACCCGCCGGCAGCGCGAACTCGCCGACGACGCCGCCGAGTGCGACCGCCGCCAGACCGTCTGCGCCGAGCGCGCCCGCACCTGCGACGAGGACCGCCGCGCCGCCCAGCGCGCCGCCGACGACGCCCGCCGCACCGCGCGCACCCTGCGCGCCGAGCGGGCCGAACTCTCCGGCGTCGACACCGTCGAGCCCAGCGCCTTCTCGACCGATGCGCCCACGTCGTCGCTGCCCGCCCTGCGCGAGGCCTACCGGGCCGCCGCCCAGCTCTACGAGAAGGTCGGCGTCGGCGCCGACCTGCGCGCCGAGCAGGCCCGCGCCGAGGGCGAGGAGGCCGCCGCCACGACCGAGCTGGACCGGCTCAGCAACAAGGTCCGCAACCGCGCCGAGGAGCTGCTGGCCAGCCCCGACGGCGCCGACGGCCCCGCCCGCCAGGCAGCCGCCTCCCGCGCGGAGGAGCTGGTCGCCACCATCGAGGCCCGCTCCGCCTCCGCCAGCGAGCAGCTCGGCCGCCTGCGCGGCGAGGCCGAACGCTCCGCCCCCGCCGACGGCGAGTCGCACACCGAGCTCCCCGAGGAGCTGGTCCCCGCCGACCCCGAGCACGCCCAGACGCTGCTGCGCACCGCCACCGCGCTGCTCGCCGAACGCCGCGAGAGCGTCGACGTCGCCCGCACCGCCCACGCCGACCTGCAGCGCACCCTGGAGCAGGCGCAGACCGCCGCCGCCGACTTCGACGAACTCGCCGGGCAGCTCCGCGACAGCCTCCGCGACCACGCCGAGGAGACCGAACAGCCCGCCGAGGCGTACCTCGTCTCGCTCCCCGAGGCCCGCGCCGCCGTCGCCGAGACCCGGCGCGCGATGCGCTCCGCCGCGACCGAGCTGACCGGCGCCGAGCTGGCCGTCCGCGACGCCTCCGACGCACTGGTCCGGCACGCCAACGCCGCCCGCTACGAGGCCGTCCGCACCCCGGCCCGCCAGCAGATCCGCGAACTGCCGGCCGCCGCCCTGCCCGACCACGCCGCCGCCTGGGCCGCCGCCTTCGCGCCCCGCCTGCGGGTGCTCACCGACGAACTCGCCCAGCTGGAACGCAACCGCAGCTCCATCGTCGACCGGCTGCGCGGCCTGGTCGAGTCCTCGCTGACCACCCTGCGCGCCGCCCAGCGGCTCTCCCGCCTCCCCGAGGGCCTGGGGGAGTGGTCCGGCCAGGAGTTCCTCCGGATCCGCTTCGAGGACCCCGACCACGCGCTGCTCGTCGAACGCCTTGGCGAGGTCATCGACGAAGCCACCCGGGCCGCCGTCAAGAAGAACTCCGACCTGCGACGCGACGGCATGTCACTGCTGCTGCGCGGCGTCGCCGCGGCGATCGGGCCCAAGGGCGTCTCCGTCGAGATCCTCAAGCCGGACGCCGTACTGCGCGCCGAGCGGGTCAGCGTCGGCCAGATGTCGGACGTCTTCTCCGGCGGGCAGCTGCTCACCGCGGCGATCGCGCTGTACTGCACGATGGCCGCGCTGCGTGCCAACGACCGCGGGCAGTCGCAGCTGCGGCACGCGGGCACGCTGTTCCTGGACAACCCGATCGGCCGCGCCAACGCCACGTACCTGCTGGAGCTCCAGCGGGCGGTCGCGGACGCACTCGGCGTGCAGCTGATCTACACCACCGGGCTGTTCGACACCACGGCGCTGGCCGAGTTCCCGCTGGTGATCCGCCTGCGCAACGACGCCGACCTGCGGGCCGGGCTCAAGTACATCTCCGTCGAGGAACACCTCCGCCCGGGCCTGCCCACCCCGCAGGACCCGGACGGCCCGGCCATCCACGGCGAGATCACCGCCACCCGCATGTTCAAGCGGCCGGAGATGTGATCAGGGGCTCGTGAGGTACCCCCACGAGCCCCTACTTGCTCAACCCCTCGTACGAACCTCGACGGAGTCGACCCGCATGGGGTGCCCCGGCACGGTCGCGGCGGTGAGCGGGGTGCCGTAGGCGTCGGGCAGGGCGCCGCCCATCGCGACGTCCAGGATCAGGAACATCCCGCCGTGCACGGCCCTGTCCCACGCGGCCGGGTCGATGCGGTCCGCGGTGACCCGGTGGTACTCCCGGCCGTCGACGTACCAGCGCACCTGCTCGGGCGCCGTCGACCGGTCGACCTCGACCGCGTACGTGTGGAACGCCCCCCAGCAGCCCTCGCACGTCTGCTCGCCGGAGCCGAGTCCGGCGGGCTCCTGGCAGGGCCCGCCGACGGCGGTCCCGCAGTGCGCGGTGCCGAACACCCCGCGTCCGCCGACGGACTCCAGGACGTCGAGCTCGCCGACGCCCGGCCAGCCGGTGAAGCCGTTGCGCAGGGCGCCGCCGAGCGTCCAGAACGCGGGCCAGTAGCCGCCCGCCGCGGCGCCCTCGACCTGGGGCAGCGCGAGGGTGGCCTCGATCCGCATCGCCCCGCCGGCCGGTGCGGCCAGGTCGGCGCGGCGGCTCTCCAGCCGTCCGGAGTTCCACCTCCCGGCGGCGTCCCGGGTGGGCACGATCTCCAGGGCGCCCCGGCCGTCGAGGCGGACGTTGGCGGTGGAGTCGGTCATCGTCTCGACCTCGCCGGTGCCCCACTGCGCCGCGGGGCAGCCCGGGTAGCAGGTGCCGAGCGCGTACTGCCAGCGGTCCGCGGACGGCCGGCTGCCGGCCGCGCCGTCGAAGTCGTCGCGGAAGGCGGTGGTCCACTCCGTCGCGGAGCCGAGCACGCCCGCCTCGGCCAGCAGCCGTTCCAGCCGGGGCGCGAGGACGACCACCGCGGCGTTGGTCAGGTGCGCGTCGTCGCGGTACAGCAGGACCTTCTCCCGGACGGCGGGGCAGCTGCGTCCGTTGCCGGGGCAGAGCACCGGCGTGAGGTCGACGGTCCGCACGCCGGAGGCGGCCGCCGCGTCGGCGAGCGGGTCCGGCCACAGCGCCTCGGCGCGCGGGAACTCGCAGGCGGCGGGCTCCTCCTGGTGCCCGGACACGCACGCCGGGACGTCCCGCCCGGGGACGGGGGTGTCGCGGAGGTACACGATCGGTGCGCCGATCTCGCGCAGCGGGGCCAGGGTCTCCTCCCAGCCGCGCATCAGCTGTTCGCGGTCGGCGGTGTAGCGGTTGAGCGCGGCGACCACGATCAGCTTCGGCTTCGGGCCGTTCTTCAGCCGCTCCAGGGCGTCGGCCCGCCAGGTGTCGCACTCGCGGTACTCCCGGCCGAGCTGCGGGTTGGTCACCGTCAGCTTCGGCAGCGGGCAGCCCTGCTTCACCAACTCCTCCAGGGCCCAGTGCCGTTGGGCGGCGATCCCGAGCACGGCGGAGAACCACTGGCCGGCGTGCGAGTCGCCGAGCAGGACCACCCGGTCGGTGCCGCTGCCGAAGCGGCAGGGCGGGCTGGTCTCGGCCTCCGGCGGGACCTCGCAGGCGCCGTCCGGCGGGAAGTCCTGCCGGGCCTGCACCGGGCCGGGGACGATCGGCGCCCGGTCCGGCACCGGGCCGGCGAGCAGCGAGGGGCCGCTCGCCGCGCCGGCCGGCAGACCGGCCGGGTCGACCGGGCCGGCGGGGCCGAGCAGGCGCAGCGTGCCGCTGCCGACCAGCAGGGCCAGCAGGACCGGGACGGCCACCGCGGTGACGCCCAGGGAGAGTCCGCGGCGCGGCAGTTCGGCGACCACCACGTTGCGGCGCAGCGGCTGCTCGACCCAGTGCAGGGCGGCGGCGGCGGGCAGGGCGGCGGCCGCGGTCAGGGCCACCTTCACCGGCCACCCGAGCGTGCCGCCGTACCAGGCCTCGGCGAAGACCAGGACCGGCCAGTGCCAGAGGTACAGCTGGTAGGAGAGCCGCCCCAGGGCGCGGGGCGCGCGCAGGGCGAGCAGGCGGCCGACCGAGGCGCGCGGTCCGGCGAGGATCACCGCCGCCGTCCCGAGGGTGGGCAGCAGCGCCGCCCAACCCGGGTACGGCGTACCGGAGTCGTACCGCAGGACGGCCCAGCCGAGGGCGGCCGTGCCGAGCCAGGCGACCGGTTCGCCGAGCAGCCGCGGCAGTTCGCGCCACGGCAGCACCGCGACCAGCGCGCCGGCCGCGAACTGCCAGGCCCGGGTGGGCGTCGCCAGGTACGCGGCGGAGGTCCACTGCAGCGAGAGGGCGAAGGAGCCGAGTCCGACGGCCAGGGCGAGCGCGGCGACGCCGGCCCGCAGGCGCCGCCGGAGCAGCCAGGCGGCGAGCAGCACCAGGGGTGCCCAGAGGAGGTAGAACTGCTCCTCGACCGCGAGCGACCAGAAGTGCAGCAGCGGGCTCTGCTCGCGTCCGGCCGCCAGGTAGTCGGTCTGCTGGGCGACGAACCGCCAGTTGGCGGCGGACAGGGCGGCGGCGAGCACGTCGCGTTCCAGGTCGGCGCGGCGCAGCGGCACGGTCAGGACGGCTCCGGCGACCGCGACGGCGGCCAGCACCAGTCCGGCGGAGGGCAGCAGGCGCCGGGCCCGCCGGGCGAAGAACTCGGTGAGCCGGATCCGTCCGGTGGCGCCGGCCTCGCGCAGCAGCAGGCCGGTGATCAGGTAGCCGGAGATGACGAAGAAGACGTCGACGCCGACGAATCCGCCCGCGAGGCCGGGGACGGCGGCGTGGAAGCCGAGCACGGCCAGGACGGCGACGGCCCGCAGGCCCTCGACGTCGGGCCGGAAGTGGGCAGGGGTGTTTCGCATCGCTTCGTTCCTCAGCCGAGCCACGGCAGCATCGGGGCCGCCCATCCGGAGGCGAGCACGCCGAGCAGGGCGAGCGCGCAGGTCACGGCGAGGCCCTCGGGCCAGCGCCGCGGCAGGATCGCGCCGGCCGGGCCGGCACTCTCCCGGCGCGGGCGGGGCCGCAGCTCCAGGGCGAGGTCGCGGACCAGCGGCAGGCCGAGCTGGGCCTGGACGAGCAGGTACAGGGCCAAGCCCCAGCTGTGCGACCAGCCGTGCTGCACGGTGACCAGGGCGACGCCGGCGGCGGTCGCGGCGAGCGTCCCGGCGATCCAGAACAGGGAGGCGCCGAGCACCCGGCGGGCCAGGCCGCCGGGGCGGCCGCGTCCGGCGCCGGTGGGCACCCAGGCGGCGCTGCGGCCGCGCAGGGTGTGCCAGAACGCGGCGCCGGCGGCCATGCTCATCAGGACGTTGGCGCGCAGCACCTCGGCCCGCCAGCGGGTGCGGCTGACCCGGGGCAGCAGGACGTGCCACAGCCAGAGCAGGGAGAGCATCGGCAGCACGTACCAGGCGCGGATCTGGCCGGGGAAGAAATACAGCATCACCAGCGGCGGCAGCGGCGCGGTGAGCACGTTGACGGCGGCGGCGAGGTAGCCGACGACGCCCTCGGCGAAGCACAGGCGCATCCGCCAGGGCAGGCCGCGGCGCATCCGGGCGGCCTCGCGGTCGCCGACCAGGTGCAGGTTGCCCATGGCCCAGCGGTACTGCTGGTTGACGAAGGAGGCGGTGTCCTCCGGGGAGGTGCCCTTGGCGACCAGGACCGGGACGTACCGGGTCAGGTAGCCGTGCCGGAACAGCGCGAGGCCGGTGTACATGTCCTCGCTGTGGTCGAGCCGGGCGAAGCCGCCGGCGGCGTCGATCGCGGCGCGCCGGTAGACGGCGTTGCTCCCGCAGCAGATCGCGGCGTCGCTGGCGTCGCGGGCGGGCTGGATCCAGCGGAAGAACCACTCCTGGGCGGCGCCGGCGGCGCGCTGCACCCAGCTCATCGACGGGTCGGTGTCGAAGCACTGCGGGCTCTGCACGATGCCGATCCGGTCGTCGCCGAAGTACGGCAGCAGGTGGCGCAGGAAGTCCGGGCGCGGTGCGAAGTCGGCGTCCAGGATGGCGATGTACTCGGCGTCGCTCAGGGTGAGCGCGTGATTGAGGTTGCCGGCCTTCTTGTACCGGCCGCGGTCGGGCCGGACCACGTAGCGGAAGCCGTGCCGGGCGGCGAGGTCGGCGACCTCGGTCCGGTCGGCGTCGTCGAGGACCCAGACGGTGAGCGGTCCGGGGGCGTCGAGCGCGTCGACGGCCCGGTAGGCGTTGGCGAGCACGGCGAGCGGTTCGCCGCAGGTCGGCAGGTACAGGTCGACGGACGGTGGCGCCTCGGGCCGCCAGCCGGCCACCAGCAGCTCGTGGCCCTCGCGGGTGAACCGGCGGCGGCGCAGTCCGTTGACGGCGCTGAGCGCCATCGCGACGACGTTGATCCCGAGCACGGCCAGGAAGGGCCAGAGCAGCGGGGTGCGGAGTGCGAATCCGACCATGGTGAGTGCGCTGGCCAGGAAGGCGAGCGCGGCGCAGATCGGGACCCAGCGGCGCTGCGGACCGAAGTACCAGTACAGCTCCTGGTCGCTGGGTGGTGCGGGCAGGTGATCGACAGTCATAAGGCCCCCCACGGCCGTTCATTGACAGCTTTCGTGGGCCACCGTACCTGATTGGTATAGACCATTCGTCGCGCGGGGGTGAACGGAATGCGAACCGCCGTGTCCGATGGTTGATGATTCGTGCGCATTCCTCCATGCTGGATGCGTGGCAGAGGTGTTCGGACAGGAGCTCCGCGAGCAGCTCGCGCAGGCGCGCGCCGAGCTGGCGTCCGCGCTGGCGGCGGGCGACGAGGACGGCGCGGACGCGTACCGGGGCCGGATCACCGGCCTGCTGCGGATCGCCCGGCGCCACGGGATCGACCTTCCGCACTCCCCGGAGGAGGAGCTGGAGGACTGAGGCCCGGCAGCCGCCGGGCCCTCGGTGGTCGCCTCAGCAGTCGCCGGTCGCCCGGCACTCGCCGTGCCGCTCGGCGGCCGCTCGCACGACCGCGTCCAACAGGCCGGGGAACAGCTCGGCCAGCTCCCGGCTGCGCAGGCTGTTCATCTTGGAGGTGCCGCGCCGGCACTGGCGGATCACCCCGGCCTCGCGCAGCACCCGGAAGTGGTGGGTCATGGTCGACTTGGTGACCGGCAGCTCGAAGGCCAGGCAGTTCTGCTCCGCCTCGGCGGCGGCCAGCTCGGTGACGATCCGCAGTCGCATCGGGTCCGCGAGCGCGTGCAGGACCGCCTCCAGCCGGATTTCGCCCGCGCTGGGCTCCGGGAGTGCGGTGTGCGTCTCTGCGGCCTCGGTCACGCCCCCATAGTACGAGAACTCTCGTAGTTTGACAGGCCTCGTAGTACGGTGGTTATCGTACGAGGGTCAGACCGACCCGGCGTGCCGCCGAAGGAGTTGCCGTGAGTGCCCTGTTCGAGCCGATCACCCTCCGCTCGCTGACCATCCCGAACCGGGTGTGGATGAGCCCGATGTGCATGTACTCCGCGGCCGCCGAGGGCCCGGAGACCGGCGTCGCCACCGACTTCCACCTCGCCCACCTGGGCTCGCGCGCCGCCGGCGGCACCGGCCTGGTGATGACCGAGGCCACCGCCGTCGCCGCCGAGGGCCGGATCTCCCCGTGGGACCTCGGCCTGTGGAACGACCGCCAGCAGGAGGCCCTCGCCCGGGTCGCCGCGCTGATCACCGCGCACGGCTCCGTCCCCGCGATCCAGCTCGCCCATGCCGGGCGCAAGGCCGGCACCGACCGGCCCTGGCTCGGCGGCGCCCCGATCCCGGCCGACGACGAGCTGGCCTGGCAGCCGGTCGGCCCGTCCGACGAGGCGTTCAGCGAGCACCACCAGGCCCCGGCCGAGCTGTCCGTGGAGGAGATCGGCCAGGTGGTCACCGCCTTCGCCGACGCCGCCCGGCGCGCCGCCGAGGCCGGCTTCCAGGTGGCCGAGGTGCACGGCGCGCACGGCTACCTGATCCACCAGTTCCTCTCGCCGCTCACCAACAGGCGCACCGACGGCTACGGCGGCTCGTTCGCCGGCCGGGCCCGGCTGGCGCTGGAGGTGGCCGCCGCGGTGCGCGCCGTCTGGCCCGCCGACCTGCCGGTGTTCTTCCGGCTCTCCGCCACCGACTGGCTGCCCGAGCAGCCGAGTTGGACCGTGGACGAGAGCGTGCTGCTGGCCAAGGAGCTGCAGGCCGTCGGCATCGACCTGGTGGACGTCTCCAGCGGCGGCAACTCGCCGCACGCCAAGGTCGAGGTCGGCCCCGGCTACCAGACCCCGTTCGCCGAGCGGATCCGTACCGAGGGTGGCCTGCCGGTCAACGCGGTCGGCCTGATCACCGACCCCGCCCAGGCCGAGGCGGTCGTCGCCGAGGGCCGGGCCGACGCGGTGATGCTCGGCCGCGAGCTGCTGCGCGACCCGTACTGGGCGCTGCACGCCGCCCGCGAGCTCGGCGCCGAGCGCACCTGGCCCCACCAGTACGGCTTCGCCGTGGGCCCGCGCGGCTGACCCGGCCTCAGTTCCGCAGCGGCGCCCGACGACCCGTCGGGCGCCGTTCGCGCTCCCGGGCGCCCGCCAGCGGGGAGGCCGCGTTCGGCCCGCGCCGGCGCTGCGCCGCGATCTGCCGGGTGATCGCCACGTCCAGCAGGCACCAGGCGACGGCGAACACCCCGAGCGCCATCACCATCAGCGCCGGTGTCAGCAGCGGGCTGTGCGCGTACGAGGCCAGCAGGGCGACGATCACCGCGACCAGTGTGAACGCGACCGCCAGACCGGTCCGCACCGCGGCGGCCCGCACCTCGTCCGGCAGCCGGCGACGTACCCGGGACATCCGCAACCCCCGTTCCCCGACCCGGCCCTTCCCGTCCAGCCTGCCCCGCCGTCACCGGGCCATGCGCCGGAGCCGCCGGAACGCGCGCCGTCAGCTCTCCCGGCGCGGCAGCTCCAGGGTCGCGTCCAGCTCGTCCATCGCGCCGACCACGATGGTGCGCATCGCCTGCTCGGCGCGGTCCGCGTCCCCCGCGCAGATCGCCTCGGCCACCTCCCGGTGCAGGCGGACGGCGTACTCGCGCGGTTGGTGCGGCATCAGGTGATGCTCCGTCCGGCCGGTGAGCACCGCCCCTACCGTGTCCTTCAGATGAGCGAACATCTCGTTGCCGGAGGCCCGCAGCACCGCCGCGTGGAAGGCGATGTCGTGGCGCAGGAACGACTCCAGGTCGGCGGCGCGGGCCGTGACGGTCAGTTCGACGGCGAGCGCGCCCAGCTCCCGGCGGTCGTCGTCGTCCGCCTGCTTGGCGGCCAGTGCCGCCGCGGCGGGCTCCACCGCCACCCGCAGCGCGCTGAGCGAGCGCAGCTGCGCCGCCCGGTCGGCGCCGGCCAGCCGCCAGCGAATCACCAGCGGGTCGAAGACGTCCCAGTCGCCCTTCGGCCGGACGGTGATGCCCACCCGCCGCCGGGGCTCGACCATCCGCATCGACTCCAGGATCCGCACCGCCTCGCGGACGACGGTGCGGGAGACGCCGTACTTCTCCTCCAGCTCCTCGCCGCGCAGCACCGTCCCCTCGGGGATCTCGCCGGAGGCGATGGCCGGGCCGAGGTCGGCGAGCAGCTGGCCGGGCAGGCCCTGGATCTCCATCGCCCCAGCCTATCCGGGCCGTGCGACGGCTCCGGAAATGAAAAGTATGACGATTGTGTTGCGACGGCTTGAATAAGTCATACCTTTGGGCGACAGTTGCGCACGGACAGGCAGAACAGGAGCACCACCCATGGCTCTCAACGTCGAGAACCGGATGCCCACCGTCGTCGTGATGGGCGTCTCCGGAGTCGGGAAGACCACCGTCGCCCGGCTGCTCGCGGAACGGCTCGGCCTCCCGTACGCGGAGGCCGACGACTTCCACCCGCCCGCCAACATCGCCAAGATGAGCGCCGGCATCCCGCTGGACGACCGGGACCGCGAACCCTGGCTGCAGGCCCTCGGCCAGTGGCTCGGGACGCGTCGGGCCGCCGGCACCGGGGGAGTGGTGACCTGCTCCGCGCTGAAACGCCGCTACCGCGACACCCTGCGCGCCGCCTGCCCCGACGCGTACTTCCTGCACCTCAGCGGCAGCCACGACCTGGTCGAGGACCGCCTGGCCCACCGGGTGGGCCACTTCATGCCCACCTCCCTGCTCGACTCCCAGTACGCCACCCTCGAACCGCTCCAGCCGGACGAGCACGGCACCGTCCTGGACGTCGGCCCCACCCCCGAACAGCTCGTCGAGATGGCCGCGGCAGCCCTGCGGCCCGTCAACGGAGACCTCGCGTGACCCCCACCACCCTGCTCGCCGCCGGCGCACCGGCGCTCCCGCACACCGACAGCGACACCCAGCTGCTGCTCGCCGTGCTGCTCTCGATCGGCGCGATCGTGCTGCTGATCACCAAGCTCAAGCTGCACCCCTTCCTCGCCCTCACCCTCGGCTCCGGCCTGCTCGCCGCCGTCGCCGGCGCCCCCTTCGACAAACTGCTCACCAGCTTCTCCACCGGCTTCGGCGCCACCGTGGCCGGCGTCGGCCTGCTGATCGGCCTCGGCGCGATGCTCGGCAAGCTGCTCGCCGACTCCGGCGGCGCCAACATCGTCGCCGACACCGTGCTGGCCCGCTCCGGCCGCCGCACCCTGCCCTGGGCGATGGCCCTGATCGCCGCCGTGCTAGGCCTGCCGCTGTTCTTCGAGGTCGGCGTGGTGCTGCTGATCCCGATCGTGCTGCTGGTCGCCCGGCGCGGCAACGTCCCGCTGCTGCGGCTCGGCATCCCCGCCCTCGCCGGACTCTCCGTCCTGCACGGCCTCGTCCCGCCGCACCCCGGCCCGCTGGTCGCCGTCGACGCGCTCAAGGCCGACCTCGGCATCACCCTCGCGCTCGGCCTGCTGGTCGCCGTCCCCACCCTGATCGTCGCCGGACCGCTCTTCGCCCGGGTCGCCGAACGCTGGGTCGGCCCGCTGGAGATCCCCACCACCACCGCGCCCGTGGTGGCCGAGCGGGAGAAGACCCCGCGCTTCGGGGCCGTCCTGGCCACCATCCTGCTGCCCGTCGTCCTGATGCTCGGCAAGGCCCTCGCCGACGTCGTGATCGACGACCCGAAGGCCCCCGTCCAGCGGGTCTTCGACTTCGTCGGCTCGCCGCTGATCGCGCTGCTCGCCGCCACCCTGCTCGCGATGCTCACCCTCGGCCGGGCCGCCGGGTTCAGCAAGGACCGGATCTCCCAGACGGTCGGCGGCTCGCTCGGCCCGATCGCCGGCATCGTCTTCATCGTCGGCGCGGGCGGCGGCTTCAAGCAGACCCTGATCGACGTGGGCGTCGGCAACGCCGTCAGCGAGTGGTCGAGCAAGTGGCACATCTCCGCGCTGCTGCTGGGCTGGCTGATCGCCGTCCTGATCCGCCTCGCCACCGGCTCCGCGACCGTCGCCACCATCACCGCGGCCGGCATCGTCGCCCCGCTCGCGGCCGACATGTCCTCCACCCACGCCGCCCTGCTGGTGCTCGCCATCGGCGCCGGATCGCTGTTCTTCTCGCACGTCAACGATGCCGGGTTCTGGCTGGTCAAGGAGTACTTCGGGATGAGCGTCGGCCAGACGATCAAGTCCTGGTCGGTGATGGAGACCGTCATCTCGGTGGTCGCCATCGCGATCATCATTCCGCTCGGCTGGGTGCTCTAGCTCTGGCCCGAAGGGTGCGCGAGCGGGCATGCTCGCCCCATGGAGAGCGCAATGCGGTACCGGTTGTGGTGCGGAGCCGCCGCGGCCCTGGTCGCGGTGGTCACGCTGACGGGCTGCGGTCGGGGCCCCGCGGCCCCGGCCGACGGGCCGACCGCCACCGCGGCGCCCACCGCTGCCACCGCTGAGCCCGCCCCGCAGGATCTCCTGGTCGAGGTGACCGTCAGCGGTGGCTTCGCGGGTGTCGACAACAGCGTCGTCGTCCACACCGACGGCGCCTACACCATCAGGGTCGGCAGCAAGCCGCCCAGGAGCGGGCAGCTGGCCCCCGCCGAGCTCGCCGAGCTGCGGGCCGCCCTGGCGGACCCGGCCTACGCGAAGCTCCCGGCCCGGCCGACCGGCCCGCCGATCGCCGACGGCTTCCAGTACCTCGTCACCTCCGGCCACCGCCAGATCGTCGCCGCGGACGGCGACCGCCCGCCGGCCCTCGCCAGGGTCCTCGGGGCGCTCCCCGAGGGCGGCCCGCCGACGGGACGTTGAGGCGCCCCCCGAGCCCCGGACGTCCCCGGTGCGGCGGAACCGGCGCCCTCCCCGGCTCGTCTACAGTCCACGTCGGCGGTAAACGATCAAGCCCGCCGGGACCGGGAGGGCACCATGACGGACGACGCGCAGAACACCACCCGCCGCAGGCGGTGGCCGACCGTCACCGCACTGGCCGTCAGCGCCCCGGTCCTGGCCTTCGCCGCCTTCCTCGCCGTCGTCCGGATCGGCGGCCTCGACGACGGCACGGTCCTCGCCCTGCCGATCGTCGTGCTCCCGTACGTCGCCCTCGCCACCCTGGTCGTGCTCGCGCTGCTGCTCGCCCTGCGCTGTTGGCGCACCGGCGCGCTCGCCCTCCTCCTCGTCGTCCTCCAGCTCTGGTGGATCGTCCCCCGTCTGGTGTCCGACTCCGTCCCCGCTGCCGCGCCCCGGCTGCGCGTCGCCACCAGCAACGCCTACCTCGGGCAGGTCTCCCCGAAGTCCCTGGTCGACCTGGTCCGCGAGCAGCGCGTGGACGTCCTCGCCGTCGAGGAGCTCAGCACCTCCGCCGCCGACGCCCTCGACCGGGCCGGCATCCGCGAACTGCTGCCGCACCGGGAGAAGCCCGCGGGCACCGACACCGCGCTGTACTCGCGGCTCCCGATCACCTCCGCCGCCGACCCCGCCTGGCCGACCACCAACATCACCGTCGACCTCGCGGGCCACCCGGTCCAGCTCGTCGCCGTGCACACCTACTACCCGCTCGGCGACGCCCGCCGCTGGGCCGAGGGCCTGCACGACCTGCGCAAGGCCGCTCCCGGCCGCACCCGCGACGCCGTCCTGCTCGGCGACTTCAACGCCACCCTCGACCACAGCCCGATGCGCGACCTGATCGCCACCGGCCTCGCCGACACCGCCGCCGACCTCGGCCACGGCCTCGCCCCCACCTGGCCCGAGGACAACGCCGACTTCCCCTACCTCCCGCCGCTCATCCAGATCGACCACGTCCTGCACGGCCCGGCCCTCACCGCCGTGGCGATCTCCGAGCACACCCTCCCGCGCTCCGACCACCGCGCCGTCGTCGCCGAACTCGCGCTCCGGTAGCCGGTCACCCGGACGGCCCATCCTCGGTGCGGGGCGGGGGCCGGGTTCATACGGTCGGCCCATGGCGACCTCCTCATCCTCCCGCGGCCTGCCGACCGACCTGGCGCTCCCGATTCCGGGTGAGCGGATGACCGACGACTACCTCCGCACCCTGGGCCGGTTCGCCTTCCTCTGGGGCTGGCCGCTGGTCAACATGCACAACCGGCTCTCGATCATGGAGCAAGTCCCCGCCCCCGGGCTGCTCGGCGGCGTGGTGCCGGCTGCCCCGCCGGGATCGCTGGGGATGCTGCGCGACTACATCGTCCCCGAGGAACGGCTCGTCGCCTGCCCGAACCAGGACGTCGTCTACGGACTCGGGATCCTGGACGCGCGGCGCGGCCCGTCCGTGATCCAGGTCCCGGACTTCGGCGGCCGGTTCTGGGTCTACCAGCTCGTCGACCAGCGCACCGAGTCCTTCGGCCGCCTCGGCGCCATGTACGGCACCGAGCCCGGTTGCTACCTGCTGGCTCCCGACGACTGGGAGGGCGAGGTCCCCGAGGGCATCGCCGACGTCCTCCGGTACGACACCCGGATCGCCGCGTGCATCCCGCGGACATTCATGAACGACACCGATGAGGACAGGGCGGCTCTCCGACCGCTGATCGACCAGATCATGGCCTACCCCCTGGCCGAGTTCACCGGCCGGCCGCGCACCACGGACTGGGCCCGGGCACCGCACTACCCGGCGGGCGAGGCGACCAGCGGCGAGCGGGAGACCCGCTGGGTCGACCCCGAGACCTTCTTCGACCTGCTGCCCGCGGTCCTGGAGGAAGTACCGCCGCGGGCCGGGGAGGAGGCGCTGTACGCCCTCGTCCGCTCCCTCACGGACGAAGCGGCGCGCAACCCGGCTGCCGCCGAGGTGCTGCGGGCCACGGCGGCCGACGCCGACGCCACCCTGCTGCAGGAGCTGTTCGAGTTCCGCAACATCGGCGTCCCGCTCGACCACCACTGGAGCACCCAGCGCAACGGAGCGGCGTTCGGCGGCGACTACCTCAGCCGCACCGCGATGGGCCGGGCGAACATCTTCGTCAACCTGCCCGGCGAGACCGCGTACTTCTACCAGGACCTGGACCGTGACGGCGAACTGCTCGACGGCGAGCACGGCTGCACGCTCACCTTCCCGCCCGGGGCGCTCCCGCCGGTGAAGGGCTTCTGGTCGGTCACCCTTTACAACGAGCACCACTTCTTCCAGCCCAACGACCTGAACCGCTACTCGCTGGGGACCAAGAACCAGGACCTGCGCTTCGCCCCCGACGGATCCCTGACCCTCCACGCAGGGGCGAAGCCCCCCGCGGACCCCGCGGACCGGCCGAACTGGCTGCCCGCTCCGGCGGGCCGGTTCTCCCTCTACCTGCGCGCCTACTGGCCCGACCCCGAGGCCCTGGACGGCACCTGGCAGCCGCCGGCCGTGGTCAGAACCGCGCTCTGAGCGGGCACGTGGAAGGGGCGGGCACCGGCCGGTGCCCGCCCCTTCCACGTACTCGGCTACTTCTGACGCTTCTTCAGGCTGTGTCTACTTGGTCCCACGCTTCGCGAGGAAGGCCTGCACCTGCTCGCGGATCTCCGGGGTGTCGAGGCCGCGGACGGTCATGGTGGTGCGGCGGCGCAGCACGTCGTCGACGGTGTACGCCCACTCGTTGTCGGCGGCGTACGCGACCTGGGCCCAGACGTCGGGGCCGTCCTCGTGGATCGGGGCGCCGAGGGCCGGGTCGTCGGCGATCAGGCGGGCGATGTCGAAGGACAGGGTGCCGTAGTGCGAGGCCAGGTGCTTGGCCACCAGCGGTTCCATCCGGGATCCGGGCTCGCGGTCGACCAGCAGGCGGTGCGCGACGGCGTTCGGCGCGCCGACGCCGGGCAGCGGCACGGTCGCCGGGAACGGCGACATGTCCTCGGCGAGGCCGGTGCCGGGCACGTTCTTGAGCTTGTTGAGCACGGCCCGGCCGATGTGCCGGTAGGTGGTCCACTTGCCGCCGGCGACCGAGAGCATGCCGCCCCGGCCCTCGGTGACGACGGTCTCGCGCTTGGCGGCCGCGGTGTCGCCGGGGCCGCCGGGCAGGACGCGCAGGCCGGCGAAGGAGTAGGTGATCAGGTCGCGGTCGAGGTGCTCGTCGCGGATGGCGTGGCCGGCCTCGTCCATGATCTGGTCGATGTCCGCCTGGGTGGCCCGGACGTCCATCGGGTCGCCGGTGTACTCCTCGTCGGTGGTGCCGAGCAGGACGTGGTCCTCCCACGGGATCGCGAACGAGACGCGGTACTTGTCGATCGGGATGGTCAGCGCGGCCCGCCACGGCGTGCGGCGCTTGACGACGACGTGCGCGCCCTTGGACAGCCGGATGGACGGGGCGGCGCCGGCGTCCTCCATCTTCCGCAGGTGGTCGACCCACGGGCCGGTCGCGTTGAGCACCAGGCGGGCGGAGACCCCGAACTCGGTGCCGTCCAGGCGGTCCCGCAGCTCGGCGCCGGAGACCCGGCCGCCGGTGAAGCGCAGGCCGGTCACCTCGGCGTGGTTGAGCACCACGGCGCCGGACTCGACGGCGGCCCGGACGGTCATCACGGCGACCCGCGAGTCGTTCATCTGGTGGTCGCCGTAGACGGCGACCGAGCGCAGGCCCTCGGTGCGCAGCGCCGGCACCTGCTGCGCGGCGTGGGCGGCGGTGGAGACCCGGCCCATGCCGTCGCGGAACGCGGAGAGCGCGGAGTAGAGGAAGACGCCGGCGCCGAGCTTGGGCGCGCTGTGCGGGCCGCCCTTGTAGACGGGGACGAAGAAGGTCAGCGGGTTGACCAGGTGCGGCGCGACGTCGGTGGCCAGCGCCCGGCGCTCCTTGTGGTTCTCGGCGACCAGCTTGACGGCGCCGGTCTGCAGGTAGCGCAGGCCGCCGTGGACGAGCTTGGAGGAGGCGCTGGAGGTGGCGCCGGCGAAGTCGCCGGCGTCGACCATGGCGACCTTGAGGCCGGCCTGGGCCGCGGTCCAGGCGGTCGCGGTGCCGAGGATGCCGCCGCCGATGACGAGCAGGTCGTAGGTGGCCTTGCCGAGCAGTTCGCGGGTCTCCGCGCGGGTGGCGGTGCGTCCGGGGGTGCGCTCGGCGCCGAGGGTCGGGATGGTTGCCATGGTGTGTGTACGGCGCGCGGGTCGGGCGGCGCCGTGTCTCCTCTCGGTGTGCGGTGCGGCCCGGGTGCGGCGGGTCGCGAACGTCGAAGCGGCCGGCCGGGACCAGGTGGTCCCGACCGGCCTTGCCGTCAGTTGGTGTGCTCGTCCTCCTCGACCCAGCCCATGGTGCGCTCCACGGCCTTGAGCCACTTCTTGTACTCGGACTCGCGGGTGGCCTCGTCCATCCGCGGCGTCCACTCGGCGGCCCGGTGCCAGTTGGCCCGCAGGGTGTCGAGGTCGTTCCAGAAGCCGACCGCGAGACCGGCGGCGTACGCGGCGCCGAGCGCGGTGGTCTCGGCGACGTACGGGCGCTCGACGGGGGCGTCGAGGACGTCGGCGATGTTCTGCATCAGCAGGTTGTTGGAGGTCATGCCGCCGTCGACCTTGAGCGCGGTCAGGGTCACGCCGGAGTCCTTCTCCATCGCGTCGACGACCTCGCGGGTCTGCCAGGCGGTGGCCTCCAGGACGGCCCGGGCCAGGTGGCCCTTGGTGACGTACCGGGTGAGGCCGGCGATCACACCGCGGGCGTCGGAGCGCCAGTACGGGGCGAACAGGCCGGAGAAGGCCGGGACGAAGTAGGCGCCGCCGTTGTCGTCGACGGTCGAGGCCAGGGTCTCGATCTCGGCGGCGGTGGAGATGATGCCGAGCTGGTCGCGGAGCCACTGCACCAGCGAGCCGGTGACGGCGATCGAGCCCTCCAGGGCGTAGACCGGCTTCTGGTCGCCGATCCGGTAGCCGACCGTGGTCAGCAGGCCGTGGTAGGAGTTGACGACCTTCTCGCCGGTGTTGAGCAGCAGGAAGGTGCCGGTGCCGTAGGTGGACTTGGCCTCGCCCTCGTCGAAGCAGGTCTGGCCGAAGAGCGCGGCCTGCTGGTCGCCGAGCGCCGAGGCGACCGGCACGCCCTCCAGGTCGCCGACCGCGTTGCCGTAGACCTCGGCGGAGGAGCGGATCTCGGGGAGGACCGCCAGCGGGACCTCCATCGACTGGGCGATGGACTCGTCCCACTCCAGCGTGTGCAGGTTCATCAGCATGGTGCGGGAGGCGTTGGTGACGTCGGTGACGTGCTTGCCGCCGTTGACGCCGCCGGTGAGGTTCCAGATCACCCAGGTGTCCATGGTGCCGAACAGGATGTCGCCGGCCTCGGCGCGCTCGCGCAGGCCCTCGACGTTGTCCAGCAGCCAGCGGATCTTCGGGCCGGCGAAGTAGGAGGCCAGCGGCAGGCCGGTCTCGCGGCGGAAGCGGTCCTGGCCGACGTTGCGGCCGAGCTCGCGGCACAGGCCCTCGGTCCGGGTGTCCTGCCAGACCAGCGCGTTGTGGACCGGCTCGCCGGTGTTCTTGTCCCACAGCACGGTGGTCTCGCGCTGGTTGGTGATGCCGATCGCGCGGATGTCGTCCTTGCTCAGGCCGGCCTTGTCCAGCGCGCCGCGCACCACCGACTGGACGCGGGTCCAGATCTCGGCGGCGTCGTGCTCCACCCAGCCCGGCTGCGGGAAGATCTGCGAGTGCTCCTGCTGGTCGACCGAGACGATCCGGCCGTCGGCGCCGAAGATGATGCAGCGGCTGGAGGTGGTGCCCTGGTCGATCGCGGCGATGTAGTTGGCAGTCATACGGGGGTCCTCGGCTCTGGATGAGGGTGGCGGGGGAGGAGCGGGCCTGACCCTGGGTCAGTCCCCGTGCTCAGGCGTGGAGCAAACGCTCGTCAGAATGCGACGTGGTACAGGCCGCCGGCCAGCAGGCCGCCGATGACCGGGCCGAGCACCGGGATCCAGGCGTACGACCAGTCGGAGCCGCCCTTGTTGGGGATCGGCAGCAGCGCGTGGACGATGCGCGGGCCCAGGTCGCGGACCGGGTTGATCGCGTAGCCGGTCGGGCCGCCGAGCGACAGGCCGATGCCGACCACGGTGAAGGCGACGATCAGGATGCCCAGGCCGGACAGGCCCAGGCCCTTGTTGAGGCCCTGGGTGAGGATCGCCAGGCAGAGCACCAGAGTGCCGATGATCTCGGTGAGCAGGTTCTGGATCGGGTTCCGGATCTCCGGGCCGGTCGAGAAGATGCCGAGCGTGGGCTCCTCGTTGGCCTGGAACTGGCCGAGGTAGGTCAGCCAGACCAGCACGGCGCCGATCATCGCGCCGAGGAACTGGGAGCCCAGGTACAGCGGCACCTTGCTCCACTCGCCGGTGTCGACGGCGATGGCCAGGGTCACCGCGGGGTTCAGGTGCGCGCCGGACTTCGGCGCCGACATGTAGGCGGCGATCATGACCGCGAAGCCCCAGCCGAAGGTGATCGCGAGCCAGCCCGCGTTGATGGCCTTGGACTTCTTGAGCGTGACGGCGGCGCAGACGCCGCCACCGAGCAGGATCAGCGCGGCGGTGCCGAGGGTTTCGCCGACGAAGATGTCGCCGTTGGAGAACGCGGACACAGAGACTCCCTTGTCCAGATGGCCCGGAGGAGCGGGTGGGGGCAGGTGAACGGCCGATCGCTGTGCGGGTGAGCGCCAGGTGGGTCCGATCCGACCGTCCGCCGTTCGACAATGTCGACCGACATGCGGAAGCTTCTCCCGATGTCAGCCCCACGTCAAGGCGGGGTTACGCAGCTGTGACTCAGCGAACGTACCGACGGATATGTCCGGACATGCGAAGGGCGCGGGCAGGCGTGTCGCCCACCCGCGCCCGGCGCGGAACAGTCAGTAGCGGCAGGTCAGAAGCGGCCCGCCCCCAGGTCCCGGGAGATCGCCCGGGCGGCGCTGCGCACCGACGCCACCAGCGACGGCTTCACGAAACCGTCCTCGCAGACCGTCTCCACCGCGCCGCTGATGCACACCGCGCCCACCGGGTTGCGCCGCCGGTCCTGGATCAGCGCCCCGATCGACGCCACGCCCTCCCAGGTCTCCTCCACGGCGTCCGCCCAGCCGCGCTCGCGGATCAGCGCGCACTCCGCGTCCACGTCCCCGAGCGAGGTCAGCGTGCGGTTGGTGTACGACTCCAGCGGGTCGGCGCCCAACTCTCCGCGCGCCACCGGGTCGTACGCCAGCAGCACCTTCCCCAGCGCGGTCGAGTGCAGCGGCTGCATCGAGCCGACCTCCAGCACTTGCCGGGTGTCGTCCGGCCGGAACACGTGGTGCACGATCAGCACCCCCTGCTGGTGCAGGACCCCCAGGTAGACCGTCTCCCCGGCCGCCCGGGCCAGGTCGTCCGCCCACACCAGGGCCCGCGCCCGCAGCTCGTGCACGTCCAGGTAGCTCTGCCCCAGCCGCAGCAGCTCCGCGCCCAGCTGGTACTTGCCGCTCTCCGGATCCTGCTCGACGAAGCCCTCCTGCTGCAGCGTCCGCAGGATGCCGTGTGCGGTGCCCTTCGCCAGATCCAGCGACGCCGCCACTTCGGACAGGCCCAGCCGGCGCTCCCCGCCGGCCAGGAGCCGCAGGATCGCCGCCGCCCGGGAGAGCGACTGGATCGGGCCGGGCATCGGCTACCTCCGCAGAACTGGTGGTCGACATTGTCGACCGCAAGGCTATCGCCACCACTCTGCCACACGGTTGGCCCCGACCGTGTGGCGAGCCACCCGGGGGCGCGGGGCTCGGCCCGGATGCGGCTCCGCCGCGTGGGCGCGCCCAGCGACGCACTCTGCCGCACTCTGCCGCGCTCGCAGGACGTCCCCCGCCCCCACCCCCGTCGAGCGCCTACCCCGTCGGAGGCCGCCCTCGCACGATCCCCGCCAGCTCCGCGATCTCCGCCGGCCCCACCCGGCAGCAGCCGCCCACCAGCCGCGCCCCGTCCGCCACCCACCCCCGCACCCGGTCCGCCCGGAAGGTCCGCCCGCCCACCCACGCCCGCGCGCCCGCGTCCCACCGCTCCCCGCTGTTGGGGTAGACCACCACCGGCTTCCCGCCCGCCGCCGAGGCCACCGCCACCGCCGCGTCGGCGTCCGCCGGCGTGCAGCAGTTCACCCCCACCGCCACCACCTCGTCGGCGTCCGCCGCCAGGGCGAACGCCTCCGCCAGCGGCTGCCCGGCCCGGGTCCGCCCGTCCGCGACGCTGTACGACAGCCACGCCGGCACCCCCAGCCCGTGCAGCGCCCGCAGCACCGCCCGCGCCTCGTCCGTGTCCGGCACCGTCTCGACCGCCAGCACGTCCGGCCCGGCCGCCACCAGCGCCTCCAGCCGCGGCCGGTGGAAGCGCTCCAGCTCGACCTCGCTCAGCCCGTACCGCCCCCGGTACTCCGAACCGTCGGCGAGCACCGCCCCGTACGGCCCGACCGACGCCGCGACCCACAGCCGCCGGCCGCCGGGCCCCTCCGCGTCGGCCTCCTCGGCGGCCTGCCGGGCCAGCTCCACGCTCAGCCCCAGCAGCCGCTCCGCGGTCGCCCGGCCCACGCCGCGCAGCGCGAAGCCCTCGAAGCTCGCCTGGTAGCTGGAGGTGATCGCGACCTCGGCACCCGCCTCGAAGTACGCCCGGTGCGCGGCGACGATCGCCTCCGGCCCCTCCATCAGCAGCCGCGCCGACCACAGCCGGTCCGAGAGGTCGTGCCCGCCGGCCTCCAACTCGTTGGACAGGCCCCCGTCCAGCACCAGCGGCCCGCCCGTCAGCGCCGCAGCGAACCCACCGACCACGACGACCTCCCGGAGTGCGTCCTCCCTCCGACCATAGGCCCGTTCAGTCCTTGGCCAGCGGATTGAGGTCCAGGCCGTCGTTGAACACCAGCCCCTCCAGCCACGGCTTCCCGGCGTACGCCAGGCTCACGTAGCAGGGCAGCAGTTTCCCGTCGGCCTTCAGCGTCAGGACCACCCCCGGCCCGACCGAGTCGATCAGCCCCGGTTCCCACGTCCCCGACGCCGAGAACCGCACCCGCTCGCCCGAGGGCAGCCAGCAGTTCTCGTCCGCCGGCAGCCCCTCGGCCCGCACGGTCCCGTCCGCGGCCAGTTGCACCACGGTCCCCGCCTCCGAACGCCAGGTGCCGACCGCGTAGCCGCGGGTGGGCCCGTTCAGCCACCGCAAGCCCGCCAGCACCACCCCCGCGACCAGCGCCAGCACCACACCGACCACCAGCAGCCACGGCCACGCCCGCCTGAACCGTGCCCCCATGCCAACCCCCTCCGACCACCCGCCCCGATACTCCGGATGATCATCCCACCCGCTGCGCTACGTTGATCTCCGTACGAGCACAACCCGAGGAGCGCCCGCGATGCCGACCCCCGAGCCCGCCGACGAACGGGCGTGGCTCGCCGCGTACGACCCGCGCGCGTTCCCGCCCATCGCCGTGACCGCGGACGTCGTCGCGCTCACCCTCCGCGCCGGAACCCTGCACGTCCTGCTGGTCGAACGCGGCGCCCCGCCCTACCTTGGCCGCCTCGCCCTGCCCGGCGGGTTCCTGCGCGCCGGACAGGAGGACCCGGCGACCGCTGCCGCCCGCGAACTCGCCGAGGAGACCGGCCTCGCCGAGCTGCCCCGCGTCCACCTCCAGCAGCTCGGCAGCTACGGCGCCCCCGACCGCGACCCCCGGATGCACGTCCTGTCCGTCGCCCACCTCGCCTTCGCCCCCGACCTGCCCGACCCGCAGGCCGGCACCGACGCCGCGGCCGCCGCCTGGCACCCCGTCGACACCCTCGACCCCGGCACGCTCGCCTTCGACCACGCCCGGATCCTCGCCGACGCCCTCGACCGGGCCCGCGCCGAACTCGAGAACACCCCGCTCGCCACCGCCTTCCTGCCCGCCGACTTCACCGTCCCCGAACTGCGCGCCGTCTACGAGGCCGTCTGGGGCGAACCGCTGCACCCCGGCAACTTCCACCGCAAGGTGCTCTCCGTCCCCGGATTCCTCGAACCCACCGGCGCCACCACCGAACGCGGCGGCACCCGCGGCGGCCCGCGCGCCCGCCGCTACCGGCCCGGCCCGGCCACCCGCCTCCACCCGCCCCTGCTGCGCCCCGCCCCCGGACCTGCCCGAACCACCCCGCCCACCGCACCCACCGGACTACCATCCACCCCATGACCACCCACCCGGCGGAGCAGCGCGTCTACGGACCCAACACCCACTGCCACTTCTGCGGCACCACCTACCCGCCGGGCACCGACGGCTGGCCCCGCGCCTGCCCCGCCTGCGCCGGGATCAGCTACCGCAACCCGCTGCCGGTCACCGTCGCCCTGCTCCCGGTCCGCATGCCGGACGGCGACACCCGCCTCACCGTGATCCGCCGGACCATCGAGCCCGGCTACGGCGAACTCGCCCTGCCCGGCGGCTACATCGACTACGGCGAGAGCTGGCAGCAGGCCGCCGTCCGGGAGCTCCGCGAGGAGACCGGCATCCTGGCCGACCCGGCCGAGGTGTCCCTGGTCGCCACCGACTCCGACACCCGCGGCGGCTTCCTCTGCCTGTTCGCCCTCCTCCCCGCCCGCGACCTGGACGCCTTGCCGCCCTCCGCGCCCACCGACGAGACCGACGGCTGGCAGCTCGCCACCGTCGACACCCCGCTCGCCTTCCCGTTCCACACCCGGGTCGCGCGGTCCTGGTTCAACGGCGAGTTCGACAGCGCGTTCAACCACGCGTGAGCACCTTCGCCGACGCCGAACTCGAAGCCTTCGTCACCGCCGTACGCCGCGACCCCGGGCCGACCGCCCGCGAACTCGGCGCCGCCGAACTCCGCCGCGCCCAGCGCGGCCGGGTCCGGACCCAGCCCCGCGGACCCGAACTCCACGCCGTCACCGACCTCACCGTCGCCGGCACCCCGGCCCGCCACTACCTGCCCGTGCCCGAGCCCCGGGCCACCGTCGTCTTCCTGCACGGCGGCATGTGGGTGATCGGCGACCTCGACTCGCACGACCGCGCCTGCCGCCGGATCGCCGCCGCCACCGGCGCCGCCGTCCTCGCCGTCGACTACCGCCGCGCCCCCGAACACCCCTGGCCCGCCGCCGTCGACGACGCCGTCGCCGCCGTCCGCCGGGCCGCCGCCTCGGCCCCCGACCTGCCGCTGATCGTCATGGGCGACAGCTGCGGCGGCCACCTCGCCGCCCTCGCCTGCCTGCGCCTGCGCGACGAGAACGGCCCCCGCCCGGCCGGACAGGTCCTGCTCTACCCCAACACCGACCTCACCCTCTCCCGGCCCAGCATCCGCACCAAGGGCACCGGCTGGGTCCTGGACGCCGACGCCCTCGCCTGGGGCATCGAGCAGTGGGTCCCCGACCCCGCGATGCGCGCCCTCCCCACCGTCAGCCCGCTCGCCGCCGACCTCCACGACCTCCCCCCGGCCGTCGTCGTCACCGCCGAGCACGACCCCCTCCGCGACGAGGGCGACGCCTACGCCACCCGCCTCGCCGCCGCCGGCGTCCCCGTCACCCACCGCTGCGAACCCGGCCAGATCCACGGCTTCCTCACCCTCGACACCATCACCCCCAGCGCCCACACCGCCGCCACCCGCCTCTTCACCGACCTCACCACCCTGCTGACCCCCTGACCCCACCCACCCGCAGACCCAGCCACCCCACCCGGCCCGCCTCAGCGACCGTGCACCCTTCCCACGACCCCGCCCCGCGAGCAGCCCCTCGCCCCAACCGAATTCGCCGCGCGAGCGCGCGCCCGCCCGCAGGGCCACTCGCCCCGCTGCCGCCCCTGACCTCGTCGCGCCGCAGGCGCTCACCCCTGGCTGCGCCGGGCCCGCCTCGGCGATCGTGCCGCCCTTCCCGCGGCCCCGCTCCGCGAGCGTGCGGCCCCCTCACCCCAACGGCGCCGCCCCCCGAAGCCGCTCCATACCGTGCGGCCGCCCGCAGGGCCCTCACCCCGCCGGGGGGCAGGCCTTCACGCGCCCCCGAAGTCGCTGCGCGAGCGCGCCCGCCCGCCCGCCAGCAGGGCCACTCGCCCGCCGCCGCTCCTTACCCTTGGCTGCGCCGGGCCGCCCCGCCGCAAGCCGCGCGTGCCTCCCGACGGCCCTCCCCACAGCGCGGCCGCCCGCAGGGCTCCCGCCCCACCGGCCCCGGGCGACCGCCGTGCGGCTACCGGCCCAGGACGGCCATCGCCGCGTTGTGGCCCGGGATGCCGCTGACCCCGCCGCCGCGGATCGCGCCGGCGCCGCACAGCAGCACCCGCGGGTGCCCGGTCGCCACGCCCCACCGGTCGTCCGTCGCTCCCTCCGCCGCCCACGGGAACGCCAGCTCGCGGTGGAAGATGTTCCCGCCGGGCAGTCGCAGGTCCGCCTCCAGGTCCAGCGGTGTCTTCACCTCCAGGCAGGGCCGCCCGTCGCCGTCGACCGCGAGGCAGTCGGCCAGCGGCTCGGCGAGTGCGGCCTCCAGCGGCGCCAGGACGGCGGCCAGCGCCGTCTCCCTCGCCTTCTCCGGGTCCGCCGTGAACAGTCCGGCCGGCTGGTGCAGCCCGAACAGAGTGAGCGTCTGCCACCCCTCCCGGTCCGCCTCCGCCCCGAGGATCGAACGGTCCGTCAGCGAGTGGCAGTAGATCTCCGACGGCCCGGGCGCCGGGATCCGCCCGGCCTCGGCCTCCCGGTACGCGGTCTCCAGCTCGCGGTACGACTCGGCGAGGTGCAGTGTCCCGGCGAAGGCCTCGCGTCCGTCCACCGCGCCGTCCCGCAGCCGGGGGAGCCGCCGCAGCAGCATGTTGACCTTCAGCTGTGCGCCCTGCGGCCGCTCGCCACCGCTCACCCCCAGCAGCCGGTCCAGTTCCGCGGGCGCCGCGTTGCACAGCACCCACCGCGCCCCGACCGAACGCTCGACCCCGTCCGCGTCCCGGTACGCGACCTCCGACACCGCACTCCCGGGGTCGACGGCCAGCACCTCGCACCCGGTCCGCAGCTCCGCGCCCGCGGCCCGCGCCGCGCCGGCGAGCGCGTCGGTGACGGCGCCCATCCCGCCGACGGGTACGTCCCAGTCGCCGGTGCCGCCGCCGACCACGTGGTAGAGGAAGCACCGGTTCTGCGCCAGCGACGGGTCGTGCGCGTGGGTGAACGTCCCGATCAGCGCGTCCGTCAGCACCACGCCCCGCACCACGTCGTCCGCGAAGCGCCGCTCGACGGTCTCCCCGAGCGGCCGTTCGAACAGGTCCGCCCACGCCACCGGGTCGTCCACCCGCCGCCGCAGCTCCTCCCGGGTCGGCAGCGGCTCGGTGAGTGTGGGGAACACCCGCTCGGCGAGCCGCCCGGTCATCCCGTAGAACTCCCGCCAGGCGGCGAACTCCCGGTCCCCGCCGGTCAGCTGCCGGAACGAGGCCGCCGTCCGCCCGACGTCCTGCTGGTCGACCAGCAGCCCGCCGTCCTGCCCGTCCCGCCGCACGGGCGTGTAGGAGGAGTACCGCCGCCGGCGCAGCTCGATCCGCAGGCCCAGCTCGTCGACGATCTTCCGGGGGAGCAGGCTCACCAGGTAGGAGTACCGCGACAGCCGCGCGTCCACTCCGCTGAACGCCTGTGCGGACACCGCCGCGCCCCCGGTCCGGCCGAGCCGTTCGAGCAGTAGCACGCTGCGCCCGGCGCGCGCCAGGTAGGCCGCCGCCACCAGCCCGTTGTGCCCGCCACCCACGATCACCACGTCATATGTCGCTGCCATGCCAGTCGGTCTACCACCTCGCCACCCGCCCGACCAGACCGCGACACCCTGGCGCACAAGACGATCACATGGCATGGTCTGCACCGTCAGCACAGCTCGGACGGCTCGCCACAAGCACCACCGTCCCCACAGACACCGGCCGGGAGACCACCACCGTGAGCACCCCTCCGACCCACCAGGACCAGCCGCTCTGGCGCCCCGACCCGGCCCGCGCCGCCGCGAGCCGCCTGGTCGCCTTCCAGGCCTGGGCCGCCGAACACCACGGCGCCCCCGCCGCCCCGCTCGCCCCGGTGGAGACGGACGACGAGGCGGCCGCCCGCTACGCCGCGCTGCACGCCTGGTCCACCGAGGACCTCTCCCGCTTCTGGCAGGCCGTCACCGAGTGGTTCGACGTCCGCTTCGGCGAGCAGCCGACCGCCGTCCTGGCCGACCCGGCGATGCCCGGCGCCGGCTGGTTCCCCGGCGCCCGCCTCAACTACGCCGAGCACGCCCTGCGCCACGCCGAGGACCCGGCGAACGCCGGCAAGGCGGCCATCCTGCACCTCGACGAGACCACCGAGTCCCCCGTCGAGATCAGCTGGTCCGAGCTCCGCCGCCAGGTCGGCTCGCTCGCCGCCGCGCTGCGCGCCCGGGGCGTCGGCCCCGGCGACCGGGTCGGCGCGTACCTCCCCAACATCCCGCAGGCGGCCGTCGCCCTGCTCGCCACCGCCGCCGTCGGCGCGATCTGGACCAGCTGCGCCCCGGACTTCGGCGCCCGCAGCGTGCTCGACCGCCTGCAGCAGATCGAGCCGACCGTGCTGTTCGCGATCGACGGCTACCACTACGGCGGCAAGGACCACGACCGCACCGAGGTGGTCGCCGAGCTCCGCCGCGAGCTCCCCACCCTGCACACCGTCGTCCACGTCCCGCTGCTCGGCGGCCCGGCCCCGGAGGGCGCCCTGCACTGGGACGACCTCACCGCCGACGACACCGAGCCGGTCTTCGAGCAGGTCCCCTTCGACCACCCGCTCTGGGTGCTCTACTCCTCCGGCACCACCGGCCTGCCGAAGGCCATCGTGCAGAGCCAGGGCGGCATCCTCGTCGAGCACCTCAAGCAGGCCGCGCTCCACCTGGACCTCGGCCCCGAGGACCGCTTCCTCTGGTACACCTCCACCGGCTGGATGATGTGGAACTTCCTCGTCGCCGGCCTCCTCGTCGGGTCCACGATCGTCACCTACGACGGCAGCCCGGGCCACCCCGACACCGGCGCCCTCTGGTCGGTCGCCGCCCGCACCCGCGCCACTGTCCTCGGCACCTCCGCCGCGTACGTGATCGCCAGCCGCAAGGCGGAGCTGCACCCCGGACGCGACCTCGACCTGTCGGCGGTCCGGTGCATCGGCACCACCGGCTCCCCGCTGCCGCCCGACGGTTTCCAGTGGATCTACGACGAGGTCAAGCACGACGTCTGGCTGGCCAGCGTCAGCGGCGGCACCGACGTCTGCTCCTGCTTCGTCGGCGGTGTCCCGACCCTCCCGGTGCACCTCGGCGAGATCCAGGCCCCGTGCCTCGGCGCGGCCGTCGAGTCCTGGGACGTCCACGGCGCGCCGCACACCGACACCGTCGGCGAGCTGGTCGTCACCAAGCCGCTGCCCTCGATGCCCACCGGCTTCTGGAACGACCCCGAGGGCGCCCGCTACCGCGACAGCTACTTCGAGATGTACCCGGGCACCTGGCGGCACGGCGACTGGATCACCGTGACCGGGCGCGGCACCGTGGTCATCCACGGCCGCTCCGACTCCACGCTCAACCGCCAGGGCGTCCGGATGGGCTCCTCCGACATCTACGAGGTCGTCGAGCGGCTCCCCGAGATCGCCGAATCCCTGGTGATCGGCCTGGAGGAGGACAACGGCGGCTACTGGATGCCGCTCTTCGTCGTCCTCACCCCCGGCGCGGCCCTCGACGACGACCTGGTCTCCCGGATCCGGACGTCCCTGCGCACCGAACTCTCCCCGCGCCACGTCCCCGACGAGGTGATCGCGGTCCAGGGCCTCCCGCACACCCTCACCGGCAAGCGCATCGAGGTCCCGGTCAAGCGCCTGCTCTCCGGCACCCCGCTCGCCCAGGCGGTCAACCCCGGCTCGGTCGACAACCTCGACCACCTCCGGTACTTCGAGCAGCTCGGCCGCGACCGCCGGGCCTGACCCGGCCCCGGGAACGGCCTGAGGGGTCCGGTTCCACCCCCCACGGTGGAACCGGACCCCTCAGGAGTACCAGCGGCCGAACGGCCGCGCGTGTCACTCGCCCGACAGCACCTGCTGCGCCGCGGCCCGCGCCTCGTCGGCGGTGTCCGCGGCCCGGGCCGCCTCCGCCGCCCGCCGGCACTGCGCCAGCGTGTACTTGGCCAGCGTCGCCCGCACGTACGGGATCGACGCCGCGCCCATCGACAGGCTGGTGACGCCCAGACCGGTCAGCACGCAGGCCAGCAGCGGGTCGGACGCCGCCTCGCCGCAGACGCCGCAGCTCTTCCCGGCCGCCTTCGCCGCGTCCGCGGACGCCGCGATCAGGTCCAGCAGCGCCGGCTGCCACGGGTCCTGCAGCCGCGCCAGCGCACCCACCTGCCGGTCGGCGGCGAACGCGTACTGCGCAAGGTCGTTGGTCCCCAGCGAGAGGAACTCGACCTCCTGCAGGATCGACCGGGCCCGCAGCGCGGCCGACGGGATCTCCACCATCGCGCCGTACTTCGCCTGCAGCCCGGCCGCGCGGCACGCTTCGGCGAACGCCCGCGCGTCCACCCGGTCGGCCACCATCGGCGCCATCACCTCGAGGTGGACCGGCAGCCCCTCGGCCGCCGTCGCCAGCGCCCGCAGCTGCGTGGCCAGCACCTCCGGGTGGTCCAGCAGGGTCCGCAGACCGCGCACGCCCAGCGCGGGGTTCGGCTCGTCCGCCGGGGTCAGGAAGTCGAGCGGCTTGTCCGCGCCCGCGTCCAGCACGCGCACCACCACGCGGCTCTCCGGGAAAGCCTCCAGCACCGCGCGGTACGCCTCGACCTGCTTCTCCTCGCTCGGCGCCTTGGCCGAGTCGTCGAGGAACAGGAACTCGGTCCGGAACAGGCCGACGCCCTCGGCCCCGTTCTCCAGCGCCGCCGGGAGGTCCGCCGGGCCACCGACGTTCGCCAGCAGCGGCACCTTGTACCCGTCCGAGGTCTGCCCCGGACCGGAGGACGCCGCCAGCGCCGCCTTCCGCTCCGCCGCCTTCCGACGCAGCTCGTCCTGCTTCTCGACCGCCGGCTCCAGCAGCACGTCACCGGTCGAACCGTCCACCGCCACCACGACGCCCTCGGCGACATCGGTCGCCCCGGGCAGCGCCACCACGGCCGGCACGCCCATCGCCCGCGCCAGGATGGCGCTGTGGCTGGTCGGCCCGCCCTCCTCGGTCACGAAGCCGAGCACCAGCGTCGGGTCCAGCAGCGCGGTGTCCGCCGGCGCCAGGTCCCGGGCGAACAGCACGTACGGCTCGTCGCTGTCCGGCACGCCCGGCATCGGCACGCCGAGCAGGCGCGCCACGATCCGGTTCCGCACGTCGTCCAGGTCCGCCACCCGGCCCGCCAGGTAGTCGCCCGCCGACGCCAGCAGGGCGCGGTACGCCGCGAACGCGTCGTAGACGCCGCGCTCGGCGCTGCTGCCCACCGCGATCCGGCGGTTGACGTCCGCGATCAGCTCCGGGTCCTGCGCCATCAGCGCCTGGGCCTCCAGGACCGCCTGGGCCTCGCCGCCGGCCAGGTTGCCGCGGGCGATCAGGTCCGCCGCGACCGCGTCGACCGCGGCCTGGGCCCGGGCCTGCTCGCGGGGCGCGTCCTCACTGGGGATCTGGGTGGCCGGCGGCTCCAGCGCCGCCGTGCCCATGTGCCGCACCTGGCCGATCGCGACCCCGTGGCTGACACCTACGCCTCGCAGCGTGCGTTCCATTGTCCGAGTTTCCTTCTGCGTCGTCGGGGCGGTGGGGCCGGCTCAGTTCCAGGTGAAGAGCTCGCCGCCGGTGGCCACGTCACCGGTCTCGGCGACCCCGCCCAGCTGCTCGGCGGACGCCTCCAGCGCCACGATCGGCGAGATCGGCGACTTGCCGGCCGCCTCGACCGCGGCCGGGTTCCACTTGATCACCGGCTGGCCGCGCTTCACCTGGTCGCCCTTGTTGACCAGCAGCTCGAAGCCCTCGCCGTTCAGCTGCACGGTGTCGATCCCGAGGTGGGTCAGCACGCCGTGGCCGTCCGAGTCCATCACCACGAAGGCGTGCGGGTGCATCGACACGACCAGCCCGTCCACGGGAGCCACTGCCTCGGTGGGCTCGCGGACCGGGTCGATCGCAGTACCGGGGCCCACCATGGCGCCGGCGAAAACGGGGTCGGGCACGTTGGCGAGCCCGATGGCGCGACCGGCGAGCGGCGACGTCACAGTGGTCATGGTGGAGCCTCCCAGGTACGGAGTACAGCGCGTGTGGCCGCGGTAGCGGCCGGTACATCGACTGAGCCTAAATTATGCCAACTTCGGACATCTCGGGACATACCGCGATCACGCCCGACCGGCCGTACGAGGCCTCCGTGCAGCGGCACGTGTACGCACCGCCCCGCACGGAGATCAAGATCAGCCCGCCGGGCCCGCAAGTGGACTAGACCACTTGGCCGACGCGCCGCACTCTACGGCATCCGGGCGGGCCCCGACGATCCCCACCCCCGCAGCTCAGCCACCCCGCACACCCCCATATGGGTGAAGCCGGGCGCGCCTCGTTTTGGCACTCCGCCCGGAACCCGCTATCGTTGCTCAGGTCGCCGCGAGTCGGCGGTTAACAGAGCAAGTCCAGAACGTAAAGCCGCGGTCAACACCCGGTAAACGATCTGATAAGCTCGAATCACGAACGAAGCGCCCGGAGGGCCCGCTGGAAGGCGGTCCGAAGGAAGCGTCCGTTCCTTGAGAACTCAACAGCGTGCCAAAAGTCAACGCCAGAT